>JBBQIZ010000190.1:0-8355 GCA_038325425.1 Chthoniobacterales bacterium
CATGCGCGACGAAGCGCTCGCCGCCCTCGCCGCTTCCAAAGCCGCTGACGCCCCGGCCCGCGTCCTCGCGCTTTACCCCAAGCTCACGACCGGCCAGCGAAAGACCGCGCTCGAACAGCTCTCCGCCACGAAACCCGGCGCCAGTTCGATCCTCGCCGCGCTCGAATCCGGCACGCTCGCCAAGACTGACCTCGACGCCTCGATCCTCGACCGGCTCCAAGCCGTGCTCGGCGCCAACGACCCGACGCTCGCCAGGCTCATGGACAGCCTCGGCGCGCTCTTCCGCCCGGTGCTCGCGCTGGATGGCAGCGAAGCCGCCTGGTCGCAAACGAACGTAACGCTCGACGGCGCATGCACCATTGAGGCGTGGGTGAAGCTCGATCCCGAGAAGCGCAAGATCGGGAATGTGGACGGCATTGCCGGCGCGCCAGGACAACTCGACATCAATTTCTTCGGCGAGACCGCGCGCGTTTACGCCTTCCCACCGCTGGCCGACGTGGCCGTCGCGAAAAAGCCGATCACGCCCGGACTTTGGACGCACGTCGCCGCGACCCGCGATGCGAAAGGAATTTGGAAGCTCTTCCTCGACGGCGAACTCAGCGGAACCGGCATCAAACCAGCACCGCACAAAATCGAAAAACTCCGGCTCGCGTGGACTTCGGCGAAAGGCGGTCCGCGGGGTGCCTTGAGCGAAGTACGCGTCTGGAACCGCGAACGCTCGGCGGAAGAAGTCCGCGCGACCAGCGATCGCAGCCTGCCCGCGAACACGCCCGGTCTCGTCTTTACCACCGCCACGGGCGACTGGGGTCAGCTCCAGGCGGGCGCGAAGGTCGCGAAGACGAGCGACTTCCCGCCGATCCTCACCGGCGACGAAGCCGCCGCGCTCGATGCGAAGTATGCGAAATTCCGCGCGCTCGCCGAGAAGCCGGGCCACGCCGAGCAGGGCAAGGTCGCGGCGATGCTTTGCCAGGCGTGCCATCTCTTCGGCAACACCGGCGGGAACATCGGGCCAAACCTCAGTGGCGTCGGCGCGATGGGCACCGAAGCAATCCTGCGCAACATCCTGCAGCCCAACGCCGCGATGGAGAACGGCTACCGCATTTACCGCGTGGAGTTGAAAAGCGGTGACCTGATCGACGCGATGTTTGTCAGCGAAGACAAGGACGCCGTCGTGGTGCGGATGCCCGGCAGCGAAGACCGCCGTATTTCAAAGAAAGACATTCGCGACGCGAAGTTCCTGCGCCGCTCGCTGATGCCGGAAGCGCTGCTCGACACGATGACGCCCGAACAGGTGAGCGATCTCTTCGCGTATTTCCGCACGCTGAAGTAAACGCGGAGGGACACGCTCCTGCGTGCTCCCCAATATCAGGGACGCGCGGGAGCGCGTCCTCCAGATGAAAGCGGTGCTGACACGCACGCCGATTCGACAAAGACTGCGCGTGTCGGCCCGCGAAGGCCGCGCGCTGATGAAACTTCACACCTTCCCCTTCTCCCTCGCCGGGCAAAAACTCACCGGCCGCAGCGGCATCCTCGAACTCATGGACGACCTCGGGCGCGCCATGACGATCGAGCCTGACATGCGCATGCTCGGTGGCGGAAATCCCGCCGCGGTGCCGGAGATGCAGGCGCTGTTGCGCAAGCGCATGCACGAACTGGTCGAGGACGGCCACGCGCTCGATCGGATGCTCGGCAACTACGATCCGCCGCAAGGCAACCCGCGCTTTCTCCGTGCGCTCGCCGGGCTGCTGCAGCGGACCTTTGGCTGGGACATCGGGCCGCAAAATCTCGCCATCACCACCGGCGGCCAGAGCGCTTTTTTCTATCTCTTCAATCTGCTCGCCGGGCGCTTCGCCAATGGCCGCCAGCGCAAGGTGCTGCTGCCGCTCGCACCGGAATACATCGGCTACGCCGACCAGGGACTCGAAGGCGAACTCTTCGTCGCGTGCCGTCCGCAAATCACCTGGCCGCAGGGGGAAGACGCCCGCGTTTTCAAATACCGCATCGACTTCGCGGCCGTCGAAGCGGCTCTGCGGCAGGAAGACATCGCTTGCATGGCGGTTTCGCGGCCGACCAATCCGACCGGCAACGTGTTGACCGACGACGAGGTGGCTCGATTATCCGCGCTCGCGGCGGAGCACGGCATCCCGCTCATCCTCGACAACGCCTACGGCGCGCCATTCCCGAACGTCATCTTCACCGACGCGCAGCCGCACTGGGCGCCGCACGTCATCCTCACGATGAGCCTCTCGAAGCTCGGTCTGCCGGGGACGCGCACGGCGATCGTCGTGGCGCCGGAGCAGATCGCATCAGCAATGGGCGCGATGACCGCGATCGTCGGGCTGGCCAATGGCAACGTCGGCCAGCAGCTCGCGCTCCCGTGGGTCGAGAGCGGCGAGATCCTCGATTTCGGCCCGAAAATTCTGCGCCCCTTTTATTCCGCTAAAAGTCAGGCCGCCGCCCGGTGGACACGCGAGTTCTTCGACGCCGCCGGCGTGGACTGGGCGCTGCACGCCAGCGAGGGCGCGTTCTTCCACTGGCTCTGGCTGCGCGGGCTGAAGATCCCGACGCGCGAACTCTACGAGCGGCTCAAGGCGCGCAAAGTCCTCGTCGTCCCCGGCGAGTATTTCTTCTTCGGCCTCGGGGAAGACTGGTCGCACACCCGCGAATGCCTGCGGCTCAATTTTTCGCAACCCGAAGAGGTGGTGCGTGAAGGCCTGAGCATCATCGCGGACGAAGCCGCCCGCCACGTCTGATCCGAATCCCCCGAACCCGAAACGCCGCCCATTCTTCGCCCAAACCTCCGCCGCCCTAGCCGGCGCCGGGAAAACGAAGCTCGCGGCTATCTCGACCGGAAAATCTGACTCGTCAGGCATTCGACGAGCAGGGTGCGCAGGCCGAGACCTTCCTTTTTCACCTTCTCGTGGATGTCCTCGATGACGAAATTGTCGGCGGCTTCCATGTGACGGCCGGTGGTGTAGCTGAGCGTCTGCCGGATGAGGTGGCGGATGAAGAGATCATGGCGGGTGTCGCGGATGATTTTCTTGAAGCCCGCAAAGTCCTGATAGGTCTCGCCGGAGGGGAATTCGCCGGTGGTATCGATCTTCGGCGCGGGGGCGTCCTTCTGCTTGGGCTTGGGGTAAGTGGTGCGCCACCGGCCGATGGGATCGAAGCTTTCCAGGCTGAAGCCGAGCGGGTCGATCTTGCGATGGCATTCCGCGCAGGCCGCGTCGGTGCTGTGTTTGGCGAGGCGCTCGCGGACGGTGGTCGCGCCGGTGACATCCGGTTCGATGGCGGGCACTTCATCCGGCGGCGGCGGTGGGCGGATGCCGAGGATGTTTTCGCTGACCCACACGCCGCGGGTGACGGGCGTCGTTTCGACACCGTTCGCGCTCACGGTGAGCACGCCTGCCATGCCGAGCAGGCCGCCGCGACGTTCGTTGCCGTGGAGGCTGACCTTCTTGAAGCCATCGGCCAGGCGCAGGGTTTTCGCTTCGGGCAGATCGTAAAGCTGGGCAAGTTTCTTATCGACGAAGCTGTAGTCGGCATTGAGGAACTGCGCCGCGGAACCGTTGTTTTTGACCAGGTCGCGGAAGAAGAGGCGGACTTCCGCCTTCATCGCGGCGGGCAGGTCTTCGGCGTAATAGGCGCGGTTCGTTTCACGCGGGGGCGGCATGCCGCCGAGATCGCGGAGGTTCAGCCAGCTATCGATGAAGCCGTTCACGAAGGCGGTGCTGCGCTCGTCGGCGAGCATGCGCTGGATCTGCTTTTTCAGCTCGGCGTCCTGGGTGAGTTGGCCGGATTTCGCGGCGGCGAGCAGGGCGGTATCCGGCGGCGCAGCCCACAGCGCGAAGGAAAGACGTGAAGCGAGGTCGTAGGGCTTCAGCGCCTTTGCGGATTCGTCCGTGATTTCGCTGAGGTAGAGGAAGGAGGGCGAGCAGAGGATGAGCTTCACGGCATCGAGCGCGGCCTGGCGCGGCTCGGCGTTTTCGCTCAGCCGCTTTTCATAAAGCGCGCGGATGGGCTGGCGATCGGTGTCGGTCAGCGGGCGGCGATAGGCTTTTTCCGCAAAGGCAAAAAGCTGGTCCGCGGCGCGATCCGCCTGAAAGCCGTCCTTGCCGAAGACCGCCACTTCCTCCGCGGTGCCGCCTTTTTCGGGCATCGGACCTTCGATCTTGATCTCGCTGATGCGGATGTGCGGCAGCTTGCCTTCCAGCAGAATGTGCACGCGTCCGACACCGGAAGTGCCGACCCGCGCCTTGAACTCGTCCTTGTAGCGCTTGTTGATCGTGACGACCGAGGCACGCGATTCGTAGGGCCCGTTTGGGAAGATGAATCGCGGCGTTTGTCCGGCTTCCAGCCAGACGCGGAATTTGAACCACGTGGGCTCGTTATCCGGCACCACGGCGCTGGCGAGCAGCGGCTCGATGGCCTGCGGATAGTGGATGTGGCCTTTCGTCACGTCGCCGGGCACGACGCCGAGGATGAAGGGCTCGGAGAAATCGATGCCGAAGATCGCGGGATCGTAATGCGTGTCGCGATGCAGCGCCGTGGCCTCGACCTCGAGGTCATAGAGACCGGACACGGGCACGCCCTTCAGGAAGTCCTCGATGTGACCGTAGCCGCCCTGGCGCGTATCGGTGTTCGGCTGCTCGTAGAGGTTGAGGTAGCGGTATTTAAAGGCGGCCTTGTGGGAGCCGCTCAGCTCCTCGTATTGCAGAAAGTGATCGTTGAAGCGCCATTGCTGTGGCTTCGTTTCGGGTTTGCCGAGCCGCATTTCCACCAGCCGATTGGCCGCCTGGAAATATTGATCCACGAGGAATCCGGAGGTCACCAGCGTCTGGCCGATAGTGTCGATGTGCTGGCTGGTTTTCTCCTTCGGGAAATCCGCGGTGAGCCCGAGCGTGTCCACGCGACGACCGAAGAGCGTGGCCAGCGTGTTTTCATACTCGCGGCTGGAAAGGCGGCGTATCACCGTACGCGAGCCGGAGCTTTCGAGCTTGCTGCGGGCGGCCGTGGTCCCTTCGCGCAACGCGCGCACCATGGCGAGTCGCTCCTCGTCCGTCGGCTGGTCGGCCTTCTTCGGCGGCATCTCTTTCAGCGTGATCTGATCGATGATGTCCTTGGCCGAAATCAGGTCCGCGACCGACTTCAGCGGCAGCGTGAACGCCTCGAAATCGCGGTCTCCCTTCTGCTTCGTGGAGTCGTGGCAATCCAGGCAATAGGTATCGAGGAACTGCCCGACAAGTTTCGCCGGCGGCACGAGTTCCTCAGCGCGCGCCGCGTCGGCCCAAGGCATCGCCGCCAGCGCGGCGACCAGGCAGACCTGACGAATCCGCCGCATCAGGCGAAGCGGCCCGTGCTGCTGCCGAACGCGTCGATCTCCAGGCCCATCTTTTGCGCGATGTCCACGAAGAGATTGCAGAGCGGCACCTTGTTGGCGCCTTCGCGCGGCACCTGACGGAATTCGCCGTGCTGGTAGCCGCCGCCCGCGAGGATCACGGGCAAGTCGGAGTTCTTGTGCGAATTCGCATCGCCCATGCCGCTGCCGAACAGCACCGTGGTGGAGTCGAGCAGCGTGCGGTCGCCGTCGTTCAGCTTCGCCAGACGGGCGAGAAATTTTCCGAAGTGCTCGATCTGATAGCGCTCCAGCGCGACGAGGCTCGCGATGGCCTCCGGGTCGTTGCCGTGATGCGAAAGCCCGTGGTAGTCCTTTGTAATCCCGAGGTGCTGCGGCGCGAAATCGCCGCCGATTTCCAGCGTCGCGATGCGCGTCGAGTCCGTCTGCAAAGCCAGCGCGATCAGCTCGTAGAGCAGCGGCAGATCCTCGACCGCGTTGCGGTTCGACGGCTTGTCAAAAGGCGCCTGCGGTTTCGGCTGGCTGGTCCAGCGCTGACGCAGTTCGAGGCGCTTTTCCACATCGCGCACGGAGGTCAGGTACTCGTCGAGCTTGTCCTTGTCCTCGCGGTTCACCTGGCGGGAGAGATGGTTCGCCTCCTCGCGGATCGAGTCGAGGATCGAAGCCTGCACATGGTTTTCCTGCCGGCGCCGCACCTGACGCTCTTTCGAGTCACCGACGAAAAGTTTCTCAAACAACTCCGCCGGATTCGTGATCGGCGGCACGCGCACGCCCGACTTCGTCCACGCGAGTTGACACCCGCCGTGAATGCCGCCTTCCGAACCGACGGTCAGCGACGGAAACCGCGTCTGGTGGCCCAACTCCTCGGCGAGATATTGGTCGATGGTCACATTGCCATCGGGGCGGTTTTGGGCCTCGGAATTGAGCACGCCGGAAAGGAACGAATGCACCGCGAAATGGCCGCCCTTCACGCCGTGATCGAGCCCGCGATAGAGCGTCATCTGGCTCCGATTCTCCCACAGCGGATCGAGCAGCGTGGTCTTCTCGTATTCCCGCCCGGCAGCGGTCGGAAAAAGCTGCTTCACTTGGAAACCGAGCAGATTCCCAATCGCGACAAAACGCCGGGCCCCCATCCCCGCGCCTTTCGCCGTCTGCACGGCCGAATTTCCATCCACCGCCGCAGCCATCAGCGACGGCAATTTCGGCAGGGCGAGGGTGGCACCAATGGTTCGGAGAAGGAAGCTGCGTCGATTCATGGGTGGTTACGGGTTCGAGGGACAATCGCTCGCAGACCGATTTCTTGGGGAAATAGTCCTTTTCAAGCTCTTGGAGCAACCTGCTTGCGTTGCCCGCCACCGGCAACTCTAACTCGCGCACCGATTCCTGTATCACTCACGCGCTCCGGCGCTTCCTCCCACCCCATGCCCTACATCCTCTCTCTCGATGCCGGCACGACCAGCGTGCGCGCCATCGTCTTCGATCACGACGGTCAGATTCGCGCCGTCGCGCAAAAGGAAATCCGCCAGATTTATCCCCAACCGGGCTGGGTGGAACACGACCCGCAGGAGATTTGGTTTTCGCAGATTGCGGCGGCGGTCGAAGTGCTCGGCCGCGCGCGCATTCGACCGAGCGACATCGCGGCCGTCGGCATGACCAATCAACGCGAGACCGCCGTGGTGTGGGATCGCCAGACGGGCGAGGCGGTTTACAACGCGATCGTCTGGCAGGATCGCCGCACCGCCGGCATGTGCGACAAGCTGCGCGCCGCGGGTCACGAAAAGATGATTCAGAAGCGCACCGGCCTGCGCATCGATGCCTATTTTTCCGCGACGAAGATCGTGTGGATCCTGGAGAACGTGCCGGGCGCGCGCGCCAAGGCGGAGAAGGGTCAACTGGCCTTTGGCACCGTGGACACGTGGCTCATTTGGAAACTCACGAGCGGTCAGCACGCGCACCTCACCGACCCAAGCAACGCCTCGCGGACGATGCTCTACAACATCCACACCGGCGCGTGGGACAAGGAGTTGCTGAAGCTCTTCCGCATCCCCGCGAGCATGCTTCCGGAGGTGCGCACTTCGAGCGAAGTCTATGGCGAAATCAGCACCTCGCTCGGCCTGCAAGGCGTGCCGATTGCGGGCATCGCCGGCGATCAGCAGGCGGCGCTGTTTGGGCAAATGTGCGTGAAGCCCGGCCTCGCCAAGAACACTTACGGCACCGGCTGTTTCATGCTGCAGAACATCGGCACGAAGCCGGTCGCCTCGAAACAACGACTGCTCACGACGGTGGCGTGGCAGATCGGAAAAAAGCGCGAGTTCGCACTCGAAGGCAGCGTCTTCATCGGCGGCGCGGTCGTGCAATGGCTGCGCGACGGGCTGCAACTGGTGCGCTCCGCGCAGGAGGTGGACATGCTCGCGGCGTCGGTGCCGGACAGCGGCGGGGTCTTTCTCGTGCCGGCTTTCACCGGACTCGGCGCGCCGCATTGGGATGCCTATGCGCGTGGCATGATGATCGGCCTGACGCGCGACACTTCCGCCGCGCACATCGCCCGCGCGGCGCTCGAAGGCGTCGCCTTTCAAGTCGCCGATCTGCTCGACGCGATGCACGCCGACACCGGCAAAAAGCTCACGGAATTGCGCGTCGATGGCGGCGCCTCGCGGAGCGAGCCGATGATGCAATTCCAGGCCGACCTGCTCGGCGTGCCGGTCGTGCGACCGGCCGTGATCGAAACCACGGCGCTCGGCGCGGCCTATCTCGCCGGGCTGGCCGTGGGTTTTTGGAAGAACGCCGAGGCCATCGCGACGCAGTGGCGGATCGAGAAGACCTTCGAGCCGAACATGCCGAGGGCCCGCGTGACCGAACTGCGCGGGCGCTGGAGCGATGCGCTGGCGCGCGCGGGTAATTGGGAACCGAAAGAAAAACCGGCGCGTGGCAAATCGCCCCGTCGATCAACAAAATCCACACGGCCATGAAGCGCGATCACATGCTGCAACAGGCCCAGA
>JBBQIZ010000191.1:0-8338 GCA_038325425.1 Chthoniobacterales bacterium
TTCATGGTGTTGCCGACGGCGTCGAGGTCGTCGGTGATCGCACGCACTTCCTTGGGCAGACCGCTCATGACCGCGATGCCGCCCGCGTTGTCGGTGATCGGCCCGAAAGCATCGAGCGAGATGATGATGCCCGCCATGGCCAGCATGGCCATGACCGCGACGGCAATGCCGTAGAGCCCCGCCGCGCTGTAGCTGAGCCAGATCGAAGCGCTGATGCAGAGCACCGGAAGCGCCGTGGCGTGCTGGCCGACGGCAATCCCGGCGATGATGTTCGTCGCGTGGCCGGTGACGCTGGCGTCGGCGATCTTCCGGACGGGCGCGTATTCGGTGGACGTGTAGTAATTGGTGATGAGCACGGCGGCGCCGGTCATGAGCAGGCCGACGATGGCCGCGAAGTAGATGCCGCCGGCAGTGTAGCTCGCGGGCAGGCCGGTGAGGACGTCGGTCACTTGCAAGCCGTTCGGGAAAAGGGCCTTGGTCACCGGCCAGAAAAATGCCGCGGAAATGAGCGCGCTGAGCAGCACGCCGCCCATCAGTGCGTTCGCCGGCTTCGAACCCGTCATGTTCACGTAAATCATACCGATGATCGAGGCGATGATCGACAAACCACCGAGGACAAACGGATAGACGACCGGAGCACCGAACCCCGCCGTCAAGCCACCCACCAGAACCGCACCGATCAAACTCACGGCGTAGGTTTCAAACACGTCCGCCGCCATGCCAGCGCAGTCACCGACATTGTCGCCGACGTTATCCGCGATGGTCGCCGGGTTGCGGGGATCATCTTCGTCGAGATTCGACTCCACCTTGCCGACGAGATCCGCGCCGACGTCAGCCGCCTTGGTGTAAATGCCACCGCCCAGACGCGCGAAGACCGAGATCAGCGACGCGCCCAACGCCACCCCGATGAGCGACGAAACCGCCCTTTGATCGCCGATCATCTTTTGCATCAAAACCCAGAACAACCCGACCGAAAGCAGCGCCAGCCCGACCACCAGAAGACCCGTGACCGCGCCGCCGTTGAACGCCGCCTGCAGCGCCTTCTTGCGGCTCTCCATCGCGCCTTGCGCGGTGCGCACATTGGCCACGACCGCGACCCGCATGCCGATAAATCCAGCGGCCAGCGAACAAACCGCGCCAAGCAGGAAACCCACCGCCGTCGGCGTGTCCTTGAAGATGAAAAGCAGCACCACGATGACCGCCGCGATGAAGACGATCGAGCGCACCTGCCGACCGAGATACGCTTTCGCGCCTTCCTCGATGGCCCCGGCGATTTGCCGCATGCGCTCGTTGCCCACCTTCACTGCGAGGATGGTTTTGATCAGATAGAGCGCGGCGGCGAGACCGATGACCGCGCAGATCATCGACAACGTGAGCCCGGAGGTGAGGAGGAAACTGGCAGCGACGGGGAGCATAGATACCTGGATTTTGGGGAAAGGGTGCGGGAGTGTAGGAGCTTTCGTTTTTCTGGCAACGCCAAATCGTCACACAACTGTGGAACCCCGCGCGCCCAGTGATTTGCTTGCCTCGCGCCGCCGTTTTCGACTCATCTCGGGGCCACATGAGCAAGCCCGCCGCCTACTGGATGGTCAAACAGGAACCCACCGCCTACGGGTGGAGCGATTTCGAAAAAGACGGCCGCACCGCGTGGACCGGCGTCCGCAACTTCCAGGCCCGCAACAATCTCCGCGCGATGAAAAAGGGCGACCGCGTTTTTTATTACCACAGTGTCGAGGGCAAGGAAGTCGTGGGCATCGCCGAGGTCGCGAAGGAGGCTTATCCCGACCCGACGGCGACCGAGGGCGATTGGTCGTGCGTCGATCTGGTGCCGGTGAAAGCTCTCCCCAAGCCGGTGCCGTTGGCCGGGATCAAGACGAACGCGAAGTTGAAGGACATCGCGCTTCTCCGGCAGTCGCGCCTCTCGGTCATGCCCGTGACCCAGGTGGAATTCGCTGAGATCGAGCGCATGGCGAAGGTCTGACCGGAGGGACTCGCTCCTGCGCGTCCGGCGCCCCCGCCTGTGCGTCGCAGAAATGAAATCGGGGAACGCTTCCCTCCGGTGTTGAAGCTTGCGCCCTTCCCGGCTTTGCCGATTCCCTGAGCGGGATGTTTCTCCCCTGCCCCGATTTCGTCATCGCCCGCTGGGTCTTTGCGCGGGTGCTCGGCGCGGTGTTTTTCTTCGCCTTTGCCTCGCTGGGGCTGCAGATCCGCGGATTGGCGGGCGTCCGTGGCATCGTGCCCGCTGAGCCCTGGCTCGACGCCGTCTGGCGGCAACTCGGCCCGGCCGCGCTCTGGCAGGTGCCGACCGTTTGCTGGGTCGGCGCGGGGGATACCGCGCTCGTCGTGCTGTGCCTCGCCGGGTGCGCGCTGGCCCTCCTGCTCATGTGGGGCGCGTGGTTTCCCGGACTCTGCGCGCTGCTCGCGTGGGGGCTGTATCTGTCGCTGGCGCGCGTCACCAATCCCTTCCTCGGTTTTCAATGGGACGCGCTTCTGCTCGAGACCGCGCTCCTCGGTGCCCTCTGGCTGCCGTGGCGATGGCGACCGGATTGGGGACGCGTCTCGTTGCGGATCGACGCCGCGCGCTGGCTCCTCTGGTGGCTGTTATTCCGGCTGATGTTCCAATCCGGCGTGGTCAAACTGGCCAGCGGCGATCCGACCTGGCGCGGGTTCACCGCGCTCGATCACCACTTCGAAACCCAGCCGCTCCCGCTCTGGACAGCCTGGCTGGCCCATCAACTGCCGGAATGGCTGCGCTGCCTCGTGGTCTTCGCCATGTTCCTCATCGAGTTCGTCGCGCCGCTGCTCATCCTCGCGCCGCGCCGCTGGCGCCACGGCGCTGCGGGGACGCTGATCGGGCTGCAAATCGCCATCCTCGCCACCGGCAACTACGCCTTTTTCAACTGCCTGACGATCGGCCTTTGCCTGTTGCTTTTCGATGACGCGGCGTGGCCCGCCCCCTGGCGCGCGCGCCTCGGCTTGACCGCACCCGCGGTTTCCACTCCGCCCGAGCGCTGGCAGAAATGGACGACCGCCAGCGCGCTGGCCGTCGCGTTTCTGCTCACCGTCCAGCCCCTCCTCTCCTCGATCGGGCTGGTGAAACACTGGCCGGCGCCGCTCGCCGCGCTGCGGGAAGCAGTCGCGCCTTTATGGAGCTTCAACAGCTACGGACTCTTCGCCGTCATGACCACCCAGCGACACGAGATCGTGGTCGAAGGCAGCGCCGACGGCCACACTTGGCAGGCCTACGAGTTCCGCTGGAAACCCGGCGCCGTCACCCAGCGGCCGCGGTTGGTCGCCCCGCATCAGCCGCGGCTCGACTGGCAGATGTGGTTCGCCGCGCTCGGCACCGTGCAAAACAACCCGTGGTTTGTGCAGTTCCTCGTCCGCCTTCTCGAAGGTTCGCCGGAAGTCCTCGCCCTGCTCGCCGGCAATCCTTTTCCCGATGCGCCGCCGCGCTACATCCGCGCCGCGCTCTACGATTACCATTTCACCCGCTTCGGCGACGGCCACCCCGGCTGGTGGAAGCGCGAACCGCTCGGGCTCTATTGTCCGGCGATCACGCTGCAGGACGGACGGCCCGCCCTTGTGCAATAAATGATCTGCGCCGCAATCTCCGCTTGCCGGGCGGGCGTTTTGGGAAACCTTTTGAAGAGAATCCGTCCGGCTCCCGTCCCGACAGAAGATCCCACCTCGCCATGAAAACTCTCCCAACCTTCATCGCCCTCGCCGCCGTTCTGGCTTTCAGCACCCCGGAAGCGAGCGCGGGCAAAGACCGCCATCACCACGATCACGGCAAACACAGCTACCATCGGCACGGCCACTCTCAATCCTGCTACCGCGGGCCGAGCGTCTCCTACCGCAGCTACCGGCCGTCCTCCTATTACTCGCCGTACTACTCCGCGTATCCCTACGGCTACTCCTCCTATCCTTACTACTACGGGCGCCCGTCGGTCGGCATCTCGCTTTCGACCGGCCCGTCCTACGCGACCTACTCCCGCACAATCCGGACCGGCAACGTGAACGACGCTCTGGCCGAGGACGTGCAGCGCGCGCTCGCCCGGCGCGGCTACTACAAGGGGCCGATCGATGGCGACGTCGGCCTGGGCACGCGCGGCGCGATTCGCGAATATCAGTATCGCAACCGCCTCGAGGTCACCGGCCGGATCGACCGTTCGCTGCTGCGATCCCTCGGGGTGGGCTAATCCCGCCGGGTTGCGACCTTGCGAACCGGGCGAAAATTGCGCCGGCTGAACCGAAAAGAGCGCAAAACCGTCCGCCGCACCGGGGCCGCCGGCGCGCGCTTTTGCTCCGGCGCGTGGATTGACACCCCCCCGCCCGCCCGCATATTCGCGGCCTGTGTTCCGACTTCCGCTTGTGGCCATCGCCGCCCTGTTCTGCCTCCCGCTTCGGGCGGCGGAACCGCTCCCCGAGGCTGCGCCCGCGCTCCCCGCTTTTTCCACGATCCACTACGCGCAGGACGAGCGGGCGCTCACGAAATTCGAGGAAAACTCCGCGGTCACGCGGCGCATGGTCGATCGATTGGTCTGCGCCGTCACCGGGCAACCGGATGTCGCCAGCGCCTGGCGGTCGCTGGTCAAGCCGGCGGATCGCGTCGGGATCAAGGTCGCCGCGTCCGGAGGACGTTATTTCGGCAGTCATCGCGGGATCGTCGAGGCGATCGTCGATGGGCTGGAACAGGCCGGCGTGCCGCGCAGCCGCGTGATCGTCTGGGATCGCGACCTGGACGATCTGCGCGCCGCCGGTTTCGTCCGCCAGCGCGGCGGTTATGCCGTCTCGAATATCCCGCCGATCACCGGCTACGACCGGCAGGCGACGATCAGCGCGCCGTCGCTCGGCAAGCTGATCTGGGGCGACGCGCTCTTTCAGGAAAAGCAGGGCAAACTCGGCAAACGGCTGATCGAGGCCGATCAGCTCAGTTCCACCAGCCATCTCGCGCAGGTCCTGAGCAAGCAGGTCACGAAAGTCATCAATGTGCCCGTGCTCTCCGACGAAGCGGGCAGCGGCGTGGCCGGGGCGATCTACAACATGACGGTACCGAACATCGACAACTGGCGCCGCTTCACCCAGACCGAGGGCGATGGCGCCAGCGGTCTGCTCGACGTCTACGCCGATGAGCGGGTCGGCGGAAAAGTCGTGCTCACGATCATGGATGGCTTGCTCGCGCAATACGCCGGCGGGCCGCGCTTCAATCCGAACTACGCCTTTCCCAACCACACCATCTACGCGAGCAAAGATCCCGTGGCGCTCGACGCGCACGCCTTCCGGCTCATCGAAGGCTGGCGGAAGCAATCCAAACTCCCGTCGATCGCCCGCCGCGCCGAATGGCTGAAGGACGGCGAGGTGATCGGCCTCGGCAACTTCGCCGAAGGGAAAATCATCCTCCGCCCCGTCGGGCCGGAATGATCGCGGGCACTTCCCCTCTCCCCAGCGCGCGGCCTTTCGTGTAATCCGTCTCCGCACATGGCGATGAATACCAAGGATCTCGGCGGCCCGCTGCTCGCCTCGGTCTCGCGTTCCTTTTACCTTTCGATCCGGATCCTCCCGGCGCGGTTGCGCGCGCCCATCGGCCTCGCCTACCTGCTGGCTCGCGCGAGCGACACCATCGCCGATAGCGTGGAAGTCCCGGAAGCCGCGCGCAGGCAGCATCTCGCCGCTTTCGAGAAGATGATCCGCAGCGGAAAGACGGAGGGCCTCACCGAATTGCAGCGCGATATTCACACGGCGCATGCGGGCGAAACCGTGCTGCTCTGCAACCTCGACCGCTGCCTGCAATGGCTGACGCAGATCGACAACAAGGACCGCGGCGAAATCGTGGATGTGCTGCAAAAGATCATCCGCGGGCAGGCGCTCGATCTCGAACGCTTCGGCGGCGGCCAGCACATCGTCGCGCTGCAGACCGCCGAGGAACTGGAAGAATACACCTATCTCGTGGCGGGCTGCGTCGGTGAATTCTGGACGCGCCTTTGCCTCACGCACCTGCCCGACTGCGCGACGCTCGGCCTCGCCGAACTGCGCCGTCTCGGCGGGGAATTTGGCAAAGGCCTGCAACTCGTGAACATCCTCCGCGACTTCCCGGAAGATCTGCGCAACGGCCGCTGTTACCTGCCGGAAAATGAACTGCGCGCTTCGGGTACCTCGCCGACGCCGGTCATGGATCGCCCGGAAAAAGCGCAGCCCGTTTTCGACCGCTGGCAGGCGCGCGCCATCGCGCAAATGGAGCATGGCCACGCCTACATCGCCGCGTTGCACTCGGCGCGGCTGCGGGCGGCGTGTTTCCTCCCGTGGTATCTCGGCCTGCAAACCCTGGCCCTGCTCGCCCAACCCGGCGCGCTCGAATGTCCCGAGAAAATCAAAGTTTCGCGAAACACCGTGCGCGTGGCTTTCGCCTACGCCCTCGCCGCCGCCTTCTCGGAGCGCGCCCTGGCGTGGGTGCATCGCCGCGTGATGCACCAACTAAACGTGCCGCCTACTTCGCCAGGAAATAATTCCGCTGCTTCTCGGTGATCGTTTTCTCCAGCCGCTCGAGCACCAGCAGCATATCCTCCCAGACCTTGCGCTTCTCGCTGAGCGATTGATTGCGCAGCAGATACGCCGGGTGATACGTCGCCATCAGCGGCGTGCCCTGGAAATCGTGCCAGCGCCCGCGCAAACGCGACATCGCTTCGGTCGTGCCGAGCAGGCCTTCCATCGCGGTCGCGCCGAGCGCCACGATGAGCCGCGGCTGGATGATATCGATCTGCTCGCGCAGATACGGCAGGCAGGTCTGCATCTCCTCGGACTTCGGCTTCCGATTGCCCGGCATCCCGGGCGCCATGTCGGGGCGGCACTTCAGGACGTTGGCGATGTAAACGTCGCCGCGGTCGAAGCCCATCGCCGCGATGATCTTGGTCAGCAATTGCCCCGCCTTGCCGACGAACGGCTCACCTTCCTTGTCCTCGTCTTCGCCCGGCGCTTCGCCGACGAACATCACTTCCGCATCGGGATTGCCCACGCCGAAAACCACCTGCGTGCGCGACTTCACGAGATGCGGACACTTCACGCAGGCCAGGACCGGCGGACGCATCGCCGCGAGACGCTCGGCTTTCGAACCCTCCCGCGGAGCCAGTTGCGAAGCCGGTCCCGCCGGCGCAACGAGCGCGGGAGCATCAGGTTTCCGCGGGGCCACCGCCGGGCGCGGACGCTCGGCGGCCTTTTCAATGACGGGTGCCACCACGGGCGCGGCCACCGGTTCGAGACTGGCCAGGCGATCGAGCGCGGCGGCGGAGGCGTGCAATTTCGCGCCCTGCGCATGCAGATCGCGCAGCGTGGTGTGGACAAGGTCGAGGCCGGTTTGAAATTCGCTCATGGCAGTTGGGCTGGGACCCCAGCTTCCACGAAGTCGGGCGGAATGGGCGACTCGAAATTCATCCGCTCATTCGTCCGCGGATGCGCGAAGCCGAGCCGCCACGCGTGGAGCATCTGGCGCGGAAAGCCCGCGCGCTTCCCGTAAACGTCGTCGCCGAGCAGCGGATGGCCGAGATGTTTGAGATGCACGCGGATCTGGTGGGTGCGGCCGGTGTGCAGCGTGCATTCGACGAGCGTGCCGATCGGCCACTCCGCGAGCACCCGATAGCCGGTCTTCGCCGCGCGCCCGCTCCCTTCCTTCACGACCGTCATCTTTTTCCGATGCACGGGATGCCGCCCGATCGGGGCGTCGATCGTGCCCGTCTTGAACCGCACCTGGCCCGCGACCAGCGCGAGGTAGATCTTCTTCACTTCGCGCCCGGCGAACTGCCGCGCGAGCGATTGGTGCGCCGCGTCGCTCTTGGCGGCGACGAGGCAGCCGCTGGTGTCCTTGTCGAGGCGATGCACGATGCCGGGGCGCTGTTCGCCGCCGATCCCGGAGAGCGCTCGGCAATGGTGCAGGAGCGCATTGACGATCGTCCCGCTCCAGTTCCCCGCCGCCGGATGAACCACGATCCCGGCGGGTTTGTTGAGCACGATCAGGTCGTCATCTTCAAAGAGCACATCGAGCGCGATTTCCTCGGCCACCGTCGAAGTCGGCACGGGTGGCGGTTCGACGAGGATGATCGCGTCGCCCGCCCGCAGCCGGGCATTTGGTTTGGTCGGCAGAGCGTTGAGTGTGACGTGCCCGGCCTTGATCAGATCCTGAATTCGCGAGCGCGAAAGCGCCGGAACGCTGGCCGCGAGAAACTGATCGAGCCGCGCGCCCGCGGCCGCGGGTTCGACGCAAAAGTCCGTGATCTTCATGGCCGGCAAAACATGCCGCAGCAGACCCGCACCCTATTTCTTCTCCACCACCCAAACGTTGCGGTAG
>JBBQIZ010000192.1:0-8337 GCA_038325425.1 Chthoniobacterales bacterium
ACTGCGCGAAATCGCCCGCACGCAGGAAAAAAGTGATCGCGAGTTTCTTCGGCGGACTGAGACGGCCGAGCGCGTAAATCCTCCCCCGCCCACTGCGGAAACGGCCCCACCGCGAGCCGCGTTGCCGCCTCCCCCGGCGCAAGAAGCAACGACGAAGCCGATACGGCGTGCCGAGGTGGACGTTCAAAGGTTCATCGAGGATTATCTCGCTGCTGCGGAAGGCGTCACGCCCGACAAGGAGTTGTCATTTTATGCGGAGCGCGTCGAGTATTTCGATAGCGGGCGCGTCTCCCGCGACTTCGTGCGCGACGACCAGATCAAATACTACCGCCGGTGGCCGGAGAGGAAATTCGAGCTGATCGGTGAACCAGAGATCGAGTGGATCACCCCAGAACGCGCCACCGCCCGTTTCAAGCTCCGTTTTTCGCTCGCCAGCGTGAGCAAACGGGCGAGCGGCGTGACCGAAAATTTTGTGACTTTTCGCACGGACACGGACGGCGTGCAGATCATTGGTATCCGAGAACGGCGGTCCAAGGATTAAAAATTCGGGCACCCTGATCGCCGTGACATCTCATGTTCACAATCATCAAATGGATCGTCGTCGGCTTAGGCCTCGCCGCATCAGCCGTGACGCTCGCGAGCCTGAGCAAGGGGTCGCACTGGCTCCTCCGGGCGTGGGATTTTCCGCGTCTCCAAATCGCGGCGACTGCCGCCGTGTCAGCGACGCTCTTCCGGGGGCTCTTTTTTCGAGGTCAACGCGGCGACTGGCTGCTGCTGCTCAGCAATTTGCTCTGCGTGCTCTGGCAGGCCGGGAAGATTTTCCCATTCACGCCCTTCGCGCGGGTGCAGGTGAAGTGCAGCGATCCGAATGGTTCCAGAGACCGATCATTCCGGCTGCTCATCTCCAACGTGATGATGGAGAATCACGAACCCCAACGGCTGCTCGCCCTGATTGCCGACTGCGAGCCGGACCTCGTCTTGACCGTCGAGACAAATGCCGTGTGGGCGGCGGCGCTGCAGCCGCTGCTGGAAAACTATCCCCATACCATCCAGAACCCGCAGGAGAATTATTACGGGATGATGCTCTTCTCCCGCTTTCCGCTGGTGGACGCGGAGGTGAAGTTTCTCGTGCAAGAGGACATTCCTTCCGTGCACGCGGCGTTCGATCTGCCCAGCGGAGACCGGATTGTTCTCCACGGGTTACACCCGCGGCCACCCGAGCCGATCCGCGATCAGGACTCGACTCCCCGCGACGCTGAACTCGTGGTCGTCGGGCGGGCCATTCGTAAGAATGGTGATCGACCGACGATCGTCGCGGGCGATCTGAATGACGTGGCGTGGTCCCCGACAACCGAGCTGTTTCTTCGCCTCAGCGGTCTGCTCGATCCACGCGTCGGACGCGGTTTCTATAACAGCTTCAACGCGGACAATGTGCTGGTTCGCTTCCCCCTCGATCATGTTTTCCACTCCAACCATTTCACCCTGACCGAACTTCGGCGATTGCCGCACATTGGATCAGATCACTTTCCGGTCCTCATTGAGCTGTACTTCGACCCCAAGGCAAAGTCGCAGCAGCCCAAACCCCAAGCCGATGCGGACGACCTGGAAGACGCCAACGAGAAGTTGCAGAAACAATCCAAGGCCGCGCAAACGGGCGACGACCGTCCCAAGGAAGGGTGATGGACACGAACGAACCCAGCTCGGCACCCGCCGTGCCAACGCCCTTCCAACGGGTCCGCGCCTACGCGGTGCATGTCTATACAGCGTCCGGCGTTGGCTTGGCGTTCCTGGCTGCCACGGAGATCTGCGCCCCTGATCCCGATCCCCGCCACGTCTTTGCATTACTTTTTGCGGCGGTGCTGATCGACGCCACCGACGGCGTGCTGGCCCGGCGCTGGCACGTCAAAACATGGGCGGCCTCAATCGACGGGCGGACAATCGACGACATCGTCGATTATCTTACCTTCACTTTCCTCCCTTTGCTCTTGATGGCGCGCATGGGATGGCTGCCAGAACCCGCCGCCGTATGGGTCATTCCAGCATTGATTGCGTCGCTCTTTGGTTTTGCAAATCGCGAAGCGAAGGACGAGTCGGGCGGGTTTTTTCTCGGCTTCCCATCCTATTGGAACGTCGTCGCGTTCTACGCCGGTTTGTTCGGAGGCCAGGCAAGTGCGACGATTACCGGCACGATCACGCTGGCGCTCGCGTTGCTGACCGTCCTCCCGGTCCGTTTCCTTTACCCGAATCTCACGCCCCGCCCGTGGCGGACAATTGTTTTGGTGGGAGCCTTGCTGTGGCTGGCCGCCCTCGTGGGACTACTGGTGAACTTTCCGCACGGGCCGCGCTGGCTGGCCTTGCTTTCCCTCCTTTACCCGGCGTTCTACACCGCCCTCTCCTTCGCCTTGCAGCGCTCCCCACGGCGCACGGTGGAAAATTGAAGACAGCCGGCCGAGCATGGCCCCGGTGGTGGCGGCCCTGGTCCGTTACTTCGGGCGGTCGCCGGAGCGGATCAGCAATGAGGAGGTCCGGGCTTACTTGGTTGCATCTGCACCAGGAAAGAGAGCTCGCGGCCAGTTCGCCCATTTTGAGGAAGGGCGCAGGGAGAGCCTCTCCTCACGATAGAGCCCCTCGATGCGATGGTGATTTGGGACGAGGCCCTGGTTTTGAGGATGTCGTGAAGGATCGGCGACCCAGCGCGTCTTTGAGCACCCAGTGGCGGAAGGCGCACAGCGGCGTCATCGCGCCCCAAGGGGTGACGCTGATGACTGGCGCGGTTCCGGCCAGTCAGCAGGCAAAAGCGGCTCTGGGAAGGCATGAGGACTCAGTCGTTGAGATAGAGCGCATACACCTTAGCGCTGCTGTGGAGCGGGAAGTGCACCTGAAGGGCGATGCGCTGACTTGCTGGCAGTGCCTTGGTCCACTGAACAGGCTGGTGCGTGCCGTTTTGTGTGATGGTGGTCGCGTAACCAGCGATGGGTCGGTCGAGGTGATCGAGTAATTGAACCCTCAGCGGCGCGTCGGCAGTGACGCCATCGACATTGATGACATGAGCGCGTTGTTGAAGTCATGCACGATGCCGCCCGCCATCTCGCCAAAGGCGCGTAGCCGCTCCTGCGCGACGATTTGCTGCTGCATCTCGCGCAGCTCGCGCGTGCGCTCCGCGACTTTTGTTTCCAGTGTTTGATTCTGTTCCTGGAGCTGCAAATGGAGAAAGCGAATCTGGAGCAGATTGCGAATCCGCATGAAGACCTCCGACGAGTTGAAAGGCTTCGTCAGCAGATCATTCGCGCCCGCGGAAAGCGCCTTGCGTTTGGTTTCACCCGTCACGTCAGCAGTGATGACCAGCACCGGCAGAAAATTCTCCCGCGAGATCAGCTTGCCGAGCTGCTGCATCACCCCGAAACCGTCGAGATGCGGCATGTTCAGGTCGAGTATGATGAGGTCCGGCCGAAACTGCTCCACCCGTCCGATGGCTTCGCGAGAATCGGTCAGCGTCTCAATTTGCCGAAAGCCGAGCCGATTGAGGATATTTTGCAGCAGCGAGACATTCGCCACGTTGTCATCGACGATCAGCAGCCGCGCATCTGGATTCAGCTCACTCACAGTTTCACCTCTCGGACAGCAACGCCCCGCTGGAACCTCAAGCGGTCACGCCTTGACCCGCGAGAATCCGATCGATCGTCTCCACCAAAACTTTAGGATTTATGGGTTTGGCCAGGAAGCGCATCCCGCCGCGCATCACCTCCCGCTGGCCTGCTTCGTCGCGCGAAATCAGGGACGTGAAAAAGAGAATCGGGGTCCCGCGAAGCGCTACGTCGGCTCCGATCTCCCGTGCCACTTCCCCGCCGTCTTTGCTGGGCATATCGACATCCAGCAAGATCATGTCTGGTCGGAACTCGCGGGCCGCCGTCAAAGCGGACGCGGACCGATTTTCCACCCGCGTTTCGAAGCGCTTGGTCTTTTCGAGAAAAAGGCGAACGAGCCCCGAGAGATTCGGTTCATCATCCACAACGAGGATACGAGTTTTATTCATGAGAGGTTAAAGAGCAGACAAAATGCGCCGCCTCGCCGGGCGAACCCGCATTCCAGACCCTCGGGTATTCCCTGAGTTTTGGACGCGGTGCGCGTGCCGGGCGGAAGGCCGGCGTTATGCTCAAGAAGGCCAGCGGTGTCGCCAGCCGGGGCGGCCTGGCGATTGAAGGTCACGCGCTGCAGTGCGCCTTTGCCGAAAGGCGGTACCCGCTCCGCCCGGCGTCCCGTAATGAGCAACGTCGTTTCCTGAACGACGTCGTCCGCGGGGCGAATCCGCATGGTACGCGACCGCCCCCGCGGTGTCCTCGTCCGGTCTGCCGAGGCGATGCAGTCAGCGCCGAGTTTGCTCGACTGAGCTTCCAGGGAACCAATATCGGGGGACAAGCCCTGCTACGCTATCGCGATGATCTTCTGAGTCACCGCATCGGAAGGCGCGAGACTCCAGAACCGCGCGGCATCCTTGGGCTTCACCAACTCCCGATAGTGGGCGAATACCATCGCGGGGCTATTGCCCATCTCCAGCGACACCCGGGCGGCATCGTGGCACACCGCGAGCCGGTAGCTGCCAAAGCTGTGACGCAACGCGTTGTTCGGCCAATCCTTGAGACCTGCGCGGTGCCGGAGGGCCTCGAATCTCTTGCGAAGCCCCACGGTTGTAACCGGACCGGCAATCTGCGCCAGCGGACGAATCCACGCCGCGAGGTTTTCAGCGATGGGAACGAGTCGGCGCCTAGCCGTTTTCGATTTTGCGGCCGTGACTTCGATGTGGCCGGACTCCAGATCAACCTCCGCCCAATCGAGCTTTTGCAATTCGGAGCGCCTGAGCCCTGCGAACATGCCGATGGAGACATACGGAAGCAGCTCGTCCCCGCAGTTCGCGAGAAGTGCGGCGGCTTGGGATGGGGTCACGATGCCGGCGGGCTTGTCGATGTCGGTAGCCTGCTCGGTCTTAGCGGCTTCGTTGCCGGTGCAATATCCGCGCTTTTCGCAAAACGAGAACAGCGTCCGAAGATCGCGCCGGAATGTGTTCCGGGTTCCGGGAGCGACGGGCAGGGCAACCAGCCATTGATCGAGCGATTTGGCGTCGATGGAGGAAACTTTGATCTCTTTGTGATCGCTCCCGAATCGACCCAGACGCAGCATCATGCCGCGGCAGTATTCCTCATTGCGTCCGGCCGCCCGGCGGGATGCGACCAATTCGGCAACCGCAGCCTCAATGCCCACCGAACATTCCTGGCCGCGCAAGTGCGCGAGCGCGAAGTCTACGGCTCGGTTTATCGTCCACCCATACCTGGCCAGCTCGGCATTGCCGAAGGCGCTCGTACCGTTGTTGGTTTTATGGATTCGGCATTGCTGCGCGAATGTCTCCGCCTCGCCGCGCGTGGGGAAGAACCGCCGCGATCCGCCGTCTTTGGTGCGAGCATCAACTTTCCACGAATTTTCCGGCTCGGAGAAGCGGACATAAGGCCATTGCTGCCCGGCAGTTTTGTTCCGACGTTTGGGATGGCTCATGTCGCATAATTGGCAGAACACTGGCAGTAGCGCCATAAATAAGGAGGGAGCACTACCTTGACACGGTAGGGGTCACAGGTTCGAACCCTGTAGCGCGCACCACTCGAACTACTCTGGAAGCCTGATGGATACAAGGTTTCGTAACAAAAATGCGGGCCGGTGCGAAAGCACGGGTACGACACGCCACGACTCGGCGTCTCCGTGTCGGCAAAGTGCGGTGACCGCCCTCGCCGATCGAGCGGGTCGCGCCAACAACGAACTGGGCGCCTGAGACAAGCGACTTCATCTCTGGAGCGCTGAAAGGCTCCTTATTTGTTGGAAAGGGGCGTTCATTACCCGCAGCCGCGCGGCACGAGACGATGACTGTGCATGACCAAGAACCTCCTTCGCTCGCGCACTCGTTTCGTGCTCGGTTTTTCCTTTCTCGCCATGGCGGTGGCGACGAATCATTTGGCCTACGGGCAGCACGGAGCGCCGCCTGATCCGCAGATGAAAGCGGTGCTCGATGCGCACGCCTCGCTCGATCCGAAACCGATCGCATCCCTTTCGCCCGAGGAAGCGCGCAAACAACCAAGCATCGACCAAGGCGTTGCCAAGGTGATGAAGGAGCAGGGCAAAAAGCCGGAGGAGGTCGGCGACATCGACAACCGCGAGGTGAAAATCGCGAGCGGCGATGTGAAGGTGCGGATTTACTCACCGAAGGGCGATGGCCCCTTCCCAGTGATCCTCTATATTCACGGCGGCGGATGGGTGATCGCTGACCTCGATACTTACGATGCGACGCCGCGTGCACTCGCGAATGCGGTCAATGCGGTGGTCGTCTCGACGCACTACCGCCAGGCTCCGGAGCACAAGTTTCCCGCCGCGCATGAAGATGTATTCGGCGTTTACCAATGGCTCGTGGCGAATTCCGGCAAGCTCAACATCGACTCGAAGAAGATCGCGGTGGTCGGCGAGAGTGCCGGCGGAACTATGGCCGCAGCAGTGAGCATGATGGCCAAGGAAAAAGGCATTCTGCTGCCAGTGCATCAAGTGCTCGTCTATCCCGTCGCGGACATGACCGGCGCGCCCGCGCCTTCGCTGGAGGAGAATGCGCAAGCCAAGCCCCTCAATAAGGCCATGCTCAGTTGGTTTGGCAAACATCTGCTCGCCACGCCGGCGGACGCGAAAAACCCGCGGCTATCGTTGCTGCTCGCGGGCGACGAACTCAAGGGGCTCCCCTCGACGACGATCATTCTCGCGCAGATCGATCCGCTGCGCAGCGGCGGCGAAGCGCTGGCCAAGGCGCTGCAGGAAGCCGGGGTGAAGGTGAATCTGAAATCTTACGACGGAGTGACGCACGAGTTCTTCGGCATGGGCGCGGTGGTCGATAAGGCCAAAGAGGCGGTGGGAGTCGCCGCAGCGGATTTGAAAGCAGCATTCGGCAATTAAACCCAAACCAACCCCACTACCCATGAAAGCCCTCGTCTTCCATCACCCCGGCAAAGTCTCCGTCGATAACGTGCCCGATCCTAAGATCGAGAAAGCCGACGACGTCATCCTGCGCGTCACCGCGACCGCGATCTGCGGTTCGGATCTCCACATTTACAACGGCTTCCTGCCGCAGCTCGAAGACATGGTTCTCGGCCATGAATTCATGGGCATCGTCGAGGACGTCGGGATTGGCGTGACGAAACTACAACGGGGCGACCGCGTGGTCGTGCCATTCCCGGTCGCGTGTGGCGGATGTTTCTTTTGCAATCTCGGCCTGCCGGGGCATTGCGAAGAATCCAACCCGGAAAAGTATGGCCCGGAAGGCGGATTGCTCGATCAAAAAGGCGGTGCGCTTTTCGGCTACACCGATCTCTACGGCGGCTACGATGGCGGCCAGGCACAATACGTCCGCGTGCCTTACGCAAATCACGGCCCGCGCAAGGTGCAGAGCGATTTCAGCGATGATCAACTGCTCTTCCTGACCGACATTTTGCCGACCGGTTTCAGCGGGATTGATTGGGCGAATTTGCAGGGTGGCGAAACCGTGGCGGTCTTTGGCTGCGGGCCGGTGGGCCTGATGGCGCAAAAGGTCGCGTGGCTGAAAGGCGCGAGCCGCGTGATCGGCATCGACATCCAGCCTTACCGCTTGGAAACCGCGCGCCGCACCGCCAATTCCGAGACGCTCAACGCCGCCGACGTCGATGTCGTGCAGGCGATCCGCGACATGACTGGCGGACGCGGCGCCGATGTCTGCGTCGATGCGGTCGGCATGGAGGCCGATCGCAGCTTGCTCGACAAACTCGCCAACGTGGTCCACGCGGAAGTCGGCAGCATCAAGGCGCTCAAGACCGCGATCAGCGCGGTCCGACGCGGCGGCACCGTCACCGTGCTCGGTGTTTATGGCGTGGCCTACGACAACTTCCCGCTCGGGCAGATTTTCGAGAAAGGCATCACGATGCGCTTCGGTCAAAGCACGCCGCAGAAGGACATCGACGAACTGATCGGCTGGGTGGAGCAGGGCAAAATTCAGCTCGACGACATCATCACCCACCGCATGCCGCTGGAAGAGGCGGCGCACGGCTACGACATTTTTAATAAGAAGGAAGACGGCTGCGTAAAGGTCGTGCTGAAGCCATGACGAACACTCGGAAGTGAGAGTTAAATCAGAGCGCCGCTCCGCATCCTCGAAGCACCAGGAGCAGAACGATGCTTCCCACGATCGAGACGATGACGGACCCGATGCAGCCGAGGCGGTTGGAAAAGAAGGCGAACATGGAACCCTAATCGGCGGCGCGGTGGTGCCTGGTTCGATGATTATTC
>JBBQIZ010000193.1:0-8324 GCA_038325425.1 Chthoniobacterales bacterium
ATCTGCGCTTTGTATTTCTCGAGATACGCCGCCTTGTCCGCCGCCGGCACGTCTTTGGTCTTCATCGGCTCCATCTTGATCGAGGTCTCGATCGACTTCCGGGACGCGGCAATCAACGCCAGATTTTCGTCCTTTTTCGACACGTCTTCCACCTGGCGCTTCAGCGTGCGCAGGTTCTTGTTGATCGTCTTCATTTCCTTCGTCAGCGGCGTGTCTTCTTCGGCGAAGGCCATGCTGCCGCCGATGGCGAGAGTGAGGACGAGGGTCAGGAGGGATTTGAGTTTCATAACGTGTTTTTGGATGAATGGTTTGCTCGGAATTGCCGGGCAGATGCTGGAGATTGTGAGGTTCGGCGGCGCTTGCCAACTGCTTTGTTCGGCAAAAACCGCCGCCGCATTGACGCAAACACCGGCGATTCCACTCAATCTTCGTCGCGAAAATTTTGCCACCCTACTCCGCCCGCAACGCCGCCACTCCACTGCCACGCAAAGCCAGTCGTGTGGCCAGCCACGTCCAGAACAGACATCCGAACGTCAGGCCAAGGAGGAGCAGCCCGACTTCGCGCAGCGGAAAGCCGCCCGCTTTCTCCGCGAGATTCGGCCACACCCCGACGAGGGCGCTGACCGTGCCGATGACCAGCGCCGCCGCGATCAGCCAGCGGTGTTCGGCAAAGACGAGTCGGCGCAGTTGCCGCGGCCGGAATCCGACCGCCGCGAGCAGACCGAATTCGCGACGGCGTTCGAGGACGTTGCGCGCCACGACAATGGCCAGGCCCGCACTGCCGAGCAGCAGCCCGAGGCCGCCCAACGCTTGAAAAATCGTGAGGTAGGTATTTTCGACCGCTTGAAATTCACCCAACCGCCGCGCCGTCGTCGTCAGTTCCAGCCCGCGATCGGTCAGCGCCCGTGAGAGGTCCGCGCGCACCGCTTCGATCTTCTCCGGCGGGCTGTTGATCAGGAAATATCGGTAGCCGCCATTGGCTGGGAAGCGCTTCACGAACGCGTCTTCCGCGATCAGCACATTGCCCTGCAGCATCGAACCCACGACCGTCGCCACGACTTTTACGCGCAGCGTTTGCCCGCGGTCGTCGCGGTAATCGATCACATCGCCGATCTTCTTCTGCAGTGCCCATTGCAGCGTGTTCGCATCGACGATGCCGGGCACTTCATCGGCATCCGCGCCTTCCGCGAGCAACTGCCACCCAGCGTCCTTCGCGGAAAAACGGAAGGCTTGGCGATCGGCCAGTTCCGAAGGTTTCACGCCGAGCAGGCGCGGCTGGAGCGCGCGATTGAGATTGAGGCAGCTCGCATCGTCGCCATCACGCACACGCAGCGGCACGACCCGCACGCCGCTCATCACCGCGTCGTCGAGTCCGTAGGCCTCGCGGCCCTTCGCCGAGTTGAGATCTTCGTAGATCGGCAGCGCCGATTCGCCGACCAGCGCAAAACCGCCGGTGCCCGGATCGCTGGTGTCGCCTTCGCGCGGCGGCGCTTTGCGGAACGAATCGACGGCGACGACCATAAACACACCGCTGGCCAGCACCCCGATCGTCGCGAGACTGCGCCCGCGCCGCCGCGTGGTATTCCGCACCCCGAGTTGGCCAATGCTTTCCAGCCCGCTCGTCGCCGCGCTCGCCAACCGCCGCAGCCAACCCAGCCCAAGCGAAAGTCCTGCGATCAGCAGCAACGCACCCGCGCCGAAAAACGCGCCCGGCCCTTTCACCGAAACGAGCAGCGCGCCCGCGCCGATCAACGCCACGGCGGCAACGATCAGCGGCACCGCAGCCGAGCCGAGCCCGCGCTTCGCCGGCTCGACCGTTTCCCCGGTCAGAAGCTCGCGTGCGCTATGGCGAAGCTGCCGCCGGCTCGCCAGCCACATCGCCAGCAGCGCAACGATCACGCCCGAAATCATCCCGATGATCAGCGTCGCCGGCGGCAGGACAAACGTGAACGTCACCGCACCGACCGCGCCTCGCCAGACCGTCGCCAGCGCCTGCAACACGAGCTTCGTGTAAAGGATCCCGCCGAACGCTCCGAGCACGCTGCCGACCAGCGCGAGCACCGCACCCTCCGCGAGGAAGAGCCTACGCACTTGCTTCGGACGCAACCCCAGTGCGAGCAACAACCCGGCCTCGGCATTGCGCTGCTCCAGCGAGAAGACGAACAACATCCCGGTCAACACGCCCGCGGCAATGATCAGGAAGAACGAAAAGCTGACGAACAACTCGCCGAAATCGACCGGCGCATCCGTCGCCGCCAGCGCCTGTTCGCGCAAAGACTGAAACTGAAACCCGAGCATCTCCGGTGTCAGATTTTCGCGCAGCGCCGTCTCGATCTGCGCCCTATCCATGGTCGCCGGCCAGCGCACCGCGGTCACGTTGCCCCAGCGATTGCCCCACATTTCCTGGCCGACCTGCAGGTTCACAAAGGCCTTCGGCGTGCCGCGATATTTCTCCCAATACGCCTGATCCTTGTCGCGCATCTTCGTCGCGTCGAAGTCGAATCCCGGCTTCCAGTCGCGGCAGTTCGCCTTGTCGGCGAGGCCGGGAAAATCAGGCATCCACGAAGTATTGAGCTGCGGCTCATCCATCGGCAGCATCGCGAGCACAGTGAACTTTCGCTCCTTTTCCTCAAGCTGCCGGCGCTCACCCATGACGAAGTATTTGATCGTCACTTCCCCACCGACGCCCACGCCGATGTCCTCGGCGAGCCATTGCGAAATGACGATCTCGCCGTCCGCCAGTTCCGCGGGGAGAAATCCCGACGCCGCCGTATCGACCGCGGTGACCATCGAGTAGGGCGTCGCTTTGTCGCCCGCGCGCAGTTCATTGACGAAATACGTCAGCGCCTCGATCCGGCGACCATCGGGCGCGGGCGGCGCGGCGGTGACCACCGGCGGATCGAGAAAGACGCGCCCGGTGCGCAACTCGACACCACCTGTCGGCACGTCGCGTAGTTCAAGCGTGGCGTCGGTGAGTTGCATGTCGGCCAGCACCCGCTCGCGCAGCGCCTGCATGCCCTTGGCGGAAGCGGCGGTTTGCTGCGCCGGCGACGCCTGGCTGGTTAGCAGCAGGTTCGCGCGGCCCGCCTGACCGGCGCGCTCTTGCAGCATCTTCAGCGGCAAAAACGCGCTGAACGGCGGCACCTGCCCCGCCTGCAAACTGAAGCGCCCGAACTCGGCATCGGTCAGCACGCGCCCGAGCTTCACCCGGATCGACACGATCTCGCTCTCCTCGCCGGAAAGCGGCGCATCGCGCGAAAAGAGGCCCGGCTTCTCGACACGCACAATGAGCGTGTCGCCCACCTGCGCGCCGAGCTGCGCCGCCGCGCGTTCATTCAGCGCCAGTTCATCCTCCGCTGTCGCGCCGCGACCTGCCGGAGCGAGTTCCCAAAAGTCCGGCCCGACCCCGGCGACCTGCGCCTGATTGATCCGGCTCGCGCCATCCGCCCGCGCAATGCTCCCGCGCAAGAGCATGACCGGCACCGCGCGCGGCTCCCCTTTTTCGGCCAGCGCTGCGCGGAAAAAACGATCGCCGCCCATCATCGCCACCTCCGCCTTCCCAACCCGCGCCAGCGCCTGCTCCCGCAGCGTGGCTTTCACCGAATCACCGACCAGCAGCGCACCGGTCAGCACCAGCGCCCCGAGCGCCGCGCCGAGCACGACACCGAGATGCGTGCGCCAGTAAAACCGCGCACTTTTCAGGATGAGAGTGAGCGGTTTCATGATTTGCGGGAAGTATTGCCCGCGTTCCCGCGCGCGATTTCTCCGGGTAGCGCGGGCCTCCGGCCCGTTGGTTTCGGCATCCTGCCGAAACGAACTTTTGCCGCCGGTCTTTTTGGCGCGGAGCCTTCGAGGCTCGACCACGCAAGTCTCGGGGAAGCCCGTCGGCGCAGGATGCGCCGACCAACGGGCCGGAGGCCCGCGCTACCCGAAACCCGCCGCTTCACCGCTGCACCTCCACGAGTTTGCCGTCCACCAGTTCGACGACGCGGCCCATCCGCTGCGCCAGCTCAGGCGCGTGCGTGACCATGATCAGCGTCACCCCTTGTGCGTGGTTCAGTTCCACCAGCAGATCCACGAGCCGCGTTGCATTCACGCGGTCGAGAGCACCGGTCGGTTCGTCCGCGAGGAGCAGCTTCGGTTCATTGATCAGCGATCGCGCCACCGCCACGCGCTGGCGTTCACCACCGGAAAGTTCGCCGGGGCGATGATCCAGCCGATGCTTCAAGCCCACCGAATCGAGCAGCTTCTCCGCTCGCGCACGCAATGCCGCGCGATCCGCTTTCGGCGCGGCCAGCGTCGGCACAAGCACGTTTTCGAGGATCGTGCATTGCGGCAGCAGATGGTGGAGTTGGAAAATGAAACCGACGGTCGTGTTGCGATAGCCCGCGAGTTCTTCCCCGCCGAGTTTCGCGACATCGCGCCCTTCGACCAACACCTCGCCGGAGTCCGCCTGGTCCAGCGCGCCGATGACATTCAGCACCGTGCTTTTGCCCGAACCCGACGGGCCGACAATCGAGAGCGACTCGCCCGCGGCCATTTGCAGATCGACCCCGCGGAGGACATCGACGGCGTCGCCGCCATCGGGTGCGCGGTAGGTTTTGGTGAGATTGCGGATTTGGAGGAGCATGGAAAAAGCGGTGTCACGCCGAAGCGTGAGTTCTCATAAGCCGTCTCTGACCCAACGACGGGCTTTCAGTTCAAAGCGCGGCAGCGTGTGCGCGGCAACGCGCGTGACTGGAATCCGGAGCGCGAAGGTCGCCGAGAGCGCGCGTTCGAGTTGCGCCACCGCCGCAACTTCGGCGCATTCGATCTGCACCTCGACCTCCACCAGCGCTCCACGACGACTCACGACGACGCGATACTCCTCGATGCCCGACACCTGCCGCACCACGGCATCGACCGCACTGGGATACAAATTCACGCCGCGCACCACCACCATGTCATCGGCGCGCCCGATGATTCCTCCAGCCAGCGCAAAGCCCGGCACATTCGTCGCGCAGCGTACGAGATCGCCCGTGCGGTAGCGCAACAGCGGGCACGCGGTGCGACCGAGCGTGGTCAGGACGAGTTCGCCCACTTCGCCGGGCGCCGCCGCCTCACCCGTTTCCGGGCGCACGATTTCGGCGAGATACGACTCCTCAAGAATGTGCAGCAGGTCCGCTCGTTCCGCCGTCTGGTAGGCCACTGGGCCGACTTCGGTCATGCCGTAGTGATCGAAAACCTGCGCGCCATGCCACGCTTCGCTGATCCGTCGGCGCACCGCGGGCACGCTGCCGCCGGTCTCCCCGGCGACGATGATCTTCTTCACCGCCGCCTCGCGCAAATCGATGCCTTCTTCCGCCGCGGCCGCCGCGAGATGGAGCGCATAAGTCGGCGTGCAACATAGCACCGTCGCGCGGTGCTGGATCATCGCCCGCACCCGCGCCGCGCTGCCCAGTCCGCCACCGGGAATGCCGAGATACCCGCTCTTGGCAGCGGCATCGAAAGCCGTCCAAAAGCCGAGGAACGGCCCGAAGGAAAACGCGAAGTAAATGCGCTCACCAGTCTCCAGCCCTGCCGCGCAATAAATCGCCGCCCAATTCCCGAGCATCCACTCCCAGCTTTCCGCGGTATCGAGGATGACCAGCGGCCGTGCGGTCGTGCCGCTCGTCTGGCAGAAGCGCGTGTAACGTTCGAGCGGGTAGGTGTGGTTCGAGCCGTAGGGCGGGTGCGCGGCCTGGTCCATCACCAGATCCTGCTTGTGCGTGAATGGCACGCGCTCGGCGAAATCCGCGAGGTCGCGCAGTTCGCCAAAATCACTCCCGAGTCGGTGCGTGACGAAGCGATTCGCCGGCAGAGTCTCCGCCAGCAGCGCACGCAGCCGGTCAAGCTGGCTGGCCGTTTCCACGACGTGTCAGCGCCCCGCCTTTTGTTCGATCGCGCTCGCGGCGGGCGGATGCGCCGCCGCCCCGCGATTCGAGGGCGCAAACTTCGCGACGAGGAACGCGCCCCCCGCCGCGAGGATGATGCCAACGACAAACTGCCAGGGCAGCGACTTCACGCCGCCTTCCGGCGGATGCACACACATCGCCACGATGGCGTTCACAATCGGCGCGCCGCCGAACACGAGCGGCATCACCGCCGCCGCTGCTGCCGGACCGAAACCGCCGCCGCCTTTCACCGCCGGCGCGGCTGCGGCGCCGAGCGCCAGAATCAGCGTGAAGGCCCCGAGCGCCCCGGCGACTCCCGCGATGAAACTCCACGTGATGCCCGCGCTGGCGAAACTGAAATTCGACCCGCGCAATTTCAGCACGATGAGCGGTCCGACCACAGCCACGACGAAATACGCGATGCCGACCCAGAGAAACGCTTTCAGTCCGGCGTGCGGCATCTCCGCGCCCGCGGGCATCCCGCTGCGTCCGATGTGCAACAGCACTCCGTAGAGGCCCCAGGAAAAGACGGTCATGTAGGCGAAAAGGATCCAGTTCATAGATTTGGGTTTGGCAGTCGGGGTGGACATTGTGAGTGGAAAATTCAGGCGGAGAGCAAGGTCGCAGGCGCCGCTGTGATCGCCGCCCGGATCGGCTCGGGAATCGGCACGGGCGTTAGCTTGCCGGTCGTTTTGTCCACGGTCGCGCAGACCGCGGCGACCTGCCCGCGCGCGATTTCTGTGCCGTCGGCGACTCTGCGAAAAATGAATTGGTAACGAATCGAGCGCGACCGCACCTCGGCGACCATCAGGTGAATCTCGACCTCCTCCTCGAAGCGCAAAGGCGCGCGATAATCGCAGCTCGCGCTCACGCGCGGCCACCCGATCGTCGTGCCGTCCGCGTGGCCGTGGATGGTGAATCCGAGCGAGCGAAAGAAGGCGTGCTCGGCGGATTCCATCATCCGGAAAAAATTCGAGAAGTGCACGATGCCCGCCATGTCCGTCTCCGCAAATTCCACGCGGCGGATGAGTTTGAATTCGTGGGGCATCGGGTCAGGCCGCCGCTTTGCTACCGCCTTCCATGGAGAGATTGGTGATCAGGAAGATATCGATGATTTCCATGGCCCCATCGTCGTCTTCTCTCGTGGGATCGTCCCGGTGGAAAACAACCAGCGTCCGTCCCCCGGGCGACAGCATGGCGAAATCCGGATGCTCGATGCGCACGCGTTTGCCGCTACCGAGTTCCACCACGAAAGGTCGAAACGGGGTGAAGTTGAGTTGGTCACGGAGTCGGTCGGGAGCCATGAGAAAATACTTAGCGGGGAGGCGGCGGCCCGGCAAGGGCGCTGGCAGTCAACTCCTGCGTCGTGACGACGAGCCGCGCGGCGAGCCGCTCAATGGTGTATTCGCGCTCCACGGCCGCGCGGCCTTGTGCGCCGAGTCGGCGGGCCTCATCCGGCGCGGCGAGCAAGGCTTCCAAAGCATCGGCGAGGTGTCCAACGTTTTCCCGCTCCGTCGCGCCGACGGCGAAAAGACGCCCGCCGCCGGAATGGTTCACGAGTTCAGGAAACGCGGCCGTCTCCGGCAGCACCACCGGTACGCCCGCCGCGAGCGCCTCGATGACATACATCCCAAACGCCTCACCATAGAGCGCGGGCACGGAAAAAACGGTCAGACTTTCGAGAAACGCGATCTTGTCCTCGCGGCTGACATTGGGCCGCCACTCGACATCATCTGCGATCCCGGCGCTGGTCAGACGCGCCTGCAGCGTCGCGACGTAACGCGCGTCGCCATCCGTCATCGAGCCAGCGCACTTGAGCTTGGCCGCCGGAAACTTGCCGCGCTTTTTCAGCTCGATGAACGCGTCCACAAGTAACCCCAGGCCTTTTGCGGGAATGAAGCGCGCGAGGTAGCCGATGGTCAGAGGTTCGGGCGACGAACTTGAGCTGTAGCCGTCGAGCGAAAGCCCATTCGGCAAAACGCGGATGCGTTCTTCGCGCTCCGCGTCCGTCCAGGCGAGTCGCAGCGCCATCAACGAGCCAAAGTACCGGCTCGGCGCGACCCACCGATCGGCGTCGCGCATGCGCTCGCCGAGGAGTTTCCACACGCGCTCACTCCACGGCGCGCCGAGCCCGTCGATGAAAGCATCCTCGCCTTGCAAGAAACCGATCACCGGCACGCCCAGTTCGGCTTTGATGCGCTTCGCGAGTCCAGCCTGGAGCGCGGTCGAAAACCAAATCGCTTCCGGCTTCCCATGCTCGCGCAGCCACGCGATCAGTTCCTCGATTTCCGACGCCTGATTCCCGTGCTCGCCGCGCAGCATCGAAAGCGTCATCTCCGCCACGTCCGGCCCGCCGGTCTGCGCCGCCGCTTTGCCGGCGAGCAACTTCAGCAAGGCGCGCTGCGAAAGCAG
>JBBQIZ010000194.1:0-8182 GCA_038325425.1 Chthoniobacterales bacterium
TGCTTTGCCGCGCAGCCGGCAAGCAACCCTGGTTGAACAAGCCCGGGGGATGGGAGGCGCGCTTTCGACGCGGAGGATTTAAGCGGACCGGCCTGCGGTGACGCCCCTTGCGGATTCCAGTTTTTGCGAAAAGGCCGGTGCGCGGTACCGGGTGGGTGCGGGCGTCCGGGGCCGGGCCATCGAATGCGTGTTTTCCCTCTCGTTCCCAAAGTTAGCGGAGCGCTTTGGGAATGCCACCTCCGGCGAGACTCCGTCTCCCTGCGCCGCGAGCGCACGAACGCGCGCCCGGTCCCGCCGCCGCCCCGCCATCGAAACGGAGTTTCGCCTTCGAGGTTCCGCCCAAAGCGCTTCGCTAACTTTGGGAACGAGAGGTAAAATGCCGCAACCTTCGGGAGGAATGCGGTAACTCAGCGGGGGGACGCCGCAACCCAGTGCTGGTATGCGGCAAACCAGCGGAAGAATGCCGCAACCCACCGCTGGTTTGCGGCAACCCACCGCTGGTTTGCGACAAACCACCGGACGAATGCGGCAACCCAGCGCTGGTTTGCGACAAACCACCGGACGAATGCGGCAACCCACCGCTGGTTTGCGGCAACCCAGCGGTGGAAAGTCGTAGCCCACCGGTGGAATGGGGCAATCCACCGGCGGAACACCGCGGGATTTCCGACGAGTTTACTATCAATTCTCAGAAAGCATTCTCATGAATGATAGACTTCAGGGGCGGATAGGAATGGCGCCCTCGCCCGATCTGGAAGCGGTGATATCAGAGTAAAATTCCGAAGAATAGGAGTGCGGCACGCATCCGGAATAGGAGGTACGCCACGAAAATAGAAAGGGGCTGGCATGGTCGTAGCTAACTATCCATATGAAGCGTGAGCCGATGTTCGCGTGGCGGTAAAACAACAAAACAAACTAATCCTAACCAAAGGAGAACCCTCATATGGATCGATACAACGACGGGACAACCTATAATTCCGGCGCGCGCTATCCGGTGGGGGGCTTCAGTACACGAAAAATGAAAAACGTTAAAGTCAACGTCAGCAATCTGACGATCCTGCAGAAACAAAACAAAGGTGCCGATATCGTCGTCAAGCAGACGGGCAATCCTAATGTGCCGGGCAACGCGGCGGTGCTCGCCGACTTCAGTGCGGAGCAGACGGCGCTGGAAGAAGCGATCGCGGCGGTCACGGCCATCCGGCTCGCGGCGCAGCAGGCCACGGCCGTCCAGGAGGCCGCGCTGCGGCGCTGGGTGGATAAGCTGATGCTGCTCGCATCCTTCACGGAGACAGCGACGGGCGGCGATCCGGTGAAGATCCTGACCACCGGCTTCGAGGTCCGCGCCGGCCGGACGCCGCCCGCGGTCCTGGGCATGGTGGCCGGGCTCATGGTGCGCCTCAATGGCGCCCCCGGTCACTCGAAACTGAGTTGGGATGCGCTCGCGGATGCGGTCGGCTATCTCGTGCAAGGCAGCCCGGATCCGATCACGCCCAGTAGCTGGACCACGTCAGTGGTCGTGACCACCAGCAAGCATGTGGCCAACGGGGCGGCGCCGGGCCAGAAGTACTGGTATCGCGTGGCCGCCTTTAACTCGCTCGGGCAGGGGCCCTGGTGTGAACCGGCGTCGCGGATCGTGATGTAAACCAACCCTCGGGAGATCCATCCATGCCGAATGTGACCGTGGAACCTCATGGGCGGGGCGGGGAAGCCCCGCCCGTGAGACCGCCGCAGGGTGTTAGGGGTCGGCGGTCGGGCCGGAAGCATGATTTCCCCGAGAAACTCACCTTACACCGAAGATACTATCATGCCATTCTATCCTAATCTGCCAGTGGCCGGCGCGGAGATCGATGCCGTGCTGCTGCGGAGCCAGTTTAACAGTCTCAAGACGCTGATCGATAATGTGCCGGTGGGTCCGGCCGGGCCGCAGGGTCCGGTGGGCTCGACCGGGCCAGCCGGGGCGACCGGGCCAGCCGGGGCGGTCGGGCCGCAGGGGGCGGTCGGGCCGCAGGGGGCGGTCGGTCCCGAGGGGCCGCCGGGGACGGTGGGTGATGTGGGCCCGGAAGGTCCGATGGGGCAGGCCGGTCCGCAGGGCGCCCAAGGGCCGCAGGGCGAACAGGGTCCATCGGGAGGACCGGTGGGGCCGCAGGGCCCGCAGGGTCCCGACGGGGCGACCGGCCCGCAGGGGACGCAGGGTCCGCCGGGGGAGGTGACGCTGGCGCAACTGGAAGGGTCGATCGCCGGGACGGCGGTGAACCCGAGCGCGATCGGCCCCTTCACGGGAAGTTTCAGCGAACCGCCCACGCAGTGGGAGATCCAGAACTTCGCGAACTGGGTGGAGTCGCTGCGGGCAGCGCTCACGCGGTAAGGACCGCGGTGTTTTGCGACCCGCGGGCGCCCAGCGCGCCCGCGGGTCGGCATTTGTTTCTGGGGGAGCACAGGCGGCCCGCCTGTGCTGCCGGGCCGCTGGCCCGGCAGAGTCCTCGGCGTGAGCCGAGCCCGTGACGCGTGTATCGTGCGCGGGCGGCGTGAGCGGGCATCGTGAGCGGGCATCGTGAGCGGGCTGCGCTGCGCGCAGAGATGGGGCGGGCCAGCGGCCCGCCCCGGCAGGCGGGCCGCCTGCGCTCCCCGGGAGGTCTTCCCCGGTGCGGAGCTCTGGCCCGAGGTGCGTGCGCACAAAGGAAGTCCGTCGGCGCAGGATGCGCCGACCAGCAGGCCGGAGGCCCGCGCTACCCGGCGTTGCGCGAGCTTCTTCATCCCGTCGAACGGTTCGCGGCGGGCCGCAGGGCTGGTGCGAATTCCACCCATCCAGCGCGCTCGGTTAACGCGAAGGAGGGGAGGAGCAGCCCACCTTCTGAACAAGATGCCTGACGATCCCGATCTTCCACCATTCGGCCTGCCGCCCATCGCCTGAGATGCGCGAGATTACGATGCCCGCGTAGTATGGAAGCCATCGGCGCGGTGATCCTCGCGGCGGGTGGCTCCACGCGGTTGGGTCAACCAAAGCAATTGCTCCGGCACCACGGCGAAACGCTCGTCCGCCGCGCCGCGAGGGCCGCACTGGGCGCGGGTTGTCTGGCGACGGTGATCGTGACGGGCGATGAGCACGAGCAAATCGGGCTTGAGTTGAGCGGCTTGGATGTTCGGATGCGCCATCACCGCGAGTGGCAGCGCGGCATCGGTAGCTCGATTCGCGCGGGTGTTGAAGAAGTTCTTTTGCACCATCCGGCGCTCGATGCTGTGCTCATCATGGTTTGCGACCAACCGTTCGTATCCGCGGAACTCCTCGTCGCCCTCATCTGCGCCCGGGCGCAAGCGCGCACCAAGGCCGCCGCCTGCACCTACGCTGGCACGACGGGCGTGCCTGCGCTCTTCGACCGCTCGCTATTTCCCGCGCTCGCCTCGTTGCGCGACGCGCAGGGAGCCAAGGCGGTGCTCGCGTCCTTGCCCAGCGAAGTGACGCACGTCGAGTTCCCCGATGGCGCCATCGACATCGACACGCCGGCAGATTCGCGCTTGCACCTCGACGGCTCCTCCGAGCGGTCTTCCGAAAGCTAACGCGCGGGCGAGCATTACTTTTCCCGCAGGAATTCGACCGGCGCCGCAGGCTCGCGGGAGCACTATTTCTTCGGCGGCTTGGGGTCGAGGTTCGCGTCGAGATCGGCGGGGGTGATGGTCGAGGCGATGCCGCTCGCGGGGACTTCGCCTTTGGCGACCCAGACGAGCGCGTTGAGGACGATCTTGCGGAATGGTTCGTTGGCCCAGTTGTCGTGGAAATGCGCGCCGGTGAAGCCGAAGCCGCGCCCGCCATCGGCGCGCTCGACGGCCCACATCATGGCTTCGTCGCGGCCGCTGGCGGCGACGATGTGTTCGTACGGGCCTTTGGGATAGACGTAGGGTCCCTTGCGCACGGCGTCGCTGGGCTTGGCGACGAGGATGGGCCAGAACTTGACGGCGCCATCGATGTTAGCCTGGTCGCCGGAGAAGCCGTCGGCGAAGCGCATGTTGAAGTACCATTCGTCCTTGATCTGGAAGGGCTGGACGCCGCGGGTGATGGGGTGCTTGGGGAATTGCGTGAAGCTCGGCTCCCACATGGGGTTGCAGGAATACATGTGCTCGTAGTGCCCGCCGACCCAGCGCTTGAACTCCGCGCCGGCCTGCTCGGCGAGGACTTCGACGCCGTAGTGCATGAAGCCGAGGCCGACGCCGCGCTTCGCCCATTCGTCGATCTTGGCGAGGCGCGCGCCGCCTTCCTGCACGGCTTCGTGTTTGCCGCCGCCATCCATGTAGAAGACCACGGCGTCGGCGTCGGCGAAGATCGATTCATCGGCGGGCCAGCCGTTGAGGGTGACTTCGACTTTCAGATTCGGCGCGCCTTGGGCGAGGCATTTGGCGAGGAGTTGCACGCCGGCGTTGAACTCGTGCATACGCGGCGGATGCGAGGGTTTGCCGGCGATGAGGACGAGCTTCTGCCGGCCATCGGGGGTTTTGGCGAAGGTCGAAAGCGGCGAAGAAAGTCCGAGCGCGAGCGCGACGAGCGGGAGGAGGGGATACTTCATGAGCGCATCAATCCATGGAGAGGCGCGAGGCGTCAATGGCGCTCCACGAAGGGAGCGGCCGCTCACGGCCAGAGCCAGAGGATCAAACCGCCGGCCACGGCGCTCAGCGCAAACAACAACCCGACGCGCAGCGCGAGCGGTCGGCTGCCGACTACGGCGACGGCGGTGCCTTTGAACGCGAGATTGGCCAGCGCGGCGATGAGGATGGTGCGCCAGCCGGTCGCGGCCTCGACTTGCTGCGCGTCCACGAGACGGGCGGTGGAGAGCGTGATGGCGTCCATGTCGGTCATGCCCGAGATCACGGCCACGACATAGAGGCCGCTGGTGCCGTAATGGTCCTTCGCCGCGGCGACGGCGAATTTGATGATCGCGTAGATGGCTGCGAAAATGAGCGCAGCTTTCAACTGCGCGGGATTTTCCTGCTCCGAGAGGGTGGCCTTTTCGCTCCGCGTGAAAAAGAAAACGCCCGCGGAGATCAGCGTCATCGCGCCGAACATCGCGCCGAGCGGGTAGGCGAGGAGGGTGAAGCTGCGCGCGGCGACGACGGCGATTTCGATGATGACGCGCAGGACGGCGACGGTCGAAGCGACCATGATGATCAGGCTGACCAGGCCGACGCTGGCGGTGGAGTTTTTCGATTGGCGCGCGGAACTGACGGTCGTGGCGGTGCTGGAGATGACGCCGCCGAGGATGCCGGAGAGGAGCACGCCGGCCTGGCCGCCGAAGAATTTGTAGGCGACGTAACCGCCGAGGCTGATGCCGACGATGAGCACGACCATGAGCCAGATGTCGAAGGGATTGAAGACGCCGTAGGGGCCGTGGGGCTGGTTCGGCAGGACCGGCAGGATGACCATGGAGATGAGCACGAAGAGCATCATGGCGTGCATGTCCTTGTCGCCGATGGCGCTGGCGAACTGGTGCAGCGGCGCTTTCCAATGGAGCAGCAGCGCGACCACGCCGCCGGTGACGACGACGATCCACATCGGCCCGATGGTGAGATAGGCGCCGAGGGCGAAGAGGAGGAGCACGGCGACTTCGGTGGTGAGGCCGCCGCCGTCGCCGGCCTGGGCGCGCGGGAGATTGACGATGAAGAGCAGTGCCCCGAGCGCGACGAATGCGGCGGCAATGATCCAACCGCCATAGGCCTGGGCGAGCTGGCCGCAGATCGTGCCGAGCAGGGTGATGAGCGGGAAGGTGCGAATGCCGCCGACGGCTTTGTGCGCGCGCTCGCGCTGCAGGCCGATGAGCATCCCGAGTCCGAGCGAGAGGAGAAGCTGCTGGGCGATCTGGAGGTCCATGGGGAAGGGGAGAAGTGCGGGTGTGAGTGGCGCCGCACAACATCACTTTCCTCCCGAATCGAAGCGCGGAACAAGCCTGCGTGCCGGGAAATTCTCCGCGGAACTGTGGCGGCAAAACGTGGTTATCCCGGAAAGCCATGAAACCCTTCCCTGCCATTTGCCTGCTCGCGCTCACGTTGATTGCCGCCGTTCCGCTGCGCGCGGCGGAGGAATTGGTGCGCCGGGAATGGACGGTCGATGGGGTCACGCGGACGGCGCTGCTGGCGGTGCCGGAGAAGGCGAAGACCGAGGCGACACCGGTGGTCTTCGCGTTTCACGGGCACGGCGGGAATATGAACCAAGCCGCGCGCTCGTTCGGCTTTCACGCCGCGTGGCCGGAGGCGCTGGTGGTCTATCCACAGGGCCTGAACACGCCGGGGCAACTCACCGATCCGGAAGGGAAGAAGCCGGGCTGGCAGCGGTTTGGTATGCAGGGCGATCGCGATCTCAAGTTCTTCGACGCGATGCTCGCCAGCCTGCAGCAGGATTACCAAGTGGACGCCAAGCGCATCTACAGCACCGGGCACTCGAATGGCGGCGGCTTTACCTATCTGCTCTGGGCGACGCGCGGGGATCGCTTCGCCGCCTTCGCGCCGTCCGCCGCCGCGGCGCCGACGCTCATGGATAAACTGCAGCCGAAGCCGGTCCTGCACGTGGCGGGAGAAAATGATCCGCTGGTCAAGTTCGCGTGGCAGCAGACGACGATGAACAAGCTGCGCCAGATCAATCAATGCGGCGAAGGTCAGCCGGGCGAAAATGGCTACACGCTTTATCCCTCGAAAGTCGGCGCGCCGGTCGTGACGCTGATCCATCCGGGGGAGCATCAATTCCTGCGTTCGGCGCCGGCGGAGATCGTGAAGTTCTTCAAGCAGCACGCGCTGCCTTAACCGCAGAGGCGCAGAGATTCTGGAGAGGAGCCGCCGAGGGAAGGAATGATCCCTCTGCCGTCCTCTCATCTTCCTCTGCGCCTCTGCGGTAAAATTGCCTTTTGGGAAACTCTGCGGCGCATTGAACACGCAGCCGCGACTCTGCGTCCGAGTTGGCGGAACGATTTCGGCGGCAGCGGTGCGATCCCGCGGCAGTTCGGCACTAAACCGAACGAGGTTCGAATCCTCAGCCGCCGGCAATTTCCTTCCCGCAAGCGGGCGGAAACTCAGGCGCTGAGTTGACCGCGCAGCACCGGGCGCTGGGCGGCGCGCGCGATGCTCGGGACGACGGTGAGCTCCACTTTATCGCCGTCGAACTTCGCCGTGATCGTGTCGTGGTGCGGCGTATGGAAGTAGCGCCACGTCATCTCGAAGGTCTGCTCGTCTTTCCACACCCCGGCGGCGGCGACCGGATGCGGTGTGCCACGCTCAGGCGCACCGCCGGAAATGATGCGCGGCGGAGTGCCGGGGAGGGTCGTTTCTCCGTGCGCCCAAGTCGTCTGGCCGCAGGCCACGGCGTAGGTTTCCTGCGCATCGCCAAAGGCCGCCACGCTGTGATCCTTCCGGAAATAGAAGGTGATGTTTTCGAAGCCGAGATCGTTGGCCGCGAGGCGGAAGGCCTTGCCGGTGATCTTCTCCGCCAGCGGGGAGGTCGGCTGGCCGGCGGGCAGCGGCAGGCCGAGGTTGTTCAGCGTCATCTGGAGGCGCGCCATGGTGCGTTTGTCGGCGGGCAGCGGCTCGGGCTTGATCGCCGGAAGCAGATATTTCCAGACGAGGTCGAGCTGGCCCTGCATGTTGGCGCTTTCGCCGGTCATGGCGATGACCACGTCCTGCTCCGGCAGCACGATGGTGTATTGGCCAAACGCGCCGTCGCCGCGGAACCCACCGTGCTGGCAGCGCCAGAACTGGTAGCCGTAGCCTTGCAGCCAGTCGTTCTCCGCTTTCGGTCGCGTGGGCTGCGCGGGCTCGGGTTGCTGGATGTGAAAGGCCGTCGCTTCTTTGACCCACGCCGCCGGGATGACCTCGCGTCCGTTCCACTTTCCTTTCTGCAAAAGCGTCTGCCCGAACTTGGCCAGCGCTTCCGTGGGCACGCTCAGTCCCCAGCCGCCGGTGTTGCTGCCGCGCGGGCAGGTTTCCCACGTCGGCTCGGCGATCCCGAGGGGCTCGAAGAGGCGCGGGATGAGGTAATCGAGCATGCTGGTGCCGGCGACTTTGCTGATGATCGCCGAGCACATGTAAGTCGCCGCGCTGCTGTACTGGAAGACGCTGCCCGGCGGGTGGGCGATCGAATGGGCGAGGAAGGCGCGGACCCAGTCCTCTTCCTTCACCATGGCGCCGGTCGGCTCCTTCTCGCTGCCGACCGCCA
>JBBQIZ010000195.1:0-8155 GCA_038325425.1 Chthoniobacterales bacterium
GGGGATCATGGGGCGTAATCAGCGCCGGTGAGGCTGCGAAGGACGGATTCCTGCCAGTCGCGGAGTTGCGCTTGGAGCGTTTCGGCGGTCGCCGATTGCTGCCCGGCGAGGTCATTCGTCTCTGCGGGGTCCGCTTCGAGATCGAAAAGTTCGCGTTTCGGTGCCGCGTTTTTCGGTTCGTGAATGACGAGCTTGAAACGGCCGTCGGTGATGGACCGCGCGCCGCGGTAGTCGGCTTCGGTAATCGCGGGCTGACGCCAGTTGAGGAAATCGCGCGTGAGTTTGCCGCGCATGAGTTTGACCATCGGCGAGGTGCCCTCCTGCAATTTCGGATCAATGTAGGGCTCAGGATTGGCTCCCATAAAACGCGAGGTGTCGTACTCCCAGAAACAAAGCGGCGCGGGGCGCTCAGTCATCTTCCCGTCAAACACCGACCGGAGATCGACGCCATCGAGCGGGCGCGCCGGCAGCGGTTGGCCGGTGAGCGCGCAAAGCGTCGGCAGCAGGTCGCTGGTGCTGGCGCGGACGTGGGTGGTGCGCGGCTGCGTTATCCGCGCGGGCCACTCGATGAGCCCGGGGACGAGCGTGCCGCCTTCATAGACCTCGCCTTTTGCGCCGCGATGCGGGAAGCCGAGGGCAGCGTCGCGCGAGGTGCCGTTGTCGCCGCAATAAAAGAGCAGCGTGTTGTCGCGCAGGCCCTGGGCGGCGAGATGTGTTCGCAGCGTGCCGATGGCGCGGTCCATCGCGGTGATCTCGGCGTAACGCTCGCGCAGCACCTCGCCCTGCGGGCGCGATACCTGGCCGCCGGTTTCGTTCGAGGTGAGTTTCACCTTCTTCGAGTATTTCGCGGGCAGATCGTCGTAGAGCGCGAGGTCGGCGGGCAGGCCGCTGTAAGGCTCATGCGGCGAGCCGAACCACACGACGGTGAAGAACGGCTGCCCAGACGGTTTCACCCGATCGATGAAGCGGATCGTCTCCGCGACGAGGACTTCGGAGCTTTCGCCCCGGATCACCTCGGGCGGTGCGCCGTTACGCGAGAGCGCAGGATTCAGCTCAAAGAAATTGTCGTGCGACAGCCATTCGTGAAAGCCCATCGCGCCGGGGCTGACGGGCGACTCCCGCTTCACCGCGCCGAGGTGCCATTTCCCAAGGTGCGCGCAGCGGTAGCCAGCCTTCGCGAGCATGTGCGCGAGGGTGATTTCCTCCGGACGGAACGACCAACCCGGCGCGAAAGTGCCCATGCGATTCGGATGCCGTCCGGTCAGAAACGCCGCGCGCGTCGGCGAACAACTCGGGTGCGTGGCGTAGAAGCGCGCGAACTTCAGACCCGTGGCGGCCATCTCATCGAGCACCGGCGTCTTCACATGCGGATGCCCGTTGTAACCCGTCTCCTCCCAGCCGTGATCGTCGCCCATCATGAGGATGATGTTCGGGCGCTGAGGCGGGTTCGCGGTCGCGGTCGACGCGCAGGCGCACAACGACCAAACGCACAGGAGGGCGAGGAAATGTTTCATGGGGTTGCCGTTCAACTCACGCGCCGACGGAAAGTTGTCTCCGCAGGCTGCTCCAGCCAGCGTCCTTCCCGAAGCCGTCTTCATTTAAGTTAATGTCCACGTCGGGGCTGATGACGTTCTAAAGCGCGTCCGGCCCGGCGAGATTCGGCGACTGCAGGCGGTCCGGGACGCTGTTGTTGTCGCGGTCGAAGGGGAGCGCGTCGTGATAATCATTGCGTCCGTCGCCGTCATGATCGCCGCCCGGTTGCAGCCAGATCTTGTCCGCGGGGAAAGCTTCACCGCGCTGCTGAAGCACGCGATAGAGATAGTCCACCGCGTCGGCGCGGGTAAGCGTGCGGGCGGCGTAGTTTTCGTTGGGGCGCTTGAAGTTGAGCGACGGGAACGTCGGCAATTTCAGCGCCGCGAGCCAGGCGTGCAGCGTGCCCCAGGTCGCCGGGGCGTCGATTTGAAAGGCTCCATCCTTCGCGCCGATATCGCCCCAGATCAGCATCGCCTCGATGAACGCGCGGTCGGGATGAGTCGAGGGCACATCGGTGAAGCGCGGTGTTTCCGGAAAGTCCGGCCATTCCGGCGCGTCGGGCAGTGTGCGCACGAGACGCACGAGGGTGGCCGCGAGTTCGCCGCGGGTGACGGCGCGCTCCGGCAGGAAGAAGAGGCTGTCTTGATCCGCGCGCCAGATCCCCGCAAGCGTGAGTAGATTCGCGGCTTCAAAGTGCGCCTCGTCCGGCGCGACATCGTGCCACGGCCAGAGCAGCGTGCCGGGTCCCCCAGTGCCGCGCACGAGACGGCGCTGCACTTCGCGGATGCGCTTCGGCGAAGAGGCAATCTCACGCGGCTGGATTCCATCGCGCAGCGCCAGCGCGGCCACGGTGCCGGCCGCCGAGCCGACCTGCATCATCTGCCCGTGCAGGCGCAGCGAAGCTTGAACGAGGCTGGTCACGCCAATGTTTTTCGATGCGCCGAGCAGACCGTCCATTTTTACCGGCACGAGCCCGCGGAGCGGAAACATCGCGCGATCGGTGTGCGCCGACCAGTTGCGCGTGCCGAAGTGTTTCGCCTGCCACGGCTGCGCCGGATTGTCGTCCACGAACTTCCGACGCGTGGGGTGAAAATCGATCTCGAACTGATATCCAAACACGCCGTCCGGCACCATGGCCCGCGCCCAGAGCGGTTTGCGCGCATCGGTCCGCACGTCCTGTTCGCGCAGGACGTGCAGCGCATCGAGCCGCAGACCCTCGCGGATGTAGGGTTTCGGCGGCAGTCGGTCCGCGGTGCCGTAATCCTCGGCGAGCTTCATGTAGCGGAAGCTCTGCGGAAAATCGCCCACCCGATCGTGCGCCGCAGTTTGCAGGAAATAGACGAACTCGAGCGCGCGCTGTTTGGCGTCGGCGAAGACCATGCGGCGCTGCGCGGGCGTCATGTCCACGATGTTTTTCCGCGACGCACCGGCTTCATTTTTCTCCAAGGCCTCGACGACGTGCGCGGGCAGCGTGCTCAGCGGATAATCGTGCGCGGGCCAGTTGAGGATGACCGCCTCGGTGCCGGGCGCGAGTTGGTAGTGATAACGATCGATAATCCGGCGATGCGTGTAGATACACCAACCGGCGAAGTTGTAGATGCCGCCGCTCCCGTCCCAATCGCGCCACGGCGGCGTATTCTTCCAATCGGCGAACGACTGCGCATCGTAGCGCACGGGCTTCGGGATCGTGCTCTCGGCGCCGGTTTCACGGAGCAGCGGGCACCACGAGAGCGGGTTCATTTCCTGGTTGCCGCCGGGTTCGAGCGTCTCCGGCGCGCTCGGCTCGCCGAAGCGCGAACGCAAATCCGGGCCGGCCATGTAGGCCGCGCCGCTCAACCGCATGACCTCACCCCAGTCCGACGAATCCACGGTCAGCGCCGCCTGCACCTCCAGCGCTTCACCGGCTCCGTCCGGTCTCGCGAAAGTCACCCCTTGCACCCGCCCATTCTCGACCAACACCTTCACCGGCTCCCACGGCCGCAGCACCCGGATTTGTCCGCTCCCCTTCTCGGTGTAAGGCGCGAGCCACTCCTCGAAGATGCGCGCCGCGGCCTGCGGTTCGATGGTGTCCGTGCCGCACCACGCATTGCCCGGCGTGGCCACGCCGTAGGTCTGGCGATTGTGCGCGCGGACGCGCTCGATGATTTCCAGGAACGCGCCGCTGCGCGGGAAATTCACCCGCCGTTCGTTGACCAGCGTCCATTCATCCATCGGCCCAATCCCCTGCGTGGCGAATTGTCCGCCGAGCCACTGGATATCATTCGTGAGCACGATGCGCTTTACCCCGAGACGTGCGGCTTGCACCGCGGCGGCGCATCCCGATTCATCTGCCCCCACGATGAGCAGATCGGCCTCGATGACCTCGGCACGGAGGGGGGAGACAAGCAGACCGAGAATCAGACAAAGACGCGGGGTAAACTTCATCGGGTCAGTGTTTCCTCGAGATGCAAAGCGGGCAAGCACAGGGTCGTCCCGGCTGGTCATTTTCACGATCCTCAAGAAATTCGGCGACCGCACCCGCACCCGCACCTCGGCGCCACCCCGCGCGTCTTCCGCGCGAATGCCCCGCCGCACTGAACCCGCAGCCCGCTTCAGCGCTGCTGCGCCGGGGCCAGCGCGGGATCGTCGAGATCGAGCCGGTAGAGCATCTGGTTGTAATTGTAGCGCGGCGTCGGATGCGGGCGGTTGGCGAATTCGGCGGTGTAGGTGCCCTCGAAAATCAGGATCGGCGAATCCGCCGCGGTGAACTCGGGATGCAGGCGCGGATTGTAAAAGGTGTAGTTGTCGTGGGTCAGGATTTTCACCGCCGGACCCCACGGCCCGATCGGCGCATCCGCCTCCGCATACCAGAGTTCGCCGAAAACCGAGGGCTCGCCGAACGACTCCATGAAGACTGTCACCCAGCGCTTCCGCCACGGGTTCCAGGCGATCGAGCCGGTGTGCGGTTTCACCACCTTGCCGTTGCCCGCCATGCGCAGGCTGGGCTGCGGCGTGAAGGTTTCCCACTTCGACGCATCCTGCCACGCCTCGAAAGTCGCGCGGCAGCGGATCGTCGGAAAAGGATTCCCAAACAGCACCCACGTCTCGCCCTCCGCGTCTTTCCAAAAAACCGGATGGCCGTCCGGCGCGGACGGCTGGATGGGCGAAGCTTCGGATTTCGTCCAGAGCACCCGCAGTTGCTCAAACTCCGCCGTGTCATCGTTCCACACGCACAACCCGGATTCGTAGGCTTCGAGATGATTGCGCACTTTGATGTAGGTGCCGACGAGCCGCGGCGTGCCGTCCTTGTCCGGCAAGCTCACATACGCGCTCACCCAAGTCGGCCCCGGGCCGGGCATCTTCGCCACGGCGCGCGGGGTTCCCTTTTCGTCGGCGAAATAATCGAACTTCACCCGCAGCGGCGGCGCGAACGAAGCGAGCGGCTGCACCGCGGTGGTCGCGCTGATCATGTCGAAAATGCCCAGCGGATAACGCGCCAGCGTCGTGTCGCCCCACGCCCAGAAGAGCTTCCCATGATGGACCGCGTTTTGCACGCTGTCGCAGCCGAGCAGTCCCGACTCGCGCCAGTCGAGTTCGCGGCCGGTCTTCTGGCTCTCGGCGAAAATGCCGCCACCCGTCAGCCGTCCAAGGCGCTTGGCGATGATTCGCCGCTCGACTTCCACCCGCAGGGTTTTGCCCGGTTCCGGCGTGAGCCGCACTCCGCGTGAACCAAAGCCATCCGCGGCCACTTCGTAACCGTGGCCGACAATGTTGAACCACGTTTCGCGCCCCATCAGCTCCGGCAAGTCGAAGGCGATCACCCCCGCGTTGTCGGTCACGAAACGCACATCATTCGTCGTCCGCAATTCGACCAGCGGCACCGGCCAGCCGCTCCCCTTTTCCACGACCTCGAGCCGGCACGGCTCGATCGCGAGCATGGGCAGCGCGAGCAGCAGGAGGGCGCCGCCCTGGATCCAGCAGCGGAGCGGTAGAAAAAACGCGGGGAAAAATCGCATGGCGGAAAAGGGCAGGGCGGGAGGTCTTCTGTCCTTCGCTGTTCCCCGCGCACTTGGCCAGTCGGGAATTCCCCCGCCCCCGCCGAGCGCCATCTGCCAGCCCACGGCAGCGGCTTCCCTCGGTTCCCGGGAAAAAAGCGGCTTGTCCCGCGGTGATCGTGGGGAACTTTGCCGGAAGCGAAACCCTTGCTAAGAAACCGCAACGTCCCCGGTTTTCATATACAGAAACCTTTTCGCTTATGAAAACCGCTTCCGGCACTCCCCCACGAACCGAACCCGCCAGCCTCGACGGTGCCAGCCAGGTTCCCGCCCTTCAGCGCGGCCTGGCGATGCTCGAATCGCTCGCCGGGACGCCGGACGGAGCCACCCTCTCCGAACTCGGCATGCAGCTCGGAATCTCGATGGCTTCCATTTTCCGGCTCGCCGGCGGACTCGAGGAACTCGGCTACGTGCGGCGCGACGAAAAAACGAAACGCTACTCCGTCACGCAAAAACTGCTCCTCCTCGGCCAGCCCCACTCCGGACGGCGCAGCCTCGTCGAATCGTCCCTCGAACCGATGCACCGCATCCTCGCCGCAACCGGCGAGACAACGCAGCTTTGCTGCCTGGCCGATGCCAGTTGCGTGATTTTGGAGCAACTGCCGTCCGTGCATCCGTTCAAATACATCGTCGATCTCGGCTCGCGCGCTTCGCTCCACTGCTGCGCCCCGGGCAAGGCGATGCTCGCTTTTCTACCGGACGCCGCACTCGACGCGGTCCTCCCGCGGCTGAAACTGGAGAAGCACACTGAGCACACCATCACCAGCCGCAAGGCGCTGCTCGTGGAACTCGAGCGCATTCGCGCCTGCGGTTATGCGCTCGATCGCGGTGAACATTTCGAGGGCATTCACTGCATCGCCGCTCCGCTGCTGGACCGGCACGGTCACTCCCTCGCGGCGATCACGATTGCCGGGCCGGCGTCCCGCCTGCCCGTCGGTCGGTTTGCTGAGTTTGCAGAAACGATCGTTGTCCACTGCCACGACGCCGCCCGTCGCTTTCAGGAATAAGTCCATGAAAACGCTGCCGCCCATTTTCGTCGCCGTGCTCACCGCGTGGAGCGTCTCCGCCGCGACCGCCACCGCACCTATCGCCCCGGAAGCGCTGGAATTTTTTGAGAACAAGATCCGGCCGGTGCTCGCGGCGGAATGTTACGAGTGCCACAACGCCAAGAAGACCAAAGGCGGCCTGCGGCTCGACTACCGCGCCGGCTGGCAAAAAGGCGGCGACTCGGGCGACGCCATCGTGCCCGGCGATCCGCAGAAGAGTCTCTTCATCGACTCGATCAAACACACCGACCCGGACTTCAAGATGCCGGACAAGGCGCCGAAGCTCGACGACGCGGCGATTGCGGATTTCGAAAAATGGATCGCGATGGGCGCGCCAGATCCGCGCGACGAACCGCCTTCCGAGCAAGCCAGCAAGCCGAGTTGGGCCGATCTCCTGGCCACCCGCCGCACCTGGTGGTCGCTCCAGCCGGTGAAAAAGCCCGCGGTGCCCGAAGTCCAAAATCCCGCGTGGTCGGAGCAGCCGGTGGATCGTTTCCTCCTCGCGAAAATGGCCGCCAAAGGCCTCGCGCCCGCCGCACCCGCCGACGCGCGCACCTTCATCCGCCGCCTCACTTTCGCCCTCACCGGCCTGCCACCGACGCTTGAGGAAGTGAATGCGTTCGTCGCCGCAGCAAGCAGCAATCAGCCATCCGCAGTGAGCAATGCCACCGACCGCCTGCTCGCCTCACCGCGGTTTGGCGAGCATTGGGCACGGCACTGGATGGACCTGATGCGTTATGCCGAGACCCACGGCAGCGAAGGTGATCCCGAGATTCGCGAGGCCTGGCGTTATCGCGATTATCTCATCCGCGCGTTCAACGCCGACGTGCCCGCGGACCAACTCATCCGCGAACATCTCGCCGGCGACCTGCTCCAGACGCCGCGCATCAACCCCGACGGATTCAACGAATCGATCCTCGGCACCGCGCAGTTCCGCCTCGTCGAGCACGGCTTTCAGCCGATCGACACGCTCGACGATCAGGTGAAGGCGGTGGACAACCAGATCGACGTGGTGACCAAGGCCTTCCAGGGCTTCACCGTCTCGTGTGCGCGCTGTCACGATCACAAGTTCGACGCGATCAGCCAACGCGACTGGACGGCGATGTACGGCATCTTCGCAAGCACCCGCCCGGCGCAGGTCACGATCGACACCCCGGAAGTGCTCGGCAAAAACCGCGCGGAACTGGAGCGGCTGCACACGCAGATCAAGACCGGGCTCGCCGACGCCTGGCTCAACACGGCGCAGGGCATCGGACAGCGCTTGAAAGCCGCGCCAGCAGGGGCTGCGCAAGCCGTGGCCAATGCGGCCCGCGTCCGCGAGTTGGAGCGAAAGATCGCTGACCTCGAATGGAGCGCGCGGCAAACCATCCAGCCGAAGCCTGTCGCCGATCGCCCGACGAACACCGCGCCCGCACCCTTCGCAGCGTGGAGCTTTGACAAAGACGCCAGCGACTCGCTGGGGCGCGTGAACGGTCATCTCGAAGGCGATGCCGAAATTAAGAACGGGCGTCTACGGCTGGATGGTCAGGGCGCGCACCTGCG
>JBBQIZ010000196.1:0-8132 GCA_038325425.1 Chthoniobacterales bacterium
GCTGCGGCAAGGCATTTCCAATCTCCATCGCCCGCACAATCAGACGCTGCTCTTCCTGCTCTCGCTTGGGCTCGGCACGTTTCTGCTGCTCACCATCCTGCTCGCGGGCAATTTGCTGAACCAGCGGCTCACGCTCAAACAATTCGCCGAAAGCCCGAACATCTATCTCGTCGATGTGCAGTCCGATCAGGTCGCGGGCGTCAGCGCGCTGATCGGCGAACAGCGCCTGCCGCTGCTCGAAAGCGCGCCGATGGTCACGATGCGGATCGAGTCGGTGCGCGGTGTGCCGGTGCGCGAGTTGGAAAAACAGGGCGCGGTGCCGAAGTGGGTGCTGCGCCGGGAATTCCGCTCCACCTATCGTGAAACGCTCAACGCTACCGAGACGATCGTCGCGGGCGAGTGGTTCACGAGCGTTCCCGACCCGAATGGCCCGGTGCCGCTCTCGCTCGAAGCTGAACTCGCCAAGGACCTCGGCGTCGCGCTCGGCGACGAGATCACGCTCGACGTGCAAGGCGTGTCGGTGCGCGCCCGCCTGACCAGCCTGCGCAAAGTCGATTGGAGCCGCTTCAATCTGAACTTCTTTATGGTCTTCCCGCCCGGCGTGCTCGAAGGCGCGCCCGGTTTCCACGTCGTCACCACGCGCGTCCCGGCGGGTGTTTCGTCCGGCGATTTGCAGCGTTCGCTGGTGCAGAACTTCCCCAATGTCTCCGCCATCGACCTCACGCTCATCCTCGAAACGGTCCGCGGCATCCTCGAGAAAATCTCCCGCGTCATTTCCGTGCTCGCCGGCTTCACCGTGCTCGCCGGCCTGCCGATCCTCGTCGGCACATTGCTGAACGGCCGCGACCAGCGCCTGCGCGAAAGCATCCTGCTGCGCACGCTCGGCGCGTCGGCGAAGCAGGTGCGCACCATCCTGATCATCGAATACGCCACGCTCGGCGCGCTCTCCGCGCTGGCTGGTCTGGTGCTCGCCATCGCGGCCAATGTCGCGCTCGCGGTCTTCGTCTTCAAAGCCCCGCCGTGGCCCGATCCCGCGCTGCTCGGCGCGGCCTTCGCAGTCACGACCGGCCTCGCCATCCTCGGCGGACTCGCCCTCAGCCGTGGCGTCTCGCGTCATCCCCCGCTCGCCATTTTGCGCGGCGCGGCGTGATGATCGACGCATGAAAGCCATCACGCACACCTTCGTCGTCGGCACGCGCGGCAAGGGCACCTACGAGATCACGCCGGAAGTCGTGCGGATCGTCCGCGACAGCGGCATCAGCACCGGCACGGCGACCGTCTTCATCCAGCACACCAGCGCATCGCTGATCATCTATGAAAATGCCGACCCGTCCGCGCGCACGGATCTGCACGAGTTCTTCGAGCGCCTCGTGCCCGAGGATCAGGACTACTTCGTGCACACCGACGAGGGCAGCGACGACATGCCTTCGCACCTCCGCATGGTCCTCACGCGGACGAGCGAAGTCATCCCGATCGCCCAAGGCCGCATGCAGCTCGGCACCTGGCAGGGCATCTTCCTTTTCGAGCACCGCCGCGCGCCGCACCGGCGGAACATCGTGGTCAGCGTGATCGGCGCGTAGGCCGGGCGAGGCCGCTTCGGGCGGACTCCCCGGAGGGACGCGCTCCTGCGCGTCCCCAGCTTTTCAGCATTCGCCGGTCGAAGTGGGAGCGCGCGGGAGCGCGTCCCTCCGGTATTTAGCGGCGCGCGACGAAGACCCCGCGGAATTGCACCGCGACCTCGCCGGCTTCCTCGATCGTCGCTTCCAGCGTGAGGCGGGCACGGCCCTTGCGCGAAAAATCTTCGCGAAAGCGCGTGAGCGTTGCTGCATCCGGCGCGCGGCACACCGCCCGCAGTTCCCCGCGCACCGGCCGATCGTAGCGGATGGTGCTTTCGCGGATGACGATGTGCGCCTGCGGCTCGCCGAGCAGCCACCAGAGCAGGCTGTAGCCGCTGAGCGTGGCCAGGGTGTGCAGGCTGCCGCCGAAGGCGGTCTGCAAATGATTGCGGTTCGGCGCGAGCGGCGCGGTCAGGACGAGCCGCGTGCCGTCGCATTCGGCGACATGCACTTCCATCGCGCGGGTCAGCGGGATCTGCTCGTGCAGATAACGCTCGAGCTCGGCTGGGTCATTCATCGGCATAGAGCGCCTCGATGAGCCGCAGCGATTTCGGGCCGGGCAGCACGCCAGGGTCCATCTGGTTCATCACGTAGGCAAAGCTGAGGCCGTTCTCCGGGTCGGCAAACGCGTGACTGCCGCCCGCGCCGGGATGTCCGAACGCACTCCCCGACGGCCCGAAGTTCGTCCGCAGCTTGCGGCCGTCCGCGCGCACCGGATCGCGCATGAAGCCCGCGGAAAAAGCCGTCTCCAGCAACAGCACCCGGTCCGGCCCCTGAGCCAGCGTCGTCGTCATCCAGCCGAGCGTGTCCGGCTTAAAATAACGCTGCCCGTCGAGTTCACCACCGCACGCGAGCATCGCGTAAAACTTCGCCAGCCCGCGCGCCGTGCCCACGCCGCCGAACGCCCCGAACGACGCGCTCCGCGCTTCCGGCGTATTCATCGCCGCCACGCTGTGCAGCCCGCGCGGCGAAGCGAAGGCGCGGGCCGTGAGCGACGACGGCGTGAGAAACGCGGTGTAAAACGGATCGCCCTTCGGCGGCGAGGCTTTCGTCGGGAAGATCGAGGCCGGTTCGCGCGTCAGTTCCTCCGGCATCCCGATCCACACCTCCAGCCCGAGCGGTTCCGCAAAATGCGCGCGCCAGTAATGCCGCAGCGTTTCCCCGCTCGTGATCCGGCGCAGCGTTTCATCGACCAGAAAACCGAACGTGCGCGGATGATATCCGTGCCCTTCGCCGAGCGGCCACGCGGGTGTCGAGGCAGCCAGCGCGGCGGCGACCGCGGCGTGGTCCATCACGTCCGTTGGCGCCGGAAGCGCGGCCAGCCCGGCTTGGTGAGAAAGCATCTCCGCGATGGTCACGCGCTCCTTGCCCGCGTGCGCAAATTCCGGCCAGACCGCCGCGACCGGCGTCGTCAGCTCGATCCCGTGCTCCTGGCACGCATGGAGCAGACACGCCGCGGCCAGCCCTTTCGTCGCCGACCAGAAAAGCACCATCGTCTCCGCCGTCCACGGCTGCTCCTCCTGCCGATCCTTCCAGCCCGCCGCCAGCGACACGATCTCCTGCCCATCGCGCCAGACGCTGACGCTCGCGCCGAGTTCCCCATACTGGGAAAAATTCTCGTGGAAGAGCTCGGCGATCCGTTCAGCGGGCATGGGATTGGCATCCTGCGCAGCAGCGCTGGCTGCCGCAAGAATGCGCTCCAAATTCACTCCCGCAGCGCGGCGAGATCGGGATCGCTCTTCGCGAAGTCCCGCATCTTTTTGTCGAGCTCGATGCTCTTCTCCAAATGCATGCGGGCGAGGTCGAGGTGACCGAGCGCGCATTCGTAACAGGCGAGATTGTAATGAAAGGTGGGCTCGGCGTGGAGGACATCGGGGCCGGCGAGGAGGACGTCGCGCGCTTCGGCGGTGCGGTCGAGTTCGTGCAGGCAAAAGGCGGCGTGGATGAAACCGCTGCTCTTCTCCGGCTCCGTGCGGCAGAGCAGACGGCTGGCGGTCAGCGCGGGTTTCCAGCGTTTGGCCTGCATGAGGATGACGGTGCGCAGCTCGACGACGGTGGAGTGCTGCGCCGCGTCCTCGGGCAGGGAATCGAGTTCGGCGATGGCGTCGTCGAACATCTCAAGTTCGGAGTAACCCTGCGCGGCGAGGAGGGTGCGTTCGTGACCTTCGAGCATCAAGCCAGCAGTTCCTCCAGTTCCGCGACGCGCCGGGCGAAGAGTTGGAGCGTGGCTTCCACCGGCGCGGGGCTGGACATATCGACCCCCGCGCGTTGTAGCGTCGGGATGGGAAATTCCGAGCCGCCCGATTTTAGGAAACCGAGGAAGCGCGAGGCGTCGCCCGTTTCGCGGACTTGCGTGGCCAGCGCGACCGCGGCGCTCAGGCCGGTGGCGTATTTATAGACGTAGAAGGCGCTGTAGAAATGCGGGATGCGCAGGCATTCCAGCTCCAGCTCGGAGTCGATGGTGAAGCCCTCGCCGAAATACGCCTCGAGCAATCCGCGATAGATCCCGCGGAAGGTGTCGAGCGTGAGCGGCTCGCCGGTTTCCTCCTTGGCGTGGGCGATCTTTTCAAACTCGGCGAACATCGTCTGGCGGATGACCGTGCCGCGGATGTCGTCGATCTGGCGATTGATGAGATAGGCGCGCATCGCTTTGTCCTCGGTGTTTTCGAGGAGGTAATGCGTGAGCAGTTCTTCGTTGAAGGTGCTCGCGACTTCCGCGAGGAAGATCGGGTAGTCGTAAGTCTGGAACGGTTGCGCGCGCTGTGAATACCAGGTGTGCATTGAGTGGCCGGCCTCGTGCGCGAGCGTGTAAACGTCGGTGAAAACGTCGCGCTTGTAGTTCATGAGGATGAACGGCGGGTTGCCGTAGCTCGACGAACTGAACGCCCCGCTGCGCTTGCCCTTGTTCTCGTAACGATCGCACCAGCGCCCGCGCAGCCCTTCGCCGAGCGTCTGCACGTATTCGTCGCCGAGCGGCGCGAGCGCGGCGAGCACCTGATCGCAGGCCTTGTCCCACGGCACATCGGTTTCGATGTTCGGCACGATCGGCACGTTGGTGTCGTAGGCGTGGATTTCCTTCAGCCCGAGCACACGCTTGCGCAGATCGAGGTAGCGGAAGAGCGGCGCGAGATTGGCGCGGACGCTGGCGATGAGGTTGTCGTACACGCTCGCCGGCACGTCGTCGTGGAAGAGCGCGCGTTCGCGGGCGCTGGAGTAATTGCGGGCGCGGGCCTTAAAGACATCGCCTTTCACCGAGTTGGTGAGCGTCGAGGCGACAGTGAATTTGTGCGCATCGAACTCCGCGTAAAACTGATGCCACGCGCGGTTCCGCAACTCCGGGTCGCGCTTGACCATGAACGACGAATAACTCGACTGCGACAACTCCCGCTCGACGCCCTTCTCGTCCGTGATCACGCCGAATTTCATGTCCACATTCGTGAGCTGGGAGAACGTTTCGCCGTGGCCGCTGAGCGCGCTGCCACCGAGCGCGAGCAGGCACTCCTCGGCGGTGGTCAGCGTGTGCGGCTTGAGCCGGCGGCGTTTGCGCAGTGGCGTGATCCATCCCGTGAGCGCGGGATATTGCAGGAACTCTTCGAAGCGCGCGTCGTCGATCGCCATGATCTCCGGCTCGACGAACGACTGCGACTCGCCGATCAGCGTGAAGAGATTTTCGAGCTGCCCTTCGCGCGAAAGATTCGCGTTGTCCGAACTGTCGCCCGAGGTTTGCAGCGAGGCGTAATGCGCGAGGCGCTCGATGTTCAGCCCGAGCGTTTTTTCAAACTCCAGCACTTCGAGCAGCGTTACCGCGGACTCTCCGACGCGCCCCTTCCACTCAACGATCTTCGGATATTCCTGCTGGAGTTTTTCAAACGCCACCTGCCAGTCAGCCGGTGTGGGGTAGAGCAGGGTGAGATCCCAGGTGTCGTTCAGCGGCACTTCGGCGCGCGTGGGGATGGCGCCGGGACCGGCTTCGTCTTTGTCGAGGAGAGTGTTCATGGCTTAATTGAAATCGGCCTGGCCGTCGCCGGGCGTGTCGTCTTCGAGATCCACGGTGCGCACACGTTTGCGCATCCGCGATTCTTCCACCTGCTTGCGGAACAGGTCCGGCAGGCCGGCCGAGGCGGGGATGAAGTCGATGACAATCTCCGGCGTGGACGTATCGGTGGTGAGCAGATGGATGGTCTGCAGCCCGAAGAGCCGCTGGATCAACGGCGCGGTGACCTGCTGATCGCGCACGCGGTAGAGCTCCAGCGTATCGGTCGTTTTGTTGAGGATGCCGCGCTCGGTGATGAGCCGCTCGGTGGTCAGGCGATAGGTCGTCGTTTTGACGACGAGCCAGCGATAGATCGCCCACGGGATGGGGATGACGAGAATGCACGCGACGAACGCCCAAAAGTTTTTGAGCTGCGAGGAGGTGCCTTGCCAGAGAGTTTCTTCGGCCATGGGGGCTGAAGGTAGGCGGCGTCCCGCGCCGCTGCAAGACGCGCGCTTACTTCCCGACGCAATAGAGCGCCTGCGTGGTGCGGATGAAGAGCTGGCCCTGGCTTACCGCGATGCTGGCGCGGCTGCCTTCGTTGTCGCCCATTTCGATCTTCGCGATCTGTTGGAATTCATCGCCCGTGCCGCAGACGAAGACGGTGCCTTTTTCGTCCATGATGTAGACCTTGCCGTCGGCCACGGTCGGCGAACTGCGGATGACCATTTTCGTGTCGAGCGCGCCCTGCCATTTCTTTTCACCGGTCTTCGGGTCGAGGCAGAAAAGCGTTTTGCTGTCCCCGTTGAGGACGAAAAGTTTGCCGTTGTAGTAAGCGGGCGTGCAAACGTCCGGCGCGCTGCGGTCGTCGATTTTCCACGCGAGATGCGAGACGGAGACGTCGCCTTTGCCATCGGTGCGGAAGGCGAGGAGCGGTTCTTTTTTCGGACCGGCGGCGATGGCGAGGCCGGCGGCGCTGACCGGGCTCGGCACGATGCGCATCCATTCGCCGTCCTTCGGATTGAGGCCATAGGCGCGCCACAGTTCTTTGCCGGTGGCGAGTTCGTGGCCGGTCAGGGCGTTGCCGCCGACGACGAGGAGCTGCGTTTTGCCATCGGCGCCGACGTGCGGGATCGGCGTGCCGTAGCTTTCCATCGATTCCATCCGCGCCTCGGTCGAACGGTTGACTTTCCAGATCGTTTTGCCAGTCGCGGGATCGACCGCGAGCAGGTAGCTGTCGCGCTCGGCGGCACCGCCGGTCAGGCCGGGGTAATCCGGTGGCGCGGGGCTGCGCTGGAGCACCTGGATGTAGAGTTTGCCCTCGAAAAGGAGCGGGCTGGAGCCGTAGAGCCACATGATGGCGAAGCGCCCGTAATCGGCGCCGAGGTTGCGCTGCCAGAGGATTTTGCCGTCGAAGTCGAGGGCCGCGAGGTCGCCGGTGCCGTAGAGCACATAGACCGCTTTGCCGTCGGTCACGGGCGAAGGCGACGCCATGTTGCCTTTGCCTTTGTTGATGTCGCCGGTGCCAATCTGCTTTTGCCAGCGGACTTTGCCGGTCTTCCGGTCGAGCGCGAACAGGTGCAGGTTTTTCTCCGCGTCGGGGCTGGGGACAAAAATGTGGTCGTTCCAAACGGCGGGCGTCGCGCCGCTCGGGCCAGGCAGCGGCGCGGACCATTTCACGGTTTCTTTCGTCCAGCTCGCGGGCAGGCCGGTTTCGGGCGAAGTGCCGTTGAAGGCCGGGCCACGCCATTGCGGCCAGTTTTCGGCGTGAGCGAGCGAAGTGGCGAGGAGGGCGGTGGCGAGAAGCGGGAGGGTTTTCATACGCGGGTGGTGGCTGTTTTATCGGAAGAAACGCTGAAGGCGAAACCCGAAATGCGGGCGGGGCTTAGGCAAGGCGGCACGGAGCCTTCCAAAAATTTCGTCCTGAGCGTGCGAAGGACCTGTAATACCAACTTCATTCAATAACCGCACATTCGGGCAGCCCGGAGGGCTGAAGGAAATTAGCCCCGGGTGAAACCCGGGGTTCGGTCGAAAAAAACCGTTGCACCCCGGAGGGCGTGCCGGAACCCGTCGGTCACAAACCTTCCCGCGCCCCTGCCGGGGCGCAGACGCTTTCGCTCAAAAACCCCGGGTTTCACCCGGGGCTAATTTCGGGCAGCCCTCCGGGCTTAAAGGCACCTGTCCGATGATTTCAGGAAGGTGATATGACTTCCTTCCGGCGTCTGACGCTGGGCATTCACCCGCCTGCCACATTGGTGGGGAGAGGCAGAGATCAGAGGTCCTTCGCAAGCTCAGGATGACCGGGTCCGGGGGCGCTGCTGCGCTGCGCTCACCGCGCCAGCGCCAGCGCGACGAGGTCACCGTTGTTGTTCCGGCAGAAGATGCGGCCGTTGGCGACCGTGGGCTGCACCCAGCAGCGTTTGCCGAGCACTTGCTGGCGCAGCGCGGGCTTGAAGCCGCCGGGCGTGGCGTCGCCGATGATCAGTTCGCCGGCTTCGCTCAGGACCACGAGTTTTCCACCGGCGAGCACGAGCGCGCCGCCG
>JBBQIZ010000197.1:0-8067 GCA_038325425.1 Chthoniobacterales bacterium
TATCTCCAAGATTATTACGAACGCAACAGGGTGCGCCTGCTCCAGCAGAAGCGTGAGTATTATTGTCGGACCAAAGCGAGTCGTCGGGCTTACTACGAAACGAATCGCCCGCGCATTCGAGAATACGACCGCAAGCGCAACAAACTAAGGCGCACGACGGATCGAGAGCGCAAGCGGGCCTATCAAGCGCGTTACCGAAGCCAACCTGCTGCGAAGCTCGCCCACAATCTTCGCAATCGAATTGCTCGATTCATCCGGCGTTCCGGCCGAAGCGAATCAACGAAGGATCTTCTCGGCTGTAGCTTTCCCGCATTCGCGAAATTTTGAGGTGCGCGAAGGTTCTGGACCACGAGATAAAAGAATAAGCGACCATGAAATCAGTGACCAGAAAACGATACACCGCAGAGGTCAAAGCCCAAGCCGTCGGGCTTGTGGGTTTGGGGAAACCAGTTTCCGAAGTGGCCGAAGATCTTGGGATCGGCACGAGCATCCTCTACGGGTGGGTGCGCAAGGTCTCGCAGCCTGGGCAACTCGGGAGCGGAGGGCTGCGCGCCGTAGGCGAGGAACCCGCCGCGAGCGAGTTGCCCAGGCTGCGACGCGAAAATGCCAACCTCAAACTGGAGAATGACATTTTAAAAAAGGCGGCCGTCATCCTCGGGACCAGACCCCAGCCGGGAGCCGTGCGATGATCGAACTCATCGCGCTGAAAACCGGCGGCAGTATCCGCAAGGTCTGCGCCGTGCTGGGCGAGGCGCGCAGCAGCTTCTATCACGCCGCGACACCCACCGCGACCCAAGTGGTCGACGTCAGCATCGGCGACCTGATCGAGAAGGTCTTTCGCCGCCATCGCAACCGCTACGGTTACCGCCGCCTGGCGCAGGAACTCTCCGATCGAGGAGTCATTTGCGCACCAGCCAGAGCCAAGCGCAGCGCGACAGCCGCTCACACTTTCCTCCCAACCAAAAAAGCGGCAATCCGACGCCTCATGGCCCAGAGTACCTTGCGCGCCATCCAACCGAAAAACTTCATCCCGAAAACCAGCGACGGCCGAGCCGACAAACCCTCGCCAAACCTCCTCTCTGACCAACTTCTTCCCGCAGTTCCCAACCACGCTTGGGCGGGGGACATCACCTTCATCCCAACCAGTTCGGGTTGGCTCTACCTGGCCGTCGTCATTGATCTCTGCTCGCGCCGCATCGTGGGTTGGAGCCTCGCCGATCACATGCGATCCGATCTCGTCCTCGACGCCCTGCACCGGGCCCTCGAAACGCGCTCTGCCCATCACGGCATCTTCCACAGTGACCACGGAAGCCAGTATGGCAGCACGCCCTTCCGCCAGGCTTTGGCCAAGGCGGGGCTGCGCCAGGCGGCCAGCAGCCGGTGTGGAGACCGGCAGGGGGAAGCTATGCATGGCGCACCACGCATGACCGTCGTTGGGCTAGTCGCAATAGCGACCGGTTCTATCATCCTGTCCGTGATGCCGACGACGCTCGGTATTGCGGGCTACATCGCGCACATCGTCGTCATCACCGTCGGCTCTATGCGCTGTTCCAGACGGCGAACAACACCGCCGTCATGACAAATATCCGTCCAGACAAGCGGGGCGTCACGTCCGGCATGCTCAACTTATCGCGAAATCTCGGGCTCATTACCGGTGCCTCCGTCATGGGCGCCTTGTTCGCGCTCGCCTCGGGGACGACGGACATCACAACGGCGCGTCCTGCGGCAATTGCCGCAGGGATGCGGATCACATTCGCAGTCGCGGCGGGTCTGATCGTCGTCGCGCTGGTCACCGCCCTTTGGAGCCGGGCTGTCGCAACACGTCCGTTGCTCCCTGGAGCGCAACTTGGCTTGGCGAAGGAGGCATGATGGCGAACCATTCCTTTGCCGCCTCCGGCATCACCAACTCGCGGTAGTGCCGAAACAGCTTGTCAGGGGAGTTACCCATTTCGAGCGCGACCTTCGCCGCGTCGGGTGTGTCGGCCAGGCGATAGCTGGCGTAGCTGTGCCGGAGCGCATTTTGCCGCCAGCCCACGCCCGCCTTGTCGCCAAGATAGTTCAGCCGGAAATGCAGGTTTGGCAGCGCGCAGACCGGGCCTTCGTCCTCTCGCATCGGCTCCAGCCACGCGCGAAGATTTGGCAGGAGCGGCACGAGCCGGCGGGCCTTGGTCTTAGCCTTCGCCGCCTTGATCTCGATGTAGCCGCGGTCCCACATGATGTCCCGCCAGTCCAGCCGCTCGATCTCCGCCGCGCGGATGCCGGAGAAGGTACCGATGACGATGTGCGCCATGAGCTTCGCCGGACACACCGCCAGAATCTTCCGCAGTTCTGTCGGAGTGAAGATCGCCGGGGCGAGTTCGGGACCGTTGAACGTCATGGCTCGCTCAGGGGCCGTCTTGCGATCCTGCGGCAGATAGCCGCTGTCCCGTGACCACTTGAAGAGCGTGACGAAAATCCGGCGCAGGTTGTTCTTCGTCGTGTGATTGCCATTCGCCTCACGCAGCCAGGCATCCACCTGCGGCGTGGTGATGTCGGCGAGCGGTTGCGGGCTGAAGTCGCGTTTCAGCCAGGAGAGGTAGTGGCGCAAGCTGCGACGGTAGGCGTCGCTGATCCCGGCCGCTTCCTTCGCCGCGACGAACTCATCGGCCACGTCCTTGAAGAGCTTCGTCGGCAGGCCGAGGTGATGCGCGTTATAGAAACGCACCGCGTCGAGGATCGAGCCGCCTTTCATCCCCAGCTTGGCGTCGCTCCATTCCTCAAAGGCGCTGACCACATTCAGGCCGAACCGCTTCGCCCGCGCCTCACAGGTCCGCATCAGCTCGAAGTCCCGCTGCGTCGCTGGATCGGCGGAGGGAATCTCGTGGCGACACGAACTGAGCTTCTGCTGCGCGAAGAGCTTCGCCGCGTCCATGCCGGCGAAAGTCTTCGTCCGGCGCTGGCCGAGTTCATACCAGGCGCACTGGAGGGACGGGTAGCCGTCCTTCCGGCGGAGCGTGTAAATCTTGATCTCTTCGTCCCCACTGCCCACCGTGATGATTGATCTGCGTCGCATGGATTTGTGCCGCGTGCGCGAAGTCAACTTTTTGCATGAACCTGTGCATGGAATCTCTGTTTCAGTTAGTGCGCCGCTTGCGGAAGCGTCGTGATTTAAGCTACTTGCGGATTCTACCGAAAACCCCGCTGCAGGATTTTAATCAAGTCATAAAAGCATGAGGGAGCGCGCCCCGTTGGTCGCAACAATTTTTCTATGATGACCTTCGGGGTTTTTCGTCCGAAGTCCGGGCGATGCTGGAGACGGAGTGCCTGGGAGCCTCGGGCGGGACGGGCGGCGGCGGCGGGATGGCGGACTGCGATGACGGATCGGGATTCCATGCAGGCTTTGGGAGCTGGCCTTTCTACCGCTGACTTGCTTGCTAACTAATCGACCTAGGCCGCTCAGAGTCATCCTTGGGGAACGGTTGGAAAGTGTCGCCGGCCGCACCATTCATGCGAAACGGGGTTTGGTCTTTGGGGGCGGGGTGTTAGTTCCCTCTCGTTCCCAAAGTTAGCGGAGCGCTTTGGGGAAGCCCGGCCCGGCGAGACTCTGTCTCCCGATCGGCGCCAGCAGACGCCGAGAGCACCGCTGTCCCATTCCCCCTCCCCGACCTCCGAAACGGAGTTTCGCCACCGCCCACCCGTGCCCCAAGCGCTGCGCTCACTTTGGGCACGCGGTGAAACGCCAAAGGCGTTGAATCTCCCGGACAGCGCGGAGGTTTCCAGCGACCGCGACCGGAGGGAGCCTGGCCCGCGTTCCCACCCGGCTGCGCAGGGGGCGGGCCGGGCGGAAAATCTCGCTTCTACAATCCGGCGTATCCTGCTTACCTTTCACCCATGTCTGACAAAACTGTGGCCGCCCTTGCCGCCTTTGATAAACGACTGGCCACGATCGAGGCGATCGTCAAAAACGCGCTGCCCAAGGAGACGGTGAAGGTGCTGGAGAAGGAATTGGACGAACAAAAAAAATTGGGGGAAACGAATTCCACCAAACAGAAGGAGCTGGAAAAGGCGCTGGCGGCGGACCAGACGAAGGACAAGGAAGATAAGGCGAAACGAGACGCCAAGCATCTCAAGCTGGAGACGGAATTGCAGCAGCAGAAGGCGAAAGCCATCGGTGCGGAGACGCTACAAAAGTCCAAGGATTTGCAGGTGGAGACCCGCCTGAAGGTGTTGGAAACACTAGTCCAGCAGGCGCTGAATCTGGCCAACACCGCGCTGGCGAAGCGCTAAAGGGCCCCGAAAGACGCGCGACCGTGGTCTGACTAAAAACACGGCTCAGGCCCCTGGCCTCTCGGTGTTCATCGCCCGACGTTCGCGGTTGAGCCACGCGGGTGCCTGAGAAAGCGGGAAAAGCACCCCGCACTCCCCCGCACATGATTCCGCCAAACGCTTCGCTCTCCGAGATCGGCACTGATGACGATCGTACTCCCGCTCCACGCCGAATCGCTCACTGAAATCGGCCCGCGTCAGAAGTCTGCGGTCGCACCAGGCTCTTTGATCAGCGGTTCCCTGGAGCGGGGCTCGAGCGCGCCCATCGTGCACATGCTGCGCGAGAGATCTTTCACGATCCGGATGTAATCTTGAAGCGGCTTGGAGGGATTGTCGGCGCGCCAGGCGATGGTCGATTCGCGGCGGAGCGGCGGGGAGAGCGGGCGAAAGACCACGCCTTCGTGCGGCAGGCCGGTGATTTGCGCGGGCATAAATGCCACGCCCAGCCCGTCGGCGACGAATCTGATTGCGGTCGGTTCGGCATCCGCTTCCTGCAAAATCTTTCCGCTGAATCCCGCGGCCCGACAGGTCTCCAGGAGCCATTCCCGGGCGCCGGGGTGGGTCTTCGCAGCCATGCCGATGAAGAACTGCGGCGCGAGGTCCGCGAGTTTCAGCTTCGCCTTCTTCGCGAGGGGATGCCGCTCGGCAAGTGCGACGAGCATCATATCGTGGGCCACGCCCTCGGCGAGGAGGTCGTGGTTGGAGAGCGCCGGGCGCAGACCCACAAAACCGAGGTCGATCTCGTGCGCGTCGAGCGCCTGGAGCTGCTCGGCGCTGGTCATGTCGAAAAGGTTCAGCGCGACATCCGGGCAGAGCTTGCGGAAGGCTCGGAGCGTGGCCGGAAGCATCGCGTAATGGATGTTCGCAACGTAGCCGATATTGAGTTGGGAGCGTTCGCCGGGATTCATCCGCTGCACGGCGGCGACACTTTCGGCGCACATCGCGAGCAGCTTTTTCGCGTCGAAAAGAAACCGGCGTCCTTCCTCGGTGAGCGTGACCCGGTTGTTCGCCCGGTCGAGCAGACGCACCCCGATTTCGTCCTCCAGATTTCGCACCTGCCGGGTGAGCGACGGCTGGGCGAGCCGGAGTTTTTCCGCGGCTTTGGTAAAACTCAAGGCTTCGGCGACGGCGACGAAGTAGCGGAAGTGACGGAGTTCCATTCGCCCGGAGTGTCGCGGCCCCATAGCCAAAAGCGATCGCCAATTCCCCCATGCGGATAGCATTCGGCTAGGGGGACGCACGCCGGGATCGGAGCCGGCGCTTCCGCGGGCTTGCGTCAGTGCTTTCGGCGTTTCTTCGCTGCCGCCCGCCCGACTGCTTCGTGATATTTCCGGCGGATGGCGTCGATCTTCACGGTCGCTTCGGGAAGCTCGATGCCAAGATTCCGCATCGTTTCCTCGAAGATCTCGGAGATGGCGAGGTTGCGGAACCATTTATGATCGGAGGGAATCACAAACCACGGGGCGTCGGCGGTGCTGCACCTGCCGAGGGCGTCCTCATAAGCGGCCTCGTAGTCCGCCCAGTATTCTCTTTCCGAATAATCCGCCTCGCTGATTTTCCAATGGCGCTCCGGATCGTCGAGCCGGTCTTTGAAGCGCTCGAGTTGCTCCGCCTTGCTGATGTGCAGGAAGAATTTCAGGATGTGCGTGCCGTTGGCCGCGAGGCGTCGTTCGAATTCGTTGATCTGCTCGTAACGCTCCGACCAAACCTTTTTCGGCACCAGATCGTGAACGCGCGCGATGAGCACATCTTCGTAGTGGGAGCGGTTGAAAATCACGACCTCGCCGCGTTTGGGAGTCTGGTGCTCGATCCGCCATAAAAAATCGTGCGCGAGTTCCTCCGCCGACGGCTGTTTGAAGCCGACGACGCGGCAACCTTGCGGGTTCATCGACCCGAATACATGCCGGATGGCACCATCTTTGCCCCCGGCGTCGGGAGCCTGCAGGACGACCAAGAGCGACCGCCTGCCTTCGGCGTAAAGCCGGAACTGCAAGGCGTCCATGCGCTCCTGGAGTTTTGCGACCTCCTTCCGTGATGATTTCTTCTTCTCGTGCGGATCGGAGTAATCCGGATCGTAGTCCTTCAGCCGGATGCGACTACCCGGCTTTACACAAAATTTCTTGCCGTAGTTCATGCGCTGGTTGTTGGAAAAGCTGGGTCTGCCCGGAAGCCGGGGTCACCACCGTTTCACGATGCATCGTCTGGCTGCTGCGCTTTGGTCGCCTGGAGCATTTGATCGTGCTCGGCTTCCTGCACGCCTTCTTCCACGAGCCGGGCGCTATCGCTGCGGCCGTCGTCGTCCGTGTCTTCGCTGGAAGATTCCGGTGCCTTGTGTCCCGTGGATCCATGCACCGGATCCCAGCGTTCGGATTCGGGTGCGGCTTCGAGGAGCGCGTCCTTCGGATCGGCGTCCGTTTCGCCGGTTAGTTCCCGCTTTGCCTGATCCAAATCAGTTTGCGATGGATCCTGCGCGGAACGTCCGTTGATCGCCGCCAGTTGGCCCGCGCGGTCGCGCACCATTTCGGGCGTCACGGTGCCGAGGCCGGCGCCATTTTCAGTCATGGAGCCTTCTTTCAGTGGGTTTCTTTTCATAAGGTGATGGGTGTGGAGTGCATTTTCGTCCAACCCACGGCAATGCGCCAATACCTCGTCGCGTCAGTGGCGATGCTTTGCAGCTATTGCTCTTTGGACGGCTTTGACTCGCTCTCCGCGCGAGCCTTGCCAAACTGCCTGCACTTTCCGGCCGGCGCACCGCTGGCGGCTATGACGAGCGAGAGGGAGAGGTATACGGCCACGTCGGGAGTGCGCCCCGATCATTGAGGACCACGGTCATGGGATTGTCCCTGCCCCGTGGTGCAACCAGAACAAAACAAAACCAAATCCCATGAAAAAACTACTGATGATGACGGCGATGAGCTGCGTGTTCGCCATGCCAACGATGACCGCTTTCGCCGATGCGACGACTGCGCAGAAGGAACAGATCGAGCGTGCTGCCAAGGAAGTCAGCGAAGCGGTCAAGACCGACGAAGGCTGCAAAGCCATGTGTGAGGCAATGATGAAGGACAAGAAGGCGAAAAAGATGATGTGCGAAATGGTCATGAAGGATCCCGAGTGCATGAAGATGATGAAGAAGTAGGCATTTCTCCCCAAGCCGGGCCAAGCGCGAGGTCAGGGGCTTCGGGGACCGAAACCCCACGCCGGCGAAGATTCGCTGCCTTCACCATGCCAAAGCCGGGGAAGCGCGGGCATGGCTGAAGGGTGAACCGGCCAGCGGGTACGCGTACCCAAGGTCAAAGATGCGCCCAATAGCAGCTTAATTGCACTCGACACCTTGGTCTTCGCCAGCGCATCGGCGAAAACGCGCCGACTGTCGGAGGAGCTGAAAATGAACGCTCAAGACCGCGGAGGCGGGATGGGCGGCGATGAAGGAACGCGTCTCGCCGGCGAAGGCGTGGGAAGACCCATGGGTCGGTGTCGATTTTCAGCGCAAGGGACCACGATGCGGTTCGCCACTCCGATGATTGACGGCGTCATCACCTCCACGCTTATGGAACCAATTGTCTATCCCGCGATCTTCTTCCTCTGGCGCTCGCGCCGACTGAGCGCGAAACGGAAGGCGCTGGTGGATTCCCCCCATTCCCGTCGTGGCCTGAATGAAATCCACGATCACAAGCCGTCGGCAATCGCTCTATAGCCTGCGGCTATGGGCGGGTGGCAGCCAAGGTATTGGCTGATATCCGCCTGAAGGAGGACTGTCCGCCC
>JBBQIZ010000198.1:0-8044 GCA_038325425.1 Chthoniobacterales bacterium
GCTCGACCTCGCGCTGCGCTGCAGCCTCGGCGAGGACTTTCTCATCGATCTGCCCGCGGACGCGGAGATCACCTCGCTCGCGCAGAACGGCAAAGCCATCCCGGTGCGCAAGGATGGGAACAAAGTCATCGTCCCGCTGCGGCCCGGCGAACTGGCCATCGCGCTCGGCTGGAAAATCAATACGCCGCTCGGCTTTTCCGCGCGCGCCGAGGAAGTGCGGCTGCCGGTCGAAAGCGCGAACATCACGACCATCGTGGCCGTGCCGGAGGATCGCTGGGTGCTCTGGACTAATGGTCCACGGCGCGGCCCGGCGGTGCGGTTCTGGGTCATCCTCGCGTGCTCACTACTCGCCGCGGTGGCGCTCGGTCGCGTGGCCGCTTCGCCGCTGAAAACGGCCGCGTGGATGCTGCTCGTCATCGGTCTGACGCAAGTGCCGCTGCCCGCCGCGCTCACCGTGGTCGGCTGGCTCTTTCTGCTCGAATGGCGCGGGCGTGAATCGTTTCAAAAACTCGGCCCGACGGGCTACAACTTCGCCCAACTCGGCCTCATCGCCCTAACGGCCACCGCCCTCGGCATCCTGCTCACCGCCGTCGGCGCCGGGCTGCTCGGCGATCCGGAAATGTTCATCGCCGGCAATGGATCGAGCAGCACGGTGCAGCGCTGGTTTCAGGCGCGTTCCGAGGCGTTGCTGCCGCAGCCGGGAGTCCTCTCGATTTCGATCTGGTGGTATCGCCTGCTCATGCTCGCGTGGGCGCTGTGGCTCGCCGCCTCGCTCATCCGCTGGCTCGGCTGGGGCTGGAAAAACTTCAGCAGCGGCGGTTGTTTCCGGAAGACGGTGAAGAAAGAAAAAGCTCCACCAGCCACGACTCCTCCGCCGTTGCCGACGACGACTGAACCCGCAGCCTAAAATCAACGACTGCGCAGCTTCGAAAGCAGGCGCAGGATTTCGAGATAGAGCCAGATCAGCGTCACCAGCAGCGCAAAGCCGGAATACCATTCCATGTATTTCGGCGCGCCGGACTTGGCACCGCTTTCGATCAGATCGAAATCGAGGATCAAGTTCATCGCGGCGACGACGATCACGACCAGACTGAAGCCGATGCCGATCAGACCGTTGCCGAAGATGCCCGGAATCTGGATGCCGAAAAAGCCGAGCACCAGCGAAGCAAGATAGACGAGCATGATTCCGCCGGTCGCCGCGACGATCCCCCGGCGCAGGCCGGTGCTCGCTCGGATGAGCCCGGTGGAGTAGGCGCCGAGCAGCGCGGCCAGCGTGCCAAAGGTGAACATCACCGCCTGCACGACGATGCCGGGGAACTGCTGATTGAAGGTGAACGACAGCCCGCCGATGAAGAGCCCTTGGACGATGGCATAGAGCGGCGCCGTCACCGGCGACCATTCCTTTTTGAAGACGGTGACCAGCCCGATGATGAATCCGGCAATCGCGCCGCCGATCATCAGTCCGTTCCCGGCCACTTTGCCTTCGGCGAAAAGATTCCACGTAAATCCGGCGGCGACCGTCGCGAAGATCAGGAGGATGGAGGTTTTATTGACCGCGCCCTGGACGGTCATCACGTCGGATTCGCCGACGATCGTCGGGCGGACTTCGTGAAAGGTCTTTTCGGAGAGAGTAGGATTGCCGGTCATGATGGGCGCGACGTTAACGCGGCTCGCGGGGAAAGCGAGCGCTTGCGCCGCCGGCGTCGATCAACGCATCGGCCAGAGCCACGCGACGAGCATCGTCAGCGCAAGGCCGGCGACGCCCTGGATCGACATCATCGGCGAAACCGTGCGCAGGGTCATCGATTCCTTCATCCCGCTCAGGCGCGTGATGATCCAGAAACCGGCGTCGTTCATCCACGGAAACGGTTTCGAACCGCAGCCGATGGCGAGGGCGAAATAGACAGGATGGATCGGCGCGCCGCCGGCGATCAGCGCTTTGGCGATGGGCGCGGCGGTGATCATCGCGACGGTGGCCGAGCCTTGCGCGGTGCGGACGAGGCAGGTGACGAGAAACACGGCGGGCAGCGCGAGGTGATGCACGCTTTGGAAATGTCCGGCGAGTTCGCCCGCGATGCCGGTCTGCTGGAGCACGCCGCCGAAGGCGCCGCCCGCGGCGATGATCAGCAAAATAACCGCGCCTTCGCTGACCGCATTTTTGACCGCGGTCGCGCCTTCACTACCGCGTCCGGCCAGCGGCGCCAGGGCCGCGAGCGCGCCGAGAGTGAGCGCCATGTCCTTGTCGCCGATGGTGCGGACGAACCACGCCAGCCAGCCGCCGACCTTTTTCAGATCCGCGGAAAACGTGGCGTCGATGGTGATGAGCGCGATGGGCAGAACCACCGGCAGGAGCGCGAGCCAGAGCGGAGGCAAAGCGCGGGGCGCCACGTCTTCGGCCACCGCGATGTCTTCGATCGGCACCTCGAGGATGTGCCGGCGGCAACTCCACCGCGCGAAGGCCACGCCGGCGAGCGACGCGCCGAGCCCGATGGCCGTGCCCATGCCGATCATCAGCCCGAGCGGCACCCCGAGATCGCCGGCGACGAAGAGCGGGCCGGGCGTCGGCGGCACCAGCGAATGCGTGATCGTGCCGCCCGCAACGGTACACATGACGAGGAAGAGGTAGTCGCGGCCGGTGCGCCGGGCGAGCGCCTTGAAGAGCGGCGCGAGCAGATACATCACAGTGTCGAGCATCACCGGCATGCAGAGCACGAAGGATGAAGTGAAAAACGCCCAATGCGCGCGGGTTGCACCGAACCAGCGCAGCATCGCCGTGGCGATCGTCTCCGCGGCGCGCGAGCGCAGCATGCCTTCGCCGATGATCGTGGCCATCGCGATCAGGATGCCGAGATTCGCGCAAGTCCGGCCGAACTCCTCGGCGACGCGTCCCGCGGCCGGCTTCTCGACGAATTTCGCCGCCGCTTTCGCCGTCATGTCGCCCTTCGCCACACGCGCTTCGGAAAACTCGCGCAGCGCCGCATCCGGCGTGAGCAGGGCCACGGCGAACGCCCCGAGCACCAGCGCGAGGAAGGCGTGCATCCGCAGCGCGAGAATCCCGCCGACCACGATGGCCATGCCGATGAACAGCAGCGCGAGGGCGCTCATGCGGGGCAGTGGGATTCGGGGGGAAACACGGGCGCAGGAAAAAGGATTCGTCCGGCGATGGGAACTGCAAAGTTGCCGCCGAAGACGGTCCACCCGCGGGCAGGAGTGAATTTCGCCCCATCCGCACCGGCCCACGCCCTCGATCCGCGGGCGCATTCTTTTCTAACGCGATCTCGTGCGCGGCGTCGAAAGCGCCCATGCTCGCCCGCTCTCGCTCATGAACGTCATCCTTTGGGAAATCCTGATCATCTTCGCGCTGCTCCTGACCAACGGGGTGCTCGCGATGGCGGAGCTCTCGCTCATCTCGGCCCGCAAGGCGCGGCTGAAGGCCATGTCCGATAAAGGCAGCCGGGCCGCGGCTACCGCGCTCGAACTGGCCCAGTCGCCGAATCAGTTCCTCGCCACCGTGCAGATCGGAATCACCCTCGTCGGCATTCTCTCCGGCGCGTTCGGCGGCGCGACGCTCGCCCAATGGCTGACGCGCAGCTTCATTGGCTTCGGACTCGCTCCGCAATACGCCACCACCGCGGGCTTCGCCGTGGTCGTCATCGCCATCACTTACGGCTCCCTGATCCTCGGCGAACTCGTCCCGAAACGGCTCGCGCTCTCCGCGCCGGAGCGCTTCGCCTGCCTGCTCGCGGGGCCGATGCGCGTGCTTTCGTTCGTCGCCCGCCCCGCGGTCCGCCTGCTCGGCTGGACGACGGATATCGTGCTCCGATTGCTCCGCACGAAGCGCGACAGCGAAGAGAGAGTGAGCGATGAAGAAATCCGCGCGATGATGATGGAAGGCCGGACCGCGGGCGTCTTCCACAGCTCCGAACCGGAGATGGTGCAACGCGTGCTGGAGCTCGACGAGCTGTTGGTGCGCGAGATCATGACGCCGCGGCCCAAAGTCGTCTTCGTCAATCAGGACGATCCGCACGAGATCGTCTGGCACAAAATTGTCGCCAGCCGGCACTCGAATTTCCCGGTCTTCCAAGGCACCCGCGATCACATCGTCGGCGTGGTTTCCGTGAAGGCGATCTACGCCAACGTGGCCGCGGGCGCGCCGGCCGACCTGCGGACACTCATGGTCACGCCGTTCTTTGTCCCGGCGACGCAAACCGTCGCGACGCTGCTGGAGACCTTCCGCAAATCGAGCCGTCATTTTGCGGTCGTGGCGGACGAATTCGGCAGCGTCGTCGGCGTGGTCACGCTGGTCGATGTGCTTGAGGCGATCGTCGGTGAAGTGCCGTCGCAGGAAGAACGGCGGCGTCCGGAGATTCGGCAACGCGAGGATGGGACGGTGCTGATCGACGGCACCGTCGAGATCGAAGAGGTGGAGAAAAAACTCGGGGTCATCCTCGGGAACGAGGAACGCACCTACCAAACGCTCGCCGGCTTCGTGCTCGAACATCTCGGCCACATTCCGAATGAAGCGGAGATCTTCACCGCGCACGGCTGGCTATTTGAGATCATCGACATGGACGGCCCGCGGATCGACAAGCTGCTCCTCAGTCCAGCCCTCCCGCCCACCGCCGAACCAACGTGAGCCCGCTGGAAATTCGTCCGATCACCGCCGCGGAGACGCTCGACCTGCGCCACACCATCCTGCGCGCCGGGCTGCCGCGCGAAACCGCGATCTTTCCCGGCGACGACGCGCCGTCGTCGCGGCATTTCGGCGCCTTCCGAGACGGGCTGCTCGTCGGCGTGGCGACGATGCATTACGTGCCGCTGCTTGATCAACCGGATCACGAGGGCTCGGCGTTTCAGGTGCGCGGCATGGCGACCGCGGAGGAAGTGCGCGGCACCGGCGCGGGGAGCGCACTGCTCGCGGAGTGCATCGCCGAAGCGCGGCGCGCGGGCGTCAATTGGCTTTGGTGCAACGCACGCACCCCGGCGCTCGGCTTCTACGCGCGGCACGGTTTCAAGATTCAAGGCGGCGTCTTCGACATCCCGACCGCCGGCCCGCATGTCCGGATGCTCCGCGCGGTTTAACGCGTAAATTGGCCGCGCAGGAGCATTGAGTTGCGGGCGGAGGGCGGATAATTCCGCTGCATGACCACTCCCCGAACTCTTCTTCCACCCGCCGCCCGCGCGCTCTGTTCGCTCGCGACGCTTGGTTTCTGCCTTTCGCCCGCCGCGGCGGCGGAGACGGAGTGGCCGCAGTTTCGCGGCCCGACGGGACAGGGGATTTCCAATGCGCAGAACGTGCCGATCCAGTGGAGCGCCACGGAGCAGGTCGCTTGGAAAGTCGCGATTCCCGGACGCGGCTGGTCATCTCCGGTGCTCTCGAAGGGGCGGCTGTATTTGACGAGCGCGGTGCCGGATGCCGGCGGCACCGACATCACGCTGCACGCCCGGTGTCTCGACGCCGCGGATGGCCGCGTGCTTTGGGACACGGAAATTTTTCGCCCCGACCCCGCCCAAGTCGCCGCGATGCATCGCAAAAACTCGCCCGCCAGCGCGACGCCGGTCGTGACGGGGGATCGTCTCTTCGTGCATTTCGGCCACATGGGCACGGCGGCGCTAGATCTCGCGGGCAATGTCGTGTGGCGGCAGACCACGCTGAATTATCCGCCGACGCACGGCAACGGCGGCTCCCCGATCCTCGTCGGCGGCACGCTCATTTTCAGCGCCGACGGGCAGAAGGATCCGTTCGTGACCGGCCTCGACGCGGCCACCGGCGAACTGCGGTGGAAGACGCCGCGCCAGTCTCCGGCGAAGAAACAGTTTTCTTTTTCCACGCCGCTCGCGATCGAAGTGAACGGCGTGCCGCAGGTGATCAGCCCCGGCAGCGGATTCGTCGGAGCGTATGATCCACGCGATGGCCGTGAGCTCTGGCGCGCGGGCTACGGTGAGGGTTATTCCGTGATCCCGCGACCGGTGTTCGCGCACGGGCTGCTCTTCGTCAGCTCCAGCTATGATCGTCCGACGCTTTTCGCGATCAAGCCGGCGGGCGCCTCGGGCGATGTCACCGCGACGAACGTAGCCTGGTCGCAAAGCAAAGGCGCGCCGCACACTCCTTCCGCGGTCGTCGTGGGCGACGAAATCTACTTCGTCTCCGACGGCGGCATTGCGACCTGCGCGGATGCGCGCATGGGCATGGTGCGCTGGAGCGAGCGGCTCGGCGGCGACTTCTCCGCGTCACCGGTCGCGGCCGAAGGCCGCGTCTATTTCCAGAACGAAACCGGCATCGGCTTCGTGGTGAAAGCCGGGAAGATCTTCCAGTTGCTCGCGAAGAACGAACTCGGAGAACGCACGCTGGCTTCCTATGCCGTGGCGGACGGCGCGCTCTTCATCCGCTCCGAAGGGCATCTGTGGAAGATCGCGCGCTGAGTGGGCCGGAGCGGATTTACCGCAGAGGCGCAAAGAGAGCGGAGAGGGTCGCAGAGAAGATACTCCTCCGCGTTGCCCTGCATCTTCTCTGCACCTCTGCGGTCAAATCCGCTAGGCACGCCCGGCGGCGAGTTGCGCTTCCAGCGCAAGGCGCGAAGCCTGCAGGCAGGCCGCGGAGGTGAGGTCGGCGGCGGCGATGTTGCCGCGCAGTTCCTGGAGATAATCTTCGATGTAACCGCGCGTGCGGTTTTCGCCCGCGGGGACAAGCTCAGGCGCGGCGCTGCCGTCTTTGATCACGGTCACGTCTTTCGCGAAGAGATGCGTCTCGGCGAGGCCGCGGGTGCCGTGGATGCGGATCTGCCAGTAGTGCGGGAGCGTGTAGCCGAGCGCGTCGGGCGCGAGGTAGGAGAAGTCGGCGAGCACGCCCGCGCCGTTGTCGAGCGTGGCGAGGAATTGCGCGCAGTCGTGGAAGTGCGGGAACTCGCGGGCTTTGGCGTTCCAGCAGCGCGCGGCGTTGATTTCGCGCCAGCGCAGGCCGGTCATCCACGGGACGAAATCGAAGGCGTGAATGCCGATGTCGTTGATCGTGCCGCCGTGTTTCCCGTCTTCGAAATACCAGCCGGGGCGGGTGCCGAGGAGGAGCGGATGCTGGCCGGCGATGTTGATCGTGGCGACTTCGCCGATCTCACCCGCGCGGACGATCTCGCGCAATTTCCGCCACGCGGCGTAACCGCGGCTGTCGAGTTGCAGGCCGACGATCAGCCCGCGCTCGGCGGCGAGGCGCTCGATTTCGTCCTGCTCGGCGAGCGTGGTGCAGAGCGGCTTGTCGCTCAGGACATGCTTGCCGGCGCGCAGGGCGGCAAGAACCATCGCGCCGCGTTTCGCGTAATAATCGCCGATCGCCACGACGTCACATTCGACCTCGCGGAGCATCGTAGCGAAATCCGTGTGCGTGACTTGCACGCGGCCTTTCGCGGCGAGTTCTTCGCGCGCGGCGGCATCTTCTTCACAGCAGGCCACGACTTCGGTAGCGGCGTGTTCTTCCACGCCGGTGAGCAAATCGAGGATGTGGACATGCCGGAATCCGGCGAAGGCGAAGCGGGTTTTCATGAGTTCAGAGGGAGGGTGGAAAATTCGCGGTTGTAGAGGCGGCTCTGTCCCGCGAAGTGGGACGTGCCGCCTGGCGCACCCAGGCAGCACGTCCTACGGACAGAGCCGCCTCTACACGGGTCAGCGGAATTTCGCCGTCGGTGTTTCCAACTCGTTTCGAACGGCCTGAATGTTCGCGCAAAAAAATCACGCAAAGGCGCAACGGCGCAAAGGGAACAATCGCGGCCACAAAACCTTTGCGTCTTTGCGCCTTTGCGTGAGCCATTTTCAGGCAATCTCCGCGAGCGCGGCGGAGGCGGGGTCGAGGTGGAGCACGGCATGATCGTGCTGGCGCAGGATGGACGCCGGGCACGCGGGGCTGATCGGGCCGAGCAGCGTGTCGCGCACGGCGGCGGCTTTGCGTTCGCCGGGCACGACGCACGAGATGGCGCGCGCACTGACGAGCGTCGGAATCGTGAGAGTGAGCGCGTAGGCGGGCACGGCGTCGAAGTTCGGGAAGCAGCCGTCATTC
>JBBQIZ010000199.1:0-7986 GCA_038325425.1 Chthoniobacterales bacterium
CGCCGTCACGCCAGGCTCGCCAGGGCGAGCGGGTAGCTAGTGCTCAGCGCCGCGGGGCTCGCCGCGCTCATCTTTAAGTCGCGCAGCAGCCCGTCCTGCAGCGAATACGTCCAGCCATGCACCGCCAACTCCTGCCCGCGGTCCCACGCATCCTGCACGATCGTCGTCTGGCAGACATTCGCCACCTGCTCGATCACGTTCAGCTCGCAGAGCCGCGCGGCCCGCGCCCCTTCCGGCACCGTCTCCAGATACACCGCGTGCTTCAGCCGGATGTCCTGAATGTGGCGCAGCCACTGGTCGATGAGGCCCAGGCGGCGATTGGCCAGCGCCGCGGCCACGCCCACGCAACCGTAGTGGCCGACCACGAGGATGTGCTTCACCTTCAAATGATCGACCGCGAACTGAATCACCGAGAGGCAGTTCAGGTCCGTATGCACCACCACATTGGCGATATTGCGGTGGACGAAGATCTCGCCTGGGATGAGGCCGAGGATCTCATTGGCCGGCACGCGGCTGTCCGCGCAGCCGATCCAGAGATATTCGGGATTCTGCACGCGGGCGAGGCGGGCGAAGAACTCCGGGTCCTCCGTCTTGATGTTGGCCGCCCAGGCGCGATTGCGCGCGAGCAGTGAGTCGAGGTCAGGCATGCAGCCGGGGGCTGTAGCAGGACGCGGCCGCCTTTGCCAATCCTCCCGCAGCGGAGGGGCTAAAAAACTCCCTTGCCCACGGTCGCCCCGCCCTGCTAGGGAGACTCCCCGCATGCCTGCTTCGTGGAACCGCAGCCGCCACCGTCCCCCCGGTCGTCCGACCGGGCAGGCCTCCTATTTCCTGCCCCCCGCGCCCCCGCGCCCTCCCCGCCAGGCCGCGTGAAAGACCTCTTCTTTGACAGCGAAGACCCGCTGGATAGCTGGGACAACCCGAACTGCTTCTTCAATGAAGAAGGCGACGGCATGCGCCGCGAACCCGGCGACCCAGGCTACATCCCGTGGCCCACGCCCGCGCCGCCCCTTTCGCCCCCCACACCCAAACGCAGCTACCCCAGACCCACCAACCTACCCACCTCCATGCAACCCTTCCCCTACATCACCCGCACCGGCACCCAGGACCAGATCACCACCAGCCCCGACTACCGCGGCACGAAGACGGCCGAGGAAGTCATCGCCGCCATCCAGACCCGGCTCGGCAGCGCGCCGCCCACCATCGCCGCCGTCCTCACCACCTTCCACGAGCTCATCATCGACTGGTGCAAGGAAGGGTGGAAGATCGCCCCGCTCGGCGATCTGCTCGGCTACCGCTTTAGCAGCGGCGGCAGCGAGGATGACAGCGACTTCCAGCCCACCTTTGACAACCTGAAGATCGCCCCCGTAGTCGTGTGGGGCGACGCCGGGCGCGGCCGGGCCGAGGCGGAGTTCAGCGCCGAGAATACCGGGCACCAGGGGCGGCTCATCCCCGTGCTCACCCGGGTGACGGATAACTGGGGCGGACAGGTCAACGAATACACGGCCGGCAAAAGCGTGCTCATCGAGCTGGGCAACCGCAAGGGCAAGCGGGAGTTTGACCGCACCAATGGCAGCAAGGTGCAGTTCCGCAAAGTCGATGGCACGCTCATCGAGGCCAGCGACTACGGCGAGCCCGGCTCGTCGAAGATCACCGCCCAAGTCCCCGCCGGCACCACCGGGGCGCTCGCCGTCATCGTCACCATGATGATCAATGGCGCCCTGCGCAGCGGGGAATACTCCACGACCTTGACGGCAGCCTAAAGGGCGGCCAAGGGCGGCCTACGGGGTGGCCAAGGGCGGCCTACGGGGTGGCCAAAGGCGGCCTAAGCGGTGGTCCGAGGCGGCCTAGAGGGCGGCCCGGCTGCTGGGGTTACTCTGGAGAGGGTGATCGGAACGCGCCGTTCCTGAGTCGGGTGGCCGCCCCACCGGACTTGAGTGGCCGCCCCACTCGACCTGAGTGGCCGCCCCACTCGACCCGAAGGGCCGCCGTTCCGAGGTCCAGCCCCCGCCATACCCGAGTCGAGTGGCCGCCCCACCGGAGTCGGGTGGGCGCCGTTCCTGAAGCCAGGGGCCGCCGTTCCCGCCACTGGCCCCCGCCGTTCCGGCTCGTGGGGGCCGAGGGGGCAGTCGCGCGCCCGCGCCGGTTAGCCGCCCCCTCGGGCGCAAGCGGAGGGCACGCACCCGCCCCGCGCCGCTCCCGCCGCGCGTGGGACGAAGCGGGAGGTGCGCCGCCCCGCGGCGTGCCTCAGCGGGAACCCGGGCACGAGGCGAGAAGGGCTTGACCGCCCGGCGGGTGGTCGGCAATTCTCCCCGCCCAGATACGCGATCTCACGGTTCATCCCGCGCGCTGGTTTCGGGTGTGGAGGGAGGGAACGGGAGAATCGGCGTGAACGCTGTGCGGCCCCGGCCTGGCCGCGCGGTGAACGCCATTCGGCCACTTGCACCAACCGATTACGCCATCCCATGCAAACGCCCCGCCTCACCCGCCTCCTCACCCCCCCCGACCTGGGCCGGGGCTGTTGTGTCCCAGGTATTCACGGCCCGAGGTGACTGCCAATGAGCGCCCTGTTCTGCGCACTCGTACTGGTCGCGGTCGTGGCTTACCACAACTGGCGCACCCCACCGCCGCCATGACCGTCACTCACAACCGTCCCATGGGCGGCCTCGTCGGCTTCATCTCCAGGGGACGCGAACTGCCTTCCCTGGCCAACTGCATCACCACGGGCCTTCTCGCCCTCACCGCCGCCACCGTCCACGCCGACACCTTTGGCAGCGGGGGCAATGCCTTCACCATCGACTTCGTGACGATCGGCAATCCCGGCAATGCGAACGACCCAACCCCCGAGCCCGGCAGCGCGCTGCTGCTGCTCGGCGGCGCGGCGCCGCTGGGCCTGCGGCGGCGGCGGAAGGCTTTGTAGGGCCACCGCGCCGGTGGCCGGGGCCGGCAAGGCAGGGCAGGGCAGGCGGAGCGCCCGCCCGACAAGGCAGCGCGAGGCTTGATCGGGAGCGGGTTTGCCGTTAGATGCTGCGCCCGCCCTTTCCCGATGCCTAAAGTATTCCTCAAGACCTACGGTTGCCAGATGAACGAACGCGACTCCGAGCAGGTGGCGCGGATGCTGGTGGCGCGCGGTTATGAGATGACGCCGCGGGAGGGGGAGGCGGATGTCGTCCTGCTCAATACGTGCTCGGTGCGCGATATGGCGGAGCAGAAGGCGCTGGGGAAGATGGGGCTGCTGGGGCGGCTCCGGGCGAGCAAGCCGGAGATGGTGTTTGGCTTCCTGGGCTGCATGGCGCAGTCGCGCGGGGAGGAGCTGGTGCGCGATCTGGGGCATGTGGATCTGGTGGTGGGCACGCAGAAGTTCCACCGGGTGGCGGAGTATGTGGATGCGCTGGTGCAGCGGAAGCGGCTGCTGCGGGAGCGGCTGATGGATGATGCGCGGTTTTCGATCGTGGATGTGGAGGAGGAGGCGGGTTCGCAGGAGACGATCCGGGAGCATGTGCTGAAGCCGCGGCAGGCGACGGCGTTTGTGTCGATCATGCAGGGCTGCAATATGCACTGCACGTTCTGCATCGTGCCGAGCACGCGCGGGGCGGAGCGTTCGCGGCGGATCGAGGAGATCGTGCGCGAGGTGGAGGGGCTGGTGGCGCAGGGGGTGAAGGAGGTGACGCTGCTCGGCCAGATCGTGAATCTGTATGGGCGGCATGGCTTTGACTCGCCCTCGCCCGGCGTGCCGGATGAGGGGATGGGGAGGGCGAGGGAGAGTAGTAGGAAGAGTCCGTTTGTGCAGTTGCTGGAAGCGGTGCATGCGGTGCCGGGTTTGCAGCGGCTGCGCTTTACGTCGCCGCATCCGGTGGGCTTCCGGGAGGATCTGGTGCAGGCGTTTGCGGAGCTGCCGCGGCTGATGCCGCACGCGCATTTGCCGATGCAATCGGGGAGCGACCGGATCCTGAAGGCGATGCATCGCGCCTACACGGCGGCGAAGTATGAGGCGCTGGTCGGGAAGTTGCGCGCGGCGCGGCCGGACATCGCGCTGACGACGGATGTGATCGTGGGTTTCCCGGGGGAGACGGAGGAGGATTACGCGGCGACGCGGGCGCTGACGGAGCGGATCGGCTTTGATAATGCGTTCATCTTCCGCTACTCGCCGCGCCGCGATACGCCGGCGGCGACGATGGCGGAACAGGTGCCGGAAGCGGTGCGCGAGGAGCGCAATCAGGATCTGCTGCGGGTGATCGATGCGTCGGCCATCGCCAAGGGGGAGGCGCTGGTGGGGACGCGGGTGGAGATTCTCTGCGAAGGCCGCAGCAAGACGAACGCGGCGACGCTGACGGGGCGGACGCCGGGGAATAAGATCGTGATCTTCGAGGGCGGCGAGCGGCACGTGGGGGAGATCTTCGAGGTGGCGGTGACGCGCTCGAGCGGCTTCTCGCTCTACGGCGATCCGGCGGTGCTATGATCGGCGGCCCGCCCGACGCATCGCCGGATGACGCGCGGAATCGGGTCTCTTACTCCTACTCCTACGCTTACTCTTACTCCTACTCTCCTCGGGGCGAGTAAGAGTAAGCGTAGGAGTAAGAATAAGAGTAAGCGTAGGAGCGGGAGCATGAAGGCGTGACCCACCCGCTCGTCCAGACGAACGCAATTTCGCTTGAGCGCGCGGGGGAATGCCGGTTCTCTTCCCGCCCTCGCTCATGATTTATTCCCTCAAGCTGGAGACGGCGCTCGTTCTCGTTGGTCTGCTGCTCATCGCCGGACACGCCTTGGCGCTGCTCAAGCCCGCTGCCGTGCAGGCCTGGCTGCGCGCCTTTCCGCGCTCCAAGAACTGCGGCACGGCGCTGATCACGATCGCCGCCGCGTGGTTCTTCTGGCTGGTGTGGGCGATGGACCTCGGGGAGTTCAGCAACTGGCGCCAGATGGTGCTCATCGCCACGCCGGTCGCGTGGCTGCTGACGCTGAAGTTTGTGGAGGAGTTTCTGGCGGTGCGCGCGCTGGGGATGGTCACGCTGCTCGCGGCGGAACCGCTGCTGGAAGCGGCATTCCTGCGGCCGGAGATGTCCCGCCTCTTCCTCGTATCGCTGGTCTACCTCTGGATCGTTTTCGCGATGTTCTGGGTGGGCATGCCCTACACTCTGCGCGACCAGATCACGTGGATCACCGGGGGCCAAAAACGCTGGCGAGCCGCGACTTTCGCCGGGCTCGCCTATGGAGCGTTGCTGCTGGTGCTGCCGCTGGCTTTCGCCAAAGCGGCGCCGTAACCGCGCGGGTTACTTCGAGTTCGAGACGACGTCGCTGAGCTTGAAGATCGGCAGGAACATCGCGATGACGATGCCGCCGACGATGACGCCGAGGACGCAGATGAGGAGCGGTTCGATGAGCGAAGTGAGGGCGTCGAGGATCGCTTCGATTTCCTCGTCCCAGAAGTCGGCCATCTTCTCGAGCATGGTGTCGATCTTACCGGTCTGCTCACCGGCGCTGACCATCCGGACGAGCATCGGTGGGAAGATTTTCTCCCGGCCGAGCGCGGCGGCGAGGTTGTCGCCCTTCTCGATATCCGAGCCGACGTTCTTGATCGACTGCTCGACGACGTAGTTGCCGGAGGTGTCGCCGACGATCGACATCACTTCGAGGATCGGCACGCCCGCGCGGATGAGCTGGGCGAAGGTGCGCGCGAAGCGGGTCATGCAGATCTTGTGGACCAGCGGACCGAAGACCGGGAGCTTGAGTTTGTATTGATCCCAAAGCTGCCGGCCGCGCTCCGTTTTGAGGAACGTTTTGATGCCGAAGAAGATGCCCGCGCCGATGCCGACGAGCCAGTACCACTGGCCGCGGACGAAGTCGCTGAGATCGAGCAGGAACTGGGTCGGCCCGGGGAGTTCCGCGCCGAAATCGGCGAAGATTTCCCCGAAGACGGGAACCACGCGGACGATCAGGAAAGTGGTAATCGCAAAAGCGATACAGATGACGATGACCGGGTAGGTCATGGCGGACTTGATCTTCTTCTTCAGGCGCGAAGCGGCTTCGAGGAAGGAAGCGAGCCGATCGAGAATCTCCGCGAGCAGACCGCCGGATTCACCGGCCTTGACCATCGCGATGTAGAGGCGGGAGAAGACGCTCGGGTGCTTCTGGATCGCTTCGTAGAAGGAATCGCCCTGCTGGACGAGCGCCGAGACTTCGCCGACCACGCGGCGCAGGCCCGCCTGCTTTTTGGGATCGGCCTGTTCGTAGAGCGCGGTCAGGCCGCCGACGAGCGGCAAACCGGCATCGACCATCGTGGCGAGCTGGCGGGTGAAGAGGACGAGATCGGTTTCGGTGATCTTGCCGCGGGGGGCCATGGCTTTGCCGGCGGCTTTTTGCTGGAGGGAGAGGACCATCAACCCGCGCGACATGAGCGTGTTCACGGCATTGTCCTCATTCAGCGCCTCCTGGATGCCGGATACGGTTTTCCCCGAGGAGTCTCGGGCTTGGTAGGCGAAAGTGAGCATACCCATGTCAAAAAGCACACGCGGTGCCAAGGTTGGTCCGTTCTTTCCTCTCCCACGCCGCGGCAGGAGGAAAGTTTGGAAACTTCCGCTTGCCATCGCGGCGATCCTCCCCATACTTCGCGGCCCATAAAGATACGATATGACTGATACCAAGGACATCCAAGCGCTGCAGCTTCATGAAAAAGACACGGGCAGCGCCGACGTGCAGGTGGCGTTGCTGACGCAGCGCATCAACCAGCTCACCGAGCATTTCAAGACGCACGCCAAAGACCACTCTTCCCGCCGCGGCCTGCTTCTCCTCGTCGCCCGCCGCCGCAAGCTGCTTGATTACCTCAAGCGGACCTCGAACGACCGCTACAAGGTCGCCATCGAAAAGCTCGGCCTGCGCCGCTAGCACCACAAATTTTCGGAACCGTTCGCCCGCGATCCCCATTCGCGGGCGAATGTTTTCCACCCCTTTCATCCTTTTCCGCCCGGCAATTCCGCCGGTCGGGATTACCCCAAACAAACGGCACCAACCGGCCTCGCTTCCTCGGAAGCCAGCCGAGCCCCGCCAGGAGCAGCGACCGCTGCTTCTTCTTGTAATCGTAATCTTAATCTTAGTCGTCATCCCCGCCGCGGTCGGTCGGGCGCATGACCACTAAGATTAGGATTAAGATTGCGACTCTCAGGCGGGAAGTTCGGGTGACTTTCGGAAATGCGGCGCCGGCGCCAGCATCAAACCACACATGAGTATTCATCAAGTCTCGGCGTCCATCGGCGCCACCCAAATCACCATCGAAACGGGCAAACTCGCCCTCCTCGCCGACGGCGCGGTCACCGTCCGCTGCGGCGAGACCATCATCTTCGTCTCCGCGGTTTCCGCCACCACCACGAAAGAAGGCCAGGACTGGTTCCCGCTCTCCGTCGAATATCGCGAAAAAGCCGCCGCGGTCGGTAAATTCCCCGGCGGTTATTTCAAGCGCGAAGGCCGCCCCTCGGAGAAGGAAGTCCTGACCTGCCGGATGACCGATCGCCCGCTGCGTCCGCTCTTCCCCAAGGGCTACCTCTACGACACCCAGATCATCGCGTTGCTCCTCAGCGCGGACGGTGAGAACGATCCCGACATGCTCTCCATCAATGGCGCCAGCGCCGCGCTGATGGTCAGCGACATCCCGTTTGCCGGCCCGGTGGCCGCCGTGCGCGTCGGCCGCATCGATGGCCAGTTCGTCGCCAACCCGACCCACGCCCAGATGGGTGGGAGCGACCTCGACCTCGTCTATGTCGGCACGCAGAACGACGTCATCATGATCGAAGGCGCCGCCGACCAGATTCCCGAAGAGGAGTTCGTCAAGGCCCTCAACTTCGCCCACGGCGAAGCGAGCAAGCTCATCACCGCGCAGCTCGAACTCGCCAAGCTCGCCGGCAAACCCAAGCGCCAGGTCCCGCTCTTCACCGTCCGCGACGAGCTCCTCGAAGTCGCCTACGCCGTCGCCGGCGACCGCATCGAAGCCGCCATCTACAC
>JBBQIZ010000200.1:0-7958 GCA_038325425.1 Chthoniobacterales bacterium
TGCAACTCCTGCTTCACCTTTGGATACGAGTCCTTCCAGAACGTCGCGAGGTTCTGCGTGATCTGGATCGGCCGATGATTCGGCGCCAGCACCTGGATGACCAGCGGCACCCGCCCGCCCGCGATCCGCAACTCCCCCGTCACCCCGTAAAGATCCTGAATCCGCGTGGCGATCGTCGGCGCCGCCGTGGGGTCGTAGAGGATCTTCGCCTTGCGGCCGTTCGGCAGGTCCAGCCGCTCGGGCGCATACTTTTCCAGCAGGTCCTGCTGCGCGGGCGACAGCCACGATTTCACCGTCGGCCAGACCGACCGCTCCTTGATGTCCTTGTAACTTGTCGCGCCGAGGCAGATTTGCTCGCGCAACATCTGCCGATCCTCGTCGCCGAGCGGCGGCAGCTCGAACTCCGGATACCACGCCACGAGCTGGTTGAGCCGCAGGATCCATTGCTCGACCGCGTGATCCCAATGCTTCAGCGGACACCGCCCCGCCGCCACTTCCCGCGCGAGCAGCACCGCGGCCTGCTCGGTCGGAACCTTGTCGGTCTGCTCGGAGCGCAGCACGAGATCGTGAAAGCGGGTCTGCTTTTTCGCCATCACCCGGCGCAGCGTGCTGTCGAAAAAAACCTCCGCCGTTTCGCGGAACGCCTCGGGAAAAAGTTCGCGCAACCACTCCTCGCGGATCGCCGTGGCCAGCGTGAGCAGCGTCTCCACCTCGCCGCGGATCGCCACCTCGCGCACTTCGCTGGCCACGAGCAGCGGCGCGCCGACCACGCTCTCCCGCGCGAGCACGCCCTTGCGCCCGTGGACGAGCGCGCAGCGCAGCGTGCCTTGGTCGAGCCGCTGCGCGACCATGTCGGGGAACCCCGCGAGGACGCAGCGCTGCAGGGCTTCGTCGGAAATCGCGTGGTCGGCGACATCGAGCCCTTCGGCCTTGGCGATGCGCACGAATTGTTCGGTGAGCAGCGCCGCCTCGCGCGCGGCGAGGCCATTGATGCCGAGTGGCTGACAGGCCGCGGGGTTGAAGTTGCGCTGCTCGGCGAAGCGATGCGCGCGCATCAGGGTGAAGAAGTCGCTCTCGCCGCCGCCCCCGGTTTTGCCGCCTTCGCCGAGCGAACGTTCGCGGTCGTCCTCCATCTGTTTGCCGCCCGCGCGGCGAAGAAGATTCCGCCCCTGGGTCAGCGCCGCGATGAGCGCGACCGCGCGGACGCAACGCTGCTCGTGGGCCGCGAGGAGCATGCGGGCGTAACGCGGATGCGCCGGGAACGCGAGCATCCGCCGGCCAAGTGGGGTGATCGTCGGAGGGACGCGCTCCTGCGCGTCCCCATCTTCCGGCGAGTCAGGGACGGGCGGGAGCGCGTCCCTCCGCAGCGCGCCGAGATCCACGAGCAATGAGATCGCCCGCTCCAGCCCGCGCGCATCCGGCGCTTCCAGCCAGCGGAACGCCGCGACATCCTCGACCCCGCTCGCCTTCAGCGTCAGCACCACTTCGGCGAGGTCGAGCCGCTTCACCTCCGGCAACTCCTGCGGCGCGCGATCGTGATGCTCGCGCTCGGTCCACAGCCGCAGGCACACGCCCGGCGCCGTCCGCCCCGCGCGGCCCGCGCGCTGATCGGCGCTGGCCCGCGAGATGCGTTCGGTGAGGAGCGTATTGATGCCGCGATACGGATCGAACCGCGCGATCTTCGCCAGCCCGCTGTCGATGACCACGCGCACGCCGTCGATGGTCAGCGAGGTCTCGGCGACGTTCGTCGAGACGATGACCTTGCGCCGCTCATGCCGCGCGACCGCGGCGTCCTGCTCGGCGACGGGCAGTTCGCCGTGCAACGGCAAGACAGCGCACTGGCCGCCCGCGCGCGTATTACGAATCGCCGTGATCGTGCGCTGGATCTCGTAACTGCCGGGCATGAAGACGAGGACATCGCCGTCGGTCTGCCGCGCGAGCCGCTCGAATTCATCCGCCGCCGCTTCCCAGACGGGCGCATCGCCGAGCGAGCGGTCGAGGTATTCGAAATCGACCGGGAAGGTGCGCCCGCGCGAGGTCAGGAGTTCGCACGGGGCAAGATATTTTTGCAGCGCGCCGGCGTCGAGCGTGGCCGACATGACGATGAGCCGCAGGTCGGGGCGGCGCTGCTCCTGCAAGTCGAGCGCGCGGGCGAGCGTGATGTCGCCGTAGAGATGCCGCTCGTGGAATTCGTCGAAGACGATGACGCTGATCCCGCGCAACTGTGGGTCGGAGAGCATCTGGCGGAGCAGCACGCCCTCGGTGACGAAGCGGATGCGGGTCTTCGCGGAGCAGACGCGATCGAGCCGGATCTGATAGCCGACTTCATCGCCGAGCCGGACGCCGCGCTCCTGCGCCACGCGCGCGGCGAGCATCCGCGTGGCCAGCCGACGCGGCTGCAGGACGACGATCTCGCCCTCACCCGCGAGCCCGTGGTCGAGGACGATCTGCGGGACTTGCGTGGACTTGCCGGAACCGGTCGGGGCCTGCAGCACGAGGCGCGCATGGGTGCGGAGCGACGAGACGAGAACGGTCTCAAGTTCAAAGATGGGCAGATCGCGGGGATTCAGCGTCGGCAAATTTTCAATCTCCAATTTTCAGTTTTCATTTTTCAATACCCCGACACCATACGGGCGGAGCGGATTGAAAAGTGAAAATTGAAAATTGAAAATTGCGAATTACTGATCCGAATTCGACCCGCGCTCGATGCTCCTCGCCTTCCACAAGCCCTACGGCGTTCTCTCGCAATTCACGCCCGAGCCGGGCTCGCGCTGGCGCACCCTCGCCGACTTCCGATTTCCCAAAGGCGTCTATCCGCTCGGTCGACTCGACGCCGACAGCGAAGGCCTGCTGCTGCTCAGCGACGAGCCCGGCCTGAACACGCGGCTGCTCGATCCGAAGCGCGGCCATCGCCGGACCTACTGGGCGCAGGTCGAGCGAGTGCCTTCGCCCGAAGCGCTGGCGCAACTGGAACGCGGCGTGACGATCAGCGGGCACGCGACGCTGCCGTGCCGCGCCTGGCTGCTCGATCCGCAACCCGAGATCCCGCCGCGCGACCCGCCGATTCGCTTCCGTAAAAACGTGTCGGACTGCTGGATCGCGCTGGAGCTGGTCGAGGGGAAGAATCATCAGGTGCGGAAGATGACCGCCGCGGTCGGGCACCCGACGCTGCGGCTGATCCGCGTGCAGATCGGGGAGTTTGCCGCGCGCGCACTGGTGACGGGAACCTGGCGGGAGCTGACCGCCGCGGAACGCGCGCAAATCTTCGCCGGCGCGCCGCCACGGAACTCCGGGTAGCGCGGGCCTCCGGCCCGTTGGTTTCGACATCCTGTCGAAACGAACTTCGCGGTGGGTTCTTCCGGCGCGGAGCTCTTGTCCGTATGGCACGGGAAAAGTCCGTCGGCGCAGAATGCGCCGACCAACGGGCCGGAGGCCCGCGCTACCCGGAGTTTCGATGCGTGACGTTATTCCCGCAGCCACCCGGCGACCTGCCGCGCCCAATAGGTGATAATCAGGTCGGCACCGGCACGTTTGAAGGCGGTCATTTGCTCAAGCACCGTGGCCCGTTCGTCGAGCCAGCCATTGGCCGCGGCAGCTTTGACCATCGCGTATTCGCCGCTCACGTTGTAAACGGCGGTTGGCAGGCCGAAGCGCTCCTTCACCCGCCAGACGATATCGAGATACGGCAGGCCGGGTTTGACCATGACGAGATCCGCGCCTTCTTCGACGTCGAGCGCGACTTCGCGCAGCGCCTCGCGGGCGTTGGCGGCGTCCATCTGATAGGTGCGCCGATCACCCGCGGCGGGCGTGCTTTCCGCCGCGTCGCGGAACGGGCCGTAATGCGCGGAAGCGAACTTCGCGGCGTAACTCATGATGACCGTGTTCTGCAAACCCGCGGCGTCGAGTCCGGCCCGGATGGCGCCGACGCGACCGTCCATCATGTCGCTCGGGGCGACGATGTCGGCGCCCGCGCGGGCGTGTGAGACGGCGGTCTTCACGAGCAACTCGACCGACGCGTCGTTCTCGACATGCGCGTGGTCGCCCTCGAAATGGGTGATGCCGCAGTGGCCGTGGCTCATGAATTCGCAGAGGCAGACATCCGTGACGACGAGCAGCTCGGGGAGCGCCGCCTTGAGCGCGCGGACGGCGCGCTGCACGACGCCGTTTTCCGCGTAAGCCTGCGTGGCCAGTTCGTCTTTATCCGCCGGGATGCCGAAGAGCAGCACCGCTCCGATGCCGTCGGCGTGCGCGGCGTTGGCTTCGGCGACGAGTTCCGCCTCGGAGAGCTGGAAGACGCCTGGCATGCTGGCCACCGGAATGCGCCCGGTGATTTTCTCGCTGACGAAAAGCGGCAGGACGAGATCCTCGACGTGCAGGGTGGTCTCGCGCACCAACTGGCGCAGTGCAGGGGAGGCGCGGAGGCGGCGAGGACGCTGAGGCAAATCCATGCGGGGAGCCGGCAGGCGCGCGCTCACCGGCCCGGCAAACCGAGCGGGCGGTCCGACAGTTTGGCGGGCGGGGCGGCGTCGGGATTCTGCGCGAGCGCCGCTTCGCGACGGCCGCCGATAATTTGAAGCGCGCCGTCGGAGGTTTTGCGGAGTGTCGGGCGGGTCTTCGGCGCCGCGTAATTGGTCTGCCCGGCGAACTCGCCATTCGGCGAAATCTTGGTCAGGACGTAGGCGCGATTGCCGGTGAGTTGGAGGACGTAGAGGTTGTTCGCGCTGTCGAACTCGGCCTGCGGCGGCACGCCGTCGAGCAGCCGGCCGAGCGGGAAGGTGCAATAGGTGGAGCCGTCGTCCTTGTCCTGCACGCGGATGTAGAGGGTGTTCACTTCACCGCGCTGATGGGCGAGCAGGGTGAAGACGCGCATCTGGCCGGCGCCGGGCTGACCCTCGGGCACACCGGCGGTTTTCCGCCAGACGGTGCGACCTTCCGTGACCTCGATGTGCGTCGGTTTTGAGGCGAAGAATTTGTCGAGGCCGTCGAAATAGATATTGGCCTGAATGCGATACGTGCCGAAGTCGCCGAGTTGGTAGAGCTGATGCAGGTCCACGGTCCGCTTCACGGTTTCGCCGGATTTCAAATCGAGCGGCGGTACCTGATAACGCATGTTGCGCGGGGAAATCACCCGATCACCCTCGGTGGTGATGCGGAAAGCGAACCACTGAAATTGCTGCGTATCCGAGAGCGTGATGTCGCGCCCGGTCTGGTTGGTGACGACCACGGTGGCGACCACCGGCTCGTGCAGGAGGTGAAACCGCTCCTTGATCGAAACGCTGACGGTGAGCTGCGCCTGCGCGGTGGTGACGGCGGCGCAGACGCCAGCGAGGAGGAGGAGGAAGCGGAAAGCTTTCATTTATTTCGTGGGGGGCGTGCGACTGATCGTGCGGAAGCCGAGGGCTTCGGAAAGCGCGTTGGGGTCGAGGTCCGTCCGCTGATCGAGCCGGACGTCGCTCGACATAAAGCTGCCGCCTTTGGCCACCGGCCGCTTCTTCACCTGATCCCATGTCGAGGTCCACTCGCGCACATTGCCGGCCATGCCGATGATGCCAAAGGGACTCTTGTCGCCTTTGATTTTGTCCACCGGATTCCAGAAGTTGTAACCGTCCACTCCGCCTGGGGCGCCCGGGTCATTGGCGTTGAAATCGGCGTTCGAGTTGACCTTCTTTGGATCAAATTCGTCGCCCCACGGATAGATAAAGCCTTTCGTCCCGCGCGCGGCTTTTTCCCACTCTTCTTCGGTCGGCAGCTCCCGGCCCTTCCATTTCGCATAGGCGTAAGCGTCCCAGAAATCGACTTCCATGACCGGGCAACTGAGATCGATCGGCGTCGAGTGCGCAGCGCGCGCCTCCTTGGCGTTGCCGTAGAAAATCTCCCAATAGCGCGGTTTGTGCATCGCGGTGTTTTTGATCCGCGGCTGTTGCGGATGGTCGAACTCGGTCGTCGGGCGGGCTTCGAGCGCCTTCACGAAATCGGCATACTGGCCGTAGGTGACTTCGTATTTATCGATCCAATAGTCCGGCAGCGTTTTCTTCTCTCCGTTGGCAAAGAGAAACTCGCCGGCCGGAATTTGGATCTGCTCGTCGTAAATGCGCTTGCCGGACCGGATGACAAAAAACCAGACGGTGATGCCCACCAGAACCAGGAGCGTCGCCACGCTGCCGAGATTGAGATAGAGCGCGCGCTTTTGCTGCTTGCGCGCCTGCTCGACGGCGGCGATGGCCGCGCGATCCTGGGCGCTGATTTTCGCGGCATCGGTCGGGATGACGCGCGGTTCGATGGCTTTGATCCCCTGGAGCAGATTGCCCCAGGAGGTGAGCGCCTGCTGGCCCGGCTGGACCATGCGCTTAAGAATCTCCCGCAACCCCGGCGAGAGCGACTGGATGGCCGGCAGGACGCCGAGCATGACGCGGCCGAGCGCTTGGATTTCCTGCTGCGGCGTGAGTTGTTCGTCGGACAGTTGCGTCGCGAGGTTCGCGAGGCGCGGCTGGCCGTCGGCCCCGAGGAAGACGGATGACGCATCGGGCGGGGCGTGCGGTGTGTGGTTGGTGTTGAAGTAGGAAAGGCCTTCCGCAGCAACGCGCAGAACCTTCAGTGCGGTCGTTTCGTCGAGCCGCTTCGCAATGGTTTTCAACTCGGCGACGCTCTGGCCGTCCACGTATTCGTAGGCGTAGAAAAACCGGCCTTCGGCTTCACCCGCTTCATAAACCGCGAGGATGGACGGATGCTGCACGCCGGCCTTGGCTCGGGCGTCGGCCACGAAGCGCGATTGCGAGACGGGGTCGGCCGCCTTCGCCGCGGCGAGGATTTCCAGGGCCACCGGTCGATTGATCGAAGTTTGGACGGCGGCGTAGATGCTGCCCCAGCGGCCTTCGCCAATCCGGCGCAGAACTTTATAGGCCCCGAACATTTGGCCGGAAAGGTCTTCCCCGGAATCAGCCGCCGGTGGGGCGGGAAACGACGGCGGAACGACGTCGCTGAGAGGCGCCGCGCTTGCGGCCGGCGTGTCCGCCGCCTCCGGCGCCGCCACTTTGGGCGTAACGACGGGAGCAGGGGTCGGCACGGGCGCCGCAGTCGGCTTGCCGGACGCTCCCGAGCGGGCCACGGGAACGGCGCCGCTGGGCGCGCCTGCGGCGGTGGGACGCATGCCGGACGCCGCGCCCGGCTGGGGCACGGGTTGCGCTTTGACGGTGGCGGCCGCGCGGACGGTCGGCGTGGCAGAGTTTGGCTTGGCCACGGTGGGAGTGGCTGGCGCGCCCGCGCTCGGAACCGCCGTCGGTGATGGGACCGCCGCGGCGACGGGGGAGGGCGTGACTCCGCTGGGCCGGGGCACCGCGGTCGCTTTCACGGTCGCGGTGGGCGGATTCGCGGCGACGGCTTTTGGCGTCGCAGTCGGGACGGCACGCACGCCGCTGGCGGGGACCGCGACGGCTTTAACCGCCGGTTGGGCGGAGGTGGGCGCAGGGACCGCAGTTGCCCGCACGGTGGGTTTGGGAATGGAAACCGCCGTCGGCGCGGGCACGAACGATGGCGCGGGCACGGCAGGCGGCGGCACAGATGACGGTGCGGGCACCGAAGCGGATGGCGCGGGGCCGGCCACGGGCGTCACGGTCGGCGGCGCCACCGGCGGGGGCGTCTCCACGGGCGCAGGCGTAGGCGCGACAGGCGGCGCGGACGATGGTTCGGGTGAAAATTCCGCCGCGGGCGCAGGCTTCGCCTCGATCACCGGTACGGTTTCCGCCGCGGCGGCAGGCTTCGTTTCGACGGCGGGCGCAGGTTCAGCCGCCGGCTCCGGTTTCACGGGCGGCGCGGGGGGAAGTTCTTTTTCCACCGCGGCGCGCAGGTCTTCCGCTTCCACCGGTTTGGCGAGCAATTGGTGATACTGCGTCTGCTCCGGATAGTCGCTCAGGTCGTAGCCACTGATCAAAATCGTCCGCACCGTGGGATACTCGCTGAGC
>JBBQIZ010000201.1:0-7950 GCA_038325425.1 Chthoniobacterales bacterium
GACCGCCATCCCCAAGCTTTTCGAGGCCGTGCGCAACCAGGCGAAGCTCGCGAAATACACGCGGGGCCAGCCGTAGCGCCGCGGCGCCGGGTGCCGTGTTTTCAGATTCCCCCAGATCATGAATCCTCTGCGCGTCCTTCAAGTTGCGACCCTTGTGCTCGCGGCCCTCCTGCCCGCTCGCGCCCAAAATGCGGCTGACGCGGCCGGACATTGGGAAGGCCAGATCACGTTACCCACGACTCCGCTGGCCATTCGCGTGGATCTCGAACGCACCGGCGAGACCTGGTCCGGCGCAATCGATATTCCCGCGCAGGGCCTGCGCGGTTTTAAATTGCACGCGGTGCAGGCGGACGGAACGGACGTGCGTTTCGCCCTCCCGAATATTCCTGGCGATCCATCTTTCACCGGAACCCTCGCCAAGGACTCCCGCAGCATTCGCGGCGACTTCATTCAAGGCGGGCTGAAGTTTCCTTTCCAACTCGAACGCAAGCCGCGACCGGCCGCGAACGCAGAAGATACTCCGACAAAAGGACCGCCGGGCGAAGGGCTCGCCGGTCATTGGCAAGGCTCGTTGCGGCCGGCTCCGGTGATGGAATTGCGGCTGGCTTTGGAGATCAAAAAATCGGCTGACGGAACCTACGCCGGCACGATGGTCAGTCTCGATCAAGGCAGCGCTCGCCTCCCGATCTCCGCGCTCACCGAGAACTCCGGCGCGATCCAGATGAAACTCGCCAGCATCGGCGGGGTGTTCGACGGTCGGCTCAGCGCCGACGGCTCCGAGATCTCCGGCGAGTGGCAGCAAGCCGGGCCGAAGCTGCCGCTGATCTTCAAGCGTATCGCGCAAGCGCCGAAGCTCACCCGCCCGCAGGAACCGCAGAAACCGTTTCCGTACGCGGAGGAAGAAGTGATCGTGGAAAACGCGAGCGCCGGGATCAAACTCTCCGGCACGCTCACCCTGCCGCGTGGCGCGGGGCCGCATCCGGCGGTCGTCCTCCTGACGGGCTCCGGCCCGCAGGATCGCGACGAAGCGCTCATGGGCCATCGCCCATTTTTTGTCCTCGCCGATCACCTCACGCGCGCGGGTATCGCCGTCCTGCGTTGCGACGACCGCGGGGTCGCCAAATCCACCGGCAATTTCAGCCAGGCGACCCATCTCGACTTTGTGGAAGATGCGCTCGCCGCGGTCTCCTGGTTGCGGACCCGCAAAGAAATTGATCCGCAGCGCATCGGATTGGTCGGGCACAGCGAAGGCGGCATCGTGGCGCCGCTGGCCGCCGTGAAAAAACCCAACGAAATCGCTTTCATTGTGCTGCTCGCCGGAGTCGGCGTGCCCGTGGAAGAATTGCTCATCCGGCAAGGCACGGACATCGCCCGCGTGATGGGCGCGAGCGAGGAGTTGCTCGCCAAGAGCACTGCTGCGCAGCGCGAACTTTTTCCGCTGCTCAAGCAAGCCACGGATCGCGCCGCGGCGGAAAAGATGGCGCGGCAAATTATGACGCGGCAATTGGCCGAATACACCGCGGAGCAACGGCAGGCGATGGGCCTCTCGGAAGCGATGATCGAAAGCCAGAGCAAGATGGCCGCGTCGCCATGGTTCCGCCAACTCCTCGCCTACGATCCGCGCCCAACGTTGCGCCGGGTCCGCTGCCCGGTGCTCGCGATCAATGGCGAAAAGGATCTCCAGGTCGCGGCCAAAGAAAACCTCGGCGCCATTCGCGAGGCGCTCACCGCTGGCGGCAACACCCGCGTGCAAATCGTCGAGTTCCCCGGGCTCAATCACCTCTTCCAGAACTGCACGACGGGGGCGGTGGCCGAATATGGTCAGATCGAGGAGACGATCGCGCCCGCCGTCCTGCAACGCGTGTCCGCTTGGATCCTTGAGCAGGCGCGCCCGTGAGATCGTTTGCGCGCGGCGCGTGGGGCGACTAGAAGAGGCGGCCCCATGAAAACCGTGATCGAGGTCATCCAAGCGACGACCACCTATTTCCAAAAGAGCGGCGTGGAAAGCGCGCGGTTGAACATCGAACATTTGCTCGCGCACGTGCTCCGGAAAAAACGCATGGATCTCTACCTCGAGTTCGACCGGCCGCTTTCCGAACAAGAGCTGGAGCCGCTCCGCGGACTGGTCAAACGCCGCGCCGCCGGCGAACCGCTCCAGCATCTGCTCGGCACGGCGGAGTTTTTCGGGCGCAGCTTCCTTTGCGACAAACGCGCCCTCGTCCCGCGGCAGGAAACCGAACAACTCTGCGAACTGATCCTGGCCGCCGGCCCGGCGCCACGCGTCCTGGATGTCGGCACCGGCAGCGGGGTCATCCCGCTCACGCTCGCCGCCGCCTGGCCGGACGCCCACGTCGAAGCCGTGGATCTTTTCCCCGAGGCGCTGGCGCTCGCGCGCGAAAATGCCGCGCGCCTCGGCCTCGCGGAGCGGGTCACCTTTCTCGAAAGCGATTTGCTCGCCAACGTCACCGGCACCTTCGATCTCATCGTCGCCAATCTTCCGTACATCGCCCGCGAGGAAATTCCCGCGCTCGCCCGCGAGGTCCAGCACGACCCGCGCAGCGCTCTCGATGGCGGTCCCGACGGCCTCGACCTCTTCCGCCGCTTCCTCCCGCAGGCGGCGCAGCATCTCCGCGGCCGTCTCGCGCTGGAAATCGGCCACGACCAAAGCGACGCGCTCACCACGCTCCTCGCCACGCACAATTTCCAAGACATCCGTGCCCAAACCGATTACCAAAGCCGCCACCGATTTCTCTTCGCAAACTATGGATAAAATTCTCGTTCACGGCGGCCACCGACTCAGCGGCACCGTTAAAATCAGTGGCTCGAAAAACTCCGCGCTGCCCATCCTGGCCGCGACGCTGCTGACCAAGGAACCGTGCGTCATTCACCACGTCCCCGACCTGAGCGACATCCATTACATGCTGCAGATCCTCTCGCACCTCGGCGCGCACGTCGAACGCGCGAGCGGCGTCGTCACCGTGCGCGCGGAGAAGATCATCACCGAAGCGCCGTACGAGATCGTCCGGAAAATGCGCGCCTCGGTCTGCGTCATCGGCCCGCTGCTCGGCCGGGAAAAGGAAGCCACCGTGTCGCTGCCCGGAGGTTGCGTCATCGGCGACCGCCCGATCGACTTGCATTTGAAAGGCTTCGAGGCCCTCGGCGCTTCGCACCGCATCGACGCGGGCAACGTCAAAGTCTTCGCCGGCCACCTCCGCGGCGGCTCGATGAATCTCCGCGGCAATCAGGGCCCGACGGTGCTCGGCACCGATAACGTGATGATGGCCGCCGTCCTGGCCGAAGGCGTCACCGTCATCGACAGCGCCGCCGCCGAACCTGAAGTCGTCGATCTCGCCAACTTCCTGAACAAGATGGGCGCAAAGATCGAAGGGGCCGGCACCCGCCGCATCGTCATCGAAGGGGTCAAGGAATTGCACGGCGCCGAGCACGAAGTCATCCCCGATCGGATTGAAGCGGGCACCTTCCTCGTCGCGGGAGCGATCGCCGGCCACGAAGTGAAACTCCGTCGCGTCGATCCTTCGCATCTCACCAGCGTCATCGACGCTCTGACGCACGCCGGTTTTACACTCGCGGCCGACGGTGACAATCTGACGATCAGCCCGAACGGCGCCCGCAAGGCCCTTGAACTGACGACCAATCCCTATCCCGATTTCCCGACCGACATGCAGGCGCAAATGTGTGCGCTCCTCTCGAAGACGCCCGGCATCTCGGTCATCACCGAGACGATTTTCCCGCAGCGATTCATGCACGTCTCCGAGATGAAGCGGATGGGCGCCGACATCTCGCTCAACGCCGCGACCGCGATTATCCGCGGCGTCGATCGCATGAGCGGTGCGCCCGTCATGGCTTCGGATCTGCGTGCCAGCGCCGCCCTTGTCCTCGCCGGCCTCGACAGCGAAGGCATCACCGAGGTCAACCGCGTCTATCACATCGATCGCGGCTACGAACTGATCGACGAAAAGCTGAACGGCCTCGGCGCGCAGATCGAACGGGTGAAGGCGTAGTCGGATTCCGGCCGCACTTCGTCCGCGGAAGCTAGGATCTGGCGGGCGATGCAGCAAGGCGCCCGGCTTGGCGGGCGCGGATCATCGCCGCTTCTTCGCGGATATTGACCAGCGAGAGTCGGGTCGCACGGAAGAGATTGATGGTGCTGAAAATTAGACCGCCCACGCCAATCACGCCGAGCAGGATGCCGAGGATCGTCAGCGGGCGAAACCAAGCTGCGACGTGCGCCTGCTCGATGACGGCGGCGAGCAGCGTGACCAGCGTGGCGGCGGCGAATGCGCGGGGGCGACGTAGATCGCGCGCAGCCCGCGCAGCAGGAGGAGTGCTTGTTTTTCCACGCGCCCGACCTGGACGACAAGGTGTTCCGCTTCCTGATCCGTGAGGCCGCCGGTCTCCGATTTGGTGAAAGCTGATACCATCTCCCAGAATCAATCGGACACTCTGCGGCCCTCTGCGTTCTTTGCGCCTCTGCGGTCAAACTCAGCCTACCCTTTAACCGCAGAGGCGCGGAGCACGCCAAGGGCCGCAGAGGACATGACGGCGGCCCGGTGCTAACTGTCAGGTTATTTGCGAGAGATGGTATGAGACATCCGATCGCGGGTGCGCAGCATGCGATTGATCGAGCTCATTGCGAGCACGCTGGAGGCATTGGTCAGCATCGCCGGCGCGACGATGAAGGCGACCACCGCGAAGGGGCTTTGACTGAGAATATTTCCGTCCATGGACGGCCGCGCCGACTGCCGCGGCTAGTGTTCCGCACCGGACTTGGCCGGTTCGGATTCGTTCGAGTGACTACCGTTGTCACGACCGGGCAGCGCCGCCTGGGTGCTGGTTCCGCCGCCAAAGAGGCGGGCGAAGATGCGCTTCGGCGCGGCTTTACCCGCTTCTTCCTCAGAAAGTTCGTTGTGCGCCTCGGTCTTCGCGGTTTCCCACGCCGGAGCAAAGCCGGGCACATTCATCAGCATGCGCTTTTCGGCGCGGGCGTAGATTTCGAGGTCGCGCTGGAACTTGCGGTCGGGCAGTTCGTTGAGTGCGTTCACTTTCACGCGCAGGCTTTCGTTCTCCTTGCGCAAGGTCTCCTGCTCTCCTTTGAGCTTCTTCATCGTCTCCGCCTCGATCTCCAGTTTGTCGCTCAGGTGCCGGCGAAACCGGCCGAGTTCGCCTTTCAGGCGCAGGTAGTTGTAGCAGGCGATGACGAGAAAAATGCAGCCGAGGTAGAAGCCCCAGGCAAACTCGCGAGTCAGGAGGTTTTGGAAGTCCACAGGTTTGATGAATTAGAAGGAGATGGCGGAATCACCGGGCATTACGCGCGCCCAGCGGACGGCGGTTGTGCCAACGATCGATTTCCATCGAGGGGCACGTTGCGGGAATTCCGTTGAAATGCAAGGTCGCAGGAGGCTACGCAGCCGGGCTCGCCTGATAAGTGCGACCCTTCCACGTGACCCCCTTGCTGCCCAGTCGGCGCCAGCTATTCACGCCGATGGCAAGGGCGAGCACCTCGGCGAACGGGTGCAGGAGACAGCCCAGCCACGACGTGCGAAAGCGGAGCGTGAGCACGATGCGGATGAGATAGATGACGCCGATCTGCACGAGAATCAGCGGACGCGCCGGGCCGGGCACGAAGATGAAAACGAACGGCAGAAGGAACGCGCAAACCTGCAGGCCGCCGATCAGGAGAAATCCAAACAGCGAGTCCTCGAAGGCTGCGCGGGCATTTTTCGTGAAACCTTCCCAGACCTCGGGGAACCGCCGATACATCCGGCAGGTCGAGAAGTGAAGGGCGTCGCAATTCAGCAGGCGCATCCCCTCGCCCATCCGGGTGGCGACGGCGCGGCCGAGCGCGACGTCTTCGACGAGATGATCGCGCAGGCCGGCATGGCCGCCGATCCGGTCGTAAGCGGCCCGGCGGAAGAAAATGAACTGGCCGTTGGCCGCGCCGAGCGCCCGCCGAGCGGCGACCGGCAGACGCGCCGCGACGGTGGGAAACCTTTGCAGCAGCAAGACCAGCCAGTGCGGATACGCGACCATGCCGATGAGCAGAATCATCGGGATGACGAGCTTCTCGGACCATGTCTTCGTAATCAGGCGGGGCCACGCGGAGAGCAGATCCGCCCGATATTCACGCGCCGCGGCGATCACCGCCGACGCCGTGCCCGGCGCGTGCGTCGTGTCCGCATCGGTGAAGAGCAGGTATTCCCCGCGGGCCGCGAGCGCGAGCTGATGGCAGGCCCAGTTTTTGCCCGTCCAACCCTCCGGCAGCGGTTCACCGGAGAGGACGCGCCGCGGGCTCTCTTCGCCGAGACCGAGCCGGCGGACGATCTCACCCGTGCCGTCGTCGGAATGATCGTCGAGCACGAGGAGTTCGTAGTGCGGATAATCCTGCGTCAGCAGCGAGGCGACGCAGGCTTCGATGTTCCGGGCTTCGTTGCGGGCCGGGACCAGGATCGAGACCAGCGGCGCTTCCTCCGGCACCGGAGCAGCCACCGGGCGCAGACTGTCGAAGCTCGCGACATTGACCAGCGCCGCCGCCAGCGCCAGCAGCAACCCGACGAGCACGAGCATGTGGTAAAGCAGGAGAGCGGTTTCCATGGGCGCGCCAACGTGCCGAAAGTCGGCCTATTTACAAGACCGGCCCCAGTCCGCATATTCCCGCCCCGCGATTTTCATGACCACTGCCGCCGCTCTCCATCCCACTTCGCCCGCGCTCCGCCGCTTTGCCGCGCTGCTCGATCCGAAGAGCGACGCGCAGATCGAGACGCTGGCCCGCGAATCCGCGGCGGTCACCCGCCGGCATTTCGGCAAAGCCATCCGGCTTTTCGCCCCGCTCTATCTCTCGAACGAGTGCATCAACAACTGCGCCTACTGCGGGTTCTCCCGCGACAACGCCATCCTGCGCGTCACGCTGGAGATCGCGTCGGTGCTCAAGGAAGCGCGCCACCTCGCGGCGGAAGGGTTTCGCAATATCCTGCTCGTCGCCGGCGAACATCCGAAATTCGTCTCCAACGGCTACCTCGAACGCTGCGTCCGCGCGCTCGTTCCGGAAATCCCGAGCATCTCGCTGGAAGTCGCGCCGATGGAGACGCCCGACTACGCCAATCTCGTCGCCGCGGGCGCCGAAGGGCTGATCGTTTACCAGGAAACATACGACCGCGAGGTATATGCGGCGATGCACACCGCGGGGCCGAAAAAGGACTTCGACTGGCGTCTCGCCTGCCCGGAACGCGCCTACGCCGGCGGCTTCCGGCGCATCGGCATCGGCGCGCTTTTTGGCCTCACCGACTGGCGGACCGAGGCGCTGGCGCTGGCCGCGCATCTCGACCATCTGCTCCGCACCTGCTGGCGGGCACAGTTCACCGTCAGCCTGCCGCGTCTCCGTCCCTGCGCGGGAAATTTCACTCCTGCGCATCCGCTCGCCGACCGCGAATTCATCCAGATCATCTGCGCGTTGCGCATCTGCTTCCCGCAGGTCGGCATCGTCTTGAGCACGCGCGAACCCGCGCCGTTGCGCGACGCGCTGCTCCCACTCGGCATCACCATGATGAGCGCCGGCAGCCACACGGAACCCGGTGGCTATACCGGCGAAGGCCGCGAAGATTTGCACTTCACGGTGCGCGGCAAAGCCCTGGCCCCTGCCGATTCCGCGGCGGACGCCGGCGCGACGGGACAGTTCGAAATCTCCGACGATCGCTCCGCGGCGGAAGTCGCCACGCTCCTGCGTTCGCGGGGCTTTGAGGCGGTGTGGAAAGATTGGGACGCCGCTATTCTCGCGTCGTGACGCTGCTGATTAACGGAGAACCGCGCGCCGTCCTGCGCGCGACGAACGTCGCGGAACTGATCGACGAACTCGGCCTGCCCGCGCCGGCCACGCTCGTCGAGCACAACGGCCTCGCCCTGCGCCGTGACGAATGGCTGGGCTGCGCGCTCGCC
>JBBQIZ010000202.1:0-7856 GCA_038325425.1 Chthoniobacterales bacterium
TGACGTTATTCCAGAGCCCACGACAGCACTTTTCGGCCTCGCCTTGGCAGGCGTTTGCTTCGCCGGGCGGCGTCGCCAGCGGGCCCAAACTCTGCAATAAAAAAATCCATTGGACATCCCAAGAATTCACGCCACCTTCTAGAAATTTATGATTTCAAAATTCAAAACCAGCCTAAAAATCTCTCTCGCCGCCGCAGTTGGGGCGGGAGCACTCCTGTTCTTCGTTCCAGCGGAGGTCTTCGCCCAAAGCGGAACACAGACGTTTTGTTATCGCGGCCGGACGATGACCGCGCCTGACGCCATCGCTAATCGCTACATTGCCGCCGGGGCAACGCCTGGTGCCTGTGTGACGAGCGCTCCATAGCAGCACGAGCATCAAAAATTGAAAACCCGAGCGCGATTGCGCTCGGGTTTTTTTTTCGAGCGATCAGTTTCAGCGTCCGATGAATGTCCTTTTGCTCGTGATGGTGATGATCGCCGTCGTGGGAATCAACATGTTGCGAGGAGGAATCTGGCTGTGGCTGAGTCTGCCGTGTTACGCGGTGCTCGCACTGGCAGGCGTGGTGGGTGCACTCCACTACGGACGTTCTCCGTCATCACAGGGACGGGTCACACCGTGCGTCGTCGCGACCGTCGCATTCGTTGGTTACATCCTGATTCGGACAATCAGTTCGCCTGTTGAATATCTCGCGCGGAACGACCTCTTCACGGTCATCGGAGCATCGATCCTCTACCTGATCGTCGCTCTGCACCTTTGTTCCGCAAACATGCGGGGAACTTGCGTGGCCGTCCTTTTGATCCTTGCGACAGCGAACTGCGTCATCGGAGCGATCCAGTTCACCGAAGGCGACAACTTCATGCCGTTGCCCGGCCTTTCGCGGGAAAGCTACGGCACCCGCGCGAGTGGATTTATGGGCTCTCCAAACCATTTGGCGGGTTTTCTCGAAGTTGCCTTGATGTTCGGGCTGGCCATGACCTTCTGGAGTCGATGGCGCATCTGGGCCAAGGTGCTTCTCGGCTACGGATCGCTGGTCTGCATCGCGGGGATCATCCTGACGGGCAGCCGCGGCGGCTACATCAGCGCGGCGACTGGCTTGCTGGTGTTCGGCGTGCTGAGTTTCCTGATTTTGGCCCGGCAGAGGTTCGATCGGCTCGGCTACGTCTTCGGCGCGGTGGCGGTGGTCCTCGCGATTGGCGGTTTGAGCGCCGCTTTCCTGCTCGCCGAATCGGACACGCTCCTCCTGCGGGTGCAAACTGCGACGACTCTCGATTCCGCGCGGATGAGCATTTGGCCCGCGGCCATCCAACAATTCCAATTGAGCCCCGTCTTCGGCACCGGTGCCGGCACTTTTCTCTACTACGGCCGGCAGTTTCGTGATCCGCTGGTGCAAACCGACCCGCGCTTCGCGCACAACGACTACCTGCAACTCCTCGCCGAGTTTGGCATCGTCGGCATTGCAGTTTTCCTCGTTTTTTTCCTCTTCCACATCCGTAGCGGGTGGCGGGCGCTTGACGATTTCATCACCCGTCGCAATCCATTCGACGGTTTCGGCGACACCGCGATGGCGCTGACTGTCGGGGCGCTCAGCGCTTTGGCCGCGATGACTGTCCATTCGGTGGTGGACTTCAACATGCACATCCCCGCAAACGCCATCCTCATGGCGTTCGTCTTCGGCATCCTCGCCAGCCCCGCCGTGCCATCGGACGACAGCGCCAACCCACCCTCGCGTTTGGATCGCGTCTTCGCGCGTCTTGTCGTGCCGGCTTTAGGGCTCTGGATCCTGATCGCGGGCTGGCCGAAAGCTTTCGCCGAATATCACGCCCACCAGACACGCCTCGCCCTTGCCGATTGGACCACGCTCGACACCGGAGAATATGCCGTGCGGGCGGAAACTTCAGCACGACGCGGTTTGAAGCGTGATCCGCAAAATATCGATCTGCTCAATTATCTGGGCGAAGCCTTGGCCGCGCGGGCGGCGCTGGCGGAAGGACCGGAGCGGGAGCGGCTCTATCTGGAATCGGCCGCCGCCTACCGCGCCGCGCTGCAGTTGGCACCGCTCGATCGGGACATTCTCATTGGGCTCGCATGGTCGTTGGACCCACTGGAGCGCTTCGAAGAATCGGAGCCCTTATTCCGGCGGGCGGTGGAACTGGACCCCAACTCCGGCTACGTCCGCTGGGCCTATGCGGCGCATCTCCACCGCCGGGGCCGGCTCGATGAAGCGGAGGCGGAATATCAAAAGGCGTCTTCCCTCGGAAGCGGGAACGCCCAACGGGCCATGCAGCGCCTTGAAGAGGAGCGTAAGACCGGCCAGCAGCCACCACCTCTCCGGACCACGCCGTAGGCAGGCGACTGCCGGGCAAACAACAAAGCCCGATCGCGAGAAAATCCTCAGCTCCCTCTGCGGACCTCTCCATGCCCTGTGATCAGCGGGTTGCCGACGTTTTGTCCGCTCCCCCACCCTTCCCAGCGGCACGCTGCAGTTCGGCCTTGATGCGGCGCGCCAGCGCGGAGTAGCGGAGGTCGCCTTCGACGCGCCTGCCGTTCAGGAAAACAGCGGGCGCTCCTTCGAGCCCTGCGGCGGCGGCGTCGCGATAGCTGGCTGCCACCACCGTCTTCGCCCGGTCGCCCTGCAGACATTGGCGGAAACGCCCCTCATCCAGGCCGATCTTCACCGCCAGCGCCACGAGTCGGCTTTCGCTCAAGTCGCCGCCTTCCTCAAAAAGCCGGTCGTGATACTTCCAAAACGCGTCCTGTTCGGCAGCACACTCCGCGGCCACCGCCGCAGCCACACCGCGAGCGTGTGCTTCCAGCGGAAAATAGCGGAACGCCACCATCAATTCGTTCGGAAATTCGACGCGAAGGCGCTGCAGGACGGGCGCTAACCGGGCGCAATATTGACATTGGAAATCCGAGAAAACGACGAGTTGCACCGGGGCGTCTGCGGGTCCGGAAGTCTTCGCGGTCGAAAGGTCGATCTGCATCGCGTGCAGCCTCGGCGGCGGGAGGAAGATCTGGACGGAATGCCGGCCAGCGATCTCGTTCAGCACCTCGTCGCGCGCGCTTTCACGCTTCGCAGCCAGTAACTCCTCCCGAGCGACAGCCGAGTTTTTCGGGTCCGCCGACCGCCCTGTCTCCACCAGCCGTGCTTCGACTTCCTGTGACGTCGGAGGCGGCAGCCGGCTGAGCCGGACAGTCAGCAGTTCCTCCACGCTGGTGCCCATCCGCTTCGCCTCTGCATCGAGCAGAATCTTATCCGCTTTTTTGCTCACCCACTCCGCTTCCAGCGCATGTCTCTGCTGCTCCAGCGGCTGGAGGGAAATCGCCAGTTCTTCCTCCATCTGCTGACGCGTAAACTTTTGCCCATCGACAACCGCCACAACCTCCGTGCGAGAGCCGCCGTTCGCGAGTGACAGCGCCGCGAGCGTCAAAATCGCCATCCCCGCGGAAGCAAACGCCGTCAGGCGCAACCCCGGAGCCCCTTCCACGGCGGCGGCAGGGGGCAGCGTCACGACCAGCGCGAGGATGACGACCGCCGAGGCGGTGCAAAGCGGGCAGAAGGCGCGCAAGACGCCAAACTGGATCCCCATCAAAATCACGGAAAAGCTAAGGCCCGCGACACTCAACCACGACGCGACCCCGAGCGCATTCCTTTGCCAGGCGCTCTTCGCGGCCCCGATCACCACCAGGAGCAGACTGAAGACGAGCAGGTAAAAGCCCAGGCCCAGCCACGGCAGCGGCGCTCCCAGGATCGTCGCATATCGGCTGGACAAAACCGCGTCGCAGCCCGACCCGGCCTGGCACAGGTGCGAGAGAGCGCCCGATTCCTTGCGCAACAGCAGCCAGGAAATCAGCACCCCGAGCCAACTCAGGAAAACACTCGCGAGAATGCGCCGCCCGGGAGGGTGCTTCCGGCCAGGCGACTGCCCGGAGGGCGCTTCACCGCTGGGTTCGTGAGGGGTTTCCGCAGCCATAGGAACGCCGTTTTATCCGCCCGCCACACTTGATCAAAGAACGATTGTTTCGTTCCCACGAACGCGGACACCGCGCCCGCGGGAAAAGCTCGGCAGCGCGGCGGCACCTTGTAAAGTGCGACCCATGATTTCTTCAGGCGTGCACCTCCTCAATCGCGCCGGCGAGCGCCCCCGCTCACCGTGGCGTCTCTCGGGCTATCTGCTCGTGACGTTCGCTGCCATGCTGATCGTCGCCGCGACGGGCCGCAGCGCCGAGCCGACAGCGTGGCCCGAGTGGCGCGCACCGATGCTCGCGAAATTTGCCGCCGAACTCCAGACCCTCGACACCGCGCTCGCCGCTTCACCCGACTCCATTCCGCTTCGCGCGCAGCGCGGCGACCTCCATCTCTTTCTCGGTCAATTCCCGCAGGCGGTCGCGGACTATGAAAAAATGATCGCCCTGGATGCGCGCGAAGACGCTCCGCACTGGAGGCTCGGCATCGCCTATTATTTCGCGGGGCAATTTGAGAAATCAGCGCAGCAGTTTGCCAAATACCACGCCTACGACGGACGCGACCGCGAGAATGGCATCTGGAAATTTCTCGCGCAGGCCCAGGCCGAGGGCGTGGAGAAAGCGCGTGCCGAAATGCTCGTTTACACCCAGTTCGACCGGGAGCCATTTCCGTCGCTCTATGAAATGTTCGCCGGCAAAAAGACACCCGACGAAGTACTGGCCGAAATCACCCGCAAAGGTCTCGAGGATGAAATGCAGGTCGCCTTCTTCGGCAACTATTACGCAGGCCTGGAAGAAGCGCGGCTCGGGAAGCGTGATCGCGCGCTCGTCCTGCTTGAGAAGGCGGTCGCACTTCCGCAGGCACGCGCGGCGGGCGGGCCCGGCTACATGTGGCAGGTCGCGCGGCTCCACTGGGAACGCCTGCGTGCGGAAGCCGCAGCGAAGTGACCGCGGTTCAAGCCTCGTGCCAGCGCACGTCCTTGCTCAGCATCGTGTCCCCATCAAACGCGAACCACGCCGTAAAGCGCCCGCCCGCGAGCATCTGCGGCAGCCAGTGCCGATCGTCCGCCCACATCTCATCGTAGGGAATCGCGGCGAGATCGAACCACAGCGGCGCCGCCTCTACCGTCTCGATCAACTCGCCCGTGAAATCGCGCGCCAGAAAAACGGCGCAATGCAGGCTGTAGCCATCGACGAACTGGAAATGCAACACCCCGCGCTCTTCGATTTCCAGCGGCGTCACCCCGATCTCCTCCTGCACTTCGCGGATGGCCGAGATCAGCGCCGTCTCCCCGGGCTCAAGCTTGCCGCCGGGCCCGTTGATCTTGCCCGCGCCAAGTCCGCGCTTCTTGCGAATGAGGAGCACGCGTCCGTCTTTGACGATAAAGCAGAGATTGGCCCGCTCGCGCGGCTGCCAGTGGGTCCAGTCCATGGGGCGGGAGCCTAGGGCCGCTCAGGGAATTTTCGACTTTGGATATGAGTTTTTTGCGCGTTGATTGCGCGTCATGAATTCGATCCTCGCCGTCCGCCTCGCTGCTCTCGCCGGATTTTTGGGCGTCGCCCTCGGAGCCTTTGGAGCCCATGGCTTGCGGAGCATGCTCGAAGAGACGGGGCGCATCGCCAATTGGGAAACGGCCACGCTCTACCATCTTGTTCACGCCGTCGTTCTGCTCGCGCTCGCGCTGCGCCCGACCGTGGCACGCCTCCCCTTCCTCCTGTTCGGCGTCGGCATCCTCATCTTCAGCGGCAGTCTCTACATCCTCGCGTTGACCAATTTAAAATGGCTCGGCGCGATCACGCCACTCGGCGGCCTGGGTCTCCTCGGCGGCTGGCTGGCCCTAGTCATCAAGCCGCGCGCGTAACCTTCAGCGCACCGTCGTGACGGCAGTGGGCTTTGGCAGCGGAGACAGCGTGCCCTTGGGCAGGTTCAGCGCCGCCCGCGCATCGTGCTGATCCTTCTCGTCTTCCTTGTCCACCGCGGGCAACGCCAGCACCATCCGCCACTGCGAATCCTCCAACTCCTTGCGCCCCATGATCGCATACACGCGCGCCAGTTCGCTGTGGTGGATGATCCGCTGCGGGGCAATCTCCGCCGCCTTTTTCAGGCACCTCACCGCCTCTTCGTTGCTCGCCGTCGGCAGGCCGCCGTAAACGAGACCCGCCATCATTTTGAGCACCCCGCTGACGTTGGCGACACCCGAATGCCACCGACCGAGCACATGCCAGGCGAAGTCGTCCTTCGGATCAAGCGCGATGGACTTCAGCGTCTCCTGCTTGATCAGTTTGGAATATTCCAGCTTCTCCTTGTTGCCTACGAAATCGGTCAATTTGCCGTAGGCAATCGCCACGCTCAGATGGCCCTTCGCCACTTTCGGGTCGATCTCCACCGCGCGCTCCGCGTAGAGCAGTGATTTTTGGGCCAGTTGCTCGGCCATTTCCCGCGGTTTGGCCGTGCCGACGAGATCGCCGTATTGCTTCGCGATACGGAGCAGCACGCCGACGTTGCGAGGTTCGATCTGCTCGGCGTCGCGGTAGAAACTCAGGGCGGCGCGGGTCCGGCCCGCGCGCTCTTCCGCATCGCCTTGTTTGACGAGGGTAACGAGCCGCGAGTCCTCAGCCAGCGCCGGAAGCGCGACAAGAAAAGCGAGCAGGAACAGCTTTTTCACAGCAATCCCGGCAACCTACTCATGGAGCGCGGCGACTCAATACCGCACTCCGTTTTTTAGGCGTTTTCCGCCACAGGCACGCAGGCGCAGAACAAATTGCGGTCCCCCCAGACGTTGTCGATCCGGCCGACGCTCGGCCAGAATTTGTGCTCGCGCAGCCAACCCGCCGGATATGCGGCCTGCTCGCGCGTGTAGGGGTGCGTCCACTCCGTCGCAGTGACCGCGTGAGCGGTGTGCGGGGCGTTCTTGAGCACGTTGTCTTTCGCGTCCGCCTGACCGGTTTCCACGGCGGTGATTTCGCTGTGAATGGCGATCATCGCATCGCAGTAACGGTCCAGTTCGTCCTTCGATTCACTTTCCGTCGGCTCGACCATCAGCGTCCCGACGACCGGCCAGCTCAGCGTCGGCGCGTGGAAGCCGTAGTCCATGAGCCGCTTGGCCACGTCCTCCGCGGTGACTTTGTGGAAGTCGCGGAGGTCGAGAATGCATTCGTGGGCGACAAGTCCCCGACTTCCTTTGAACAGCACCGGGAAATACGAATCGAGCCGGCGGGCGATGTAGTTGGCGTTGAGGATCGCGAGTTTCGTCGCGTCGGTCAGGCCCTCGCCGCCCATCAGACGGATGTAAACCCACGGGATCGTGAGAATGCTCGCGCTGCCGAATGGTGCCGCCGAGATGGCTCCGGTCCGGGTGTCGGGTCCTTTTCGCTCCACCGCGGAAAGGTGCGGGACGAGGTGCGCCGCCACACCGATCGGCCCCATGCCTGGGCCGCCTCCGCCGTGTGGAATGCAAAACGTCTTGTGAAGATTGAGGTGGCAGACGTCCGCGCCGATGTGGCCGGGCGAAGTCAGGCCGACCTGCGCGTTCATGTTCGCGCCATCCATATAAACCTGTCCGCCGTGCGCGTGGATGAGTTCGCAGATCTCGACGATCGTCTCCTCAAAAACCCCGTGCGTGCTCGGATAGGTGACCATGAGCGCCGCGAGCTGATCCTTGTGCTGATCGGCCTTCGCACGGAGATCGTCGAGATCGATGTCGCCATCTTCGAGACAGCGGACGCCGACGACTTTCATGCCGGCCATGACCGCGCTCGCGGGGTTCGTGCCGTGGGCGCTCGCCGGGATCAGGCAGATGTCGCGGCGGGCTTCGCCGCGGGATTCGTGGAATTTGCGGATGACGAGCAGCCCCGCGTATTCGCCCTGCGAACCGGCATTCGGCTCGAG
>JBBQIZ010000203.1:0-7731 GCA_038325425.1 Chthoniobacterales bacterium
CCGATTTTCCCCGCGCCGCCGACCGCGCGCAGTGGCGATTCGGCGCCGACGAGCGGCTTGGCGTTCGCGGGTTCGGCGTAGCGCAGCCACGCGAAGACCCAGCGCTGGCCGGGCGGCGTGTGAAAGGCATTGAGCACGCGCGGCGGCGCCATGACGACGTCGCCGGCCTTGAGCCGCGTCCAGCGGCCCTCGAGCAGGATGCGGCCGACGCCTTCGAGGCTGGCCAGGAAGAAGCTGCCTTCGGGTCGGAGCCGCACGCGTTCGTAGGGCGCGCGGGTTTGATCGATGCCGAGGCGCGCGATGCGATGCGCAGTGAGCAGCGGGCAGGCGGTGGATTCGAGGACCCAGCGGCTGGTGCGCGCGCCGTCGATTGTCTTGTCGGCGAGGATCGGAGTTGCGGCGGGCGCGACGGGTTTCACGGCAATTGATCGAGCGGCACGTCGAGGGGCGGGCGCGTTTTCCAATCACGGAAAGCGAAGTGCCACCACTCGAACGGAGAGGGGAGGAAACCGTGCTTGAGCATTGTGCTTTCGAGCGGCTTGGAGTTGCGCGTGGCGTCGGTGGGGACGCCTTTGGCCTCGCGGTGCGCGCGCTCGGAGAAGTCGTCGTAGGGCGTGGGCATGGGCAGTTCTGCGCCGTCGCGGTCGTACCGCAGATCGAAGCGGAACGCGGCATCGAGCTTCGCGAGATCGACCAGTTCGCGGACCGCCGAGGACTGCGGATCGCGCACCGGCACGGGCGCTTCCGCCCAAGCGGTCAACGCACCGGCGAGCAGCAGCGCCCAGACGAGCTTCACGGGAGTTCTTCGATAACGACGTCCTTGTAGCGGACCTCGGCCGGCGGGCCGCCGTGGATTTGCAGCGCGATGCGGCCCTTTTGCACGATGCTTTCGTCCTCTTCGGTGTAATCAACGGTCAGCGTGTCATTGATCCAGAGCTGCACCCGCCGGCCTTCGGCGCGGATGCGGTATTCGTTCCACTCGCCGGGCTTGAGCGCCTTTTCGAGGACCTCGGCGGTGGGCGCGGCGAGGATTTTCTTGCGGCGCGATTCGTCGTAGAGCGCGCCGTAGTATTTCTCCCCGAGATCGGCCTGGTAGCCGATCATCTCGTGCGCGGGATCGGTGATGCGCTCGCTGCGGATCTGCACGCCGGCGTTGGATTTCGGAGTGGTGCTGAGTTTGAATTTCAGCCGCAGGTCGAAGTTGGCGTAGCTCTTTTTTGTGGCGAGGAATTCGTTGTTCGGGATTTTCTCCGCGAGCGAACCGCCGACGATCTCCCCGTTCTCGATCCGCCACGTCTTTGCGGTCTCGCCCTCCCAGCCATCGAAGGATTTGCCATCAAAAAGCGGCACGGGGGCGGCGTGCGCGGCCACGGTGAGGAGAAGATACGCGAGGAGGGATTTCATGAAGGCGAGCGTGGCGATGAGACGGGGTGGAATTCAATCCCGGACTCGCGAAAGCGGGCTCGACCCACCGTCGCCCGAGCGCACCGATCGGGGGAAGGATTTCTGCCGCGCCGCCGCTGGCCTGGCGTTACTGACGGACCGGCAGGCACAGACCCAGACGTTGTCCGTTTGGGCCGCGCAGCCAGCGCAATCTTGATTTCGATGGGCGTTTCATATTCCACTTCCTGAATTAGCAGGGCGGATGCCACCGACTTTGCTCCTCTATCCGGCGGCCGCCGGATAGTGGTTTCGGGCGGCCACGAAGCGCTCGATGGCGTCACAGACGGTTTGAGGTTGCGTGTAGTGGACGCAGTGCGGCTCGCCGTCGATCACGAGCAATTCGCCGTTCGGGAGAAGGCCCGTCATTCTCTCCCCGGCCTCGTGCGGGACGGTGGGATCATGGCCTCCGCGCATGACCAGAGTCGGCGCCGCAACCAGCGGTAACTGATGCTCGATGTGGTCGCGGAACATTTCGCGCGTGGTGCCGATGGCGCGCCACACCCCCGCGCGGAAGAAGTCGAACAGCCAGTTCATCCACAGCCGGATGGGCTCCTGCAGGGCGTCTCGCAGCAATCGCACGGTCTGCGTGGCGATCGGGCAGGCGAGGGGGTCGACGGTCGGTCCGATGAGGATGAGGGAAGCGACGCGCTCCGGGGCTTTGACCGCGACATGCGCCGCGATCTCGCAGCCGAGGGAATTGGCGACGAGGTGACAACGGCTCAGCCCCGCCTCCGACATCCAGTCGATAATGCTGTCGGCGAGCCGGGAGAGGGAAAGGATTTCGCGCGGGCCGGCGCTGCGGCCGAAGCCCGGCAGGTCGAGGGCGTGAACGGCGTGCCGAACGGCGAGGCACTCAGCCAGCGGGATCATGTAGAGGCTGGAAATCACCAAGCCGTGGACGAACACAAAAGGCACGCCGCCGTGCGCGGCCGCTCCGCCGCTGCGACTGTGGAGCAGACATCCATTGACCGGGGTCCAGCGGGCTTCCAATCGCGTCTGAGCCGGGAAACCCAGGTCGCGCAGGAACTCGGGAGACTTCGATGGGGAAAATGGGTCGGAAGGCACGTTGCGGGTTCTGGCAGCGATTCGAGCGTGCGCATTGGGGCGACCGCATCCAATGCGCATTTGCCCGGCATGAACCGCCGCAATCGGCAGCCGGATACGTCTTGTCGTTCTCCGTTCGCCGGGTGAGTTTTCCGATCCCATGAAAGACGTTTTGTTTCTGCTGAGCGCGGGATTTCGCGACGGGGAAGGTGCGCCCTACTACTGCCCGTACTGCACCGTTTTTGAAGGACTGCTGCACCTCTATCCGCAGCTCACCTCGGAGCTCGAGGTCCGCCGGGTGGCCTTCGCCAAACCTCGGGCGGAGATCGTCGCGCTGTTAGGAAACGATTATCAATCGTGTCCGGCTCTCGTGGCCCATCGACCGCTTGCAGAGTTGGCGGGCCGTCTTCCGTTCAAGAAGTTCGGCGATCTTCAGTTCCTGGATGAGCCGGAGGACATCGGCAACTATCTGTCCCTCGCCTACGGGATTCCCCGGCCACACTAATACGATGCTGGCCGGCATCATGGAAGGCCGGGGCCGCTTTACCTCAGCCGGAGTTCATTCAGCGACGCGCGGCATTCGCCGCCGCTGATCGAGGGAATAATCTCCAGCTCCAAGATTTTCACCTCGGGCAACTCGACGGTGTAGTCTTCGACCTCACGGGACATCGCGGAGAAGTTGTATTGCTGGCGCACCACTTCGCGGAACGGATGACCCTTACCCGACGACCAGCGGAGCACAAATTCCTGGGTTCTGGCTTTCTCGCTTTCCGTGAAGACCAGGTGGACGCGCCTGAGTTCCTGTGGCGAATCAAAGATCATGCGGAGCGTTTGCGGGCCCGGTGCGGAGGCTTTCCATCCTCGATCACGGCCGGGCAAAAGAGCGCCTTCGATGGGATGGGCAGGATCTTCAGACGTGACCTCGACTTCGGCGATCGACTCCAGATCCAGCCAGGACTCGGCTTCCAGGGCCGGCTGCATGGGGAGGACGGATTCGATTCTCTTGCGCATGTGTCCGATGAATCGCGTCTCGATGCCTTGGTGGGTTCATCGCAAATGGAGGCGGCGGAAGGCGCGCTCTCGCAGATCTGCTGGCCTCGGTGATCGATCGCGCAATCTTTCGTCAGATCTGCTCGCGTTTGTGCAGCGCTAGGTCCCGCCTGTGACCGTGTAACCCTGCGCCCGCAGGTCCGCAGCGAGGTCTCGCTCCATTTCCACGGCCGCCGCGTAGGGCAACGGGTTCAAATGCGCGAACAACTCCGGGCACAGGCGGACGCCGTATTTTTTCACCGTCCACGCGGATTTGTAACCGTGCCTGTGGTTCTCGAAGCGATGCTCGACCGGCAGCCCGGTCATGCCCACATAGACGCATGGCATGGACGGATCGCGCCGCGGATTGAGCCGGAGCACCGAGGGATGCCGGGCCACGGCATCATCGAGCAGGATCACATAGAGGGTTGTGGTGACGCGTAGAGGAGTCCATCATGTGGCAGTTCGCGCGCCGCAGCCGGGCGGTCAGGCATCCACCGCTGCGGCGGCGGCGATGGCTTCCAACTCCAGTGCCGCTGCCGAATAGCCGCAGGTCAGGCATTGCGTGAGGTAGGCGCGAAGGAAGGGAGCGATGCCGCCGAGCCGCTCATACTGCGCGGTGTGCGCCAGCTCGTGTGCGATCAGGCGTCGATCGCCCCAATACGCCTCGCGAATGAAGATGCCATAGCGGGCGGTCAGCCCGGCGGTGTGCTCCCAAGGTCCGCCGGCCAAACGCTCGGCGAGGTGGATCAGGCGACCCGCGGGCAGCGGGACATGGGGCACTCGGAGCAGCCGGACGCGGTGCGGATGGGCCACGCCGATCGCGCGGGCATCGGCCGCGCTCTGTTCGCTCAACGGCGTGCCTGCGCCGAGAATCTGCCGCTCCCGCGCGGCGATCCAGCGAGCGACGTAGGGCAGGAGCAGGGGCACGAGCAGGTGACGCATGATCCGACAAAGGAAGTCGTGCAGCGCCAAGTTCAAGGGCGAAAGGCCGATTCGATGGCTTGAAAGGATAGTTCCCGCGGGCTGGAAGCACGTCCTTCCGGCAAATGGCCACCAGCGCCCCGGCGCGTCGCTTTTCCTCTGAGAACCGCCGCCACGGCCAGATCCGGTCATGTTTTCCCAAGGGAGGTGTAGCCGGCCCACGCCGGCCCCGGCACGATCGCGCTGTTAGGGAAACAACCAACAAAGGGGACTATGAAAAACGACGTTATCTTGGCAGGATCTCGCGCCGTGGGGCGGAAACGCGTCGGGCTCTACTACCATCTGCAGGAGGAGACGCAGGCCGGTCGGGGCGAGCGCGGCGGCCGGCGCAACGACCTCACTTACGCGGTTTCGCTGGCACCGACGTGGGGCAACGCGACGACCTTTGGCGAGGGCTACGGCCGGACCGATCTCGATGGACGGGACGCCGGCCGCTCGCTGATCACGGTGACGCCCGGGATTCGCGCCACGTTCGCCCATCGCCCCATCCTCATGGCCGGCGTCGAGTTCCTGTCACGGAGCCGCGGCCCTACGGGCGCATCGTCCGCCTCACTTACATCGACAAACTTCTGAAACGAGATGCCGACGCGAGCGACGCGACCGGCGAATACCAACGATCCACCAAACCAAAAATGATGAACACCAGCCACAGCCCCGCTCTCGACCTCTCGAACTACGGCCTCACCGTCGAAACCGTCCACCGCAACCTTTCGCCCGCAGTGTACTACGAGCACGCGATCCGTTATGAACCCGGTTCCTCCATGGCGGACTCCGGCGCGCTGGTCGCCTATTCCGGCGCGAAGACCGGCCGTTCGCCGCAAGACAAGCGCGTCGTGAAACACCCCGATTCCGAGAAGGATGTGTGGTGGGGACCGGTGAATATTCCGATCGATGAGCAAGGCTTCCGCGTGAATCGCGAGCGCGCCATCGACTACCTGAACACCTGCGAACGGCTCTACGTCGTGGACGCCTTTGCCGGCTGGCATCCGCAGCATCGGCTGAAGATCCGCATCGTCTGCTCGCGGCCGTACCACGCGCTCTTCATGCATACGATGCTCATCCGCCCGACGACCGAGGAACTCGCGGGGTTCGGCGAACCGGACTACGTGATCTTCAATGCCGGTCGTTTCCCGGCGAACCGGCTCACGGCAGGCATGACCTCGAAGACTTCGATCGACCTCTCGTTTGAGGAAAAGCAGATGGTCATCCTCGGCACTGAATACGCCGGCGAAATGAAGAAAGGCGTCTTCACGATCATGAACTATCTCATGCCCAAGCAGGGCCTGCTCTCGATGCATTGTTCGGCCACGGCGGACGCGCACCAGACGCATTCGTCCGTGCTCTTCGGCCTCTCCGGCACGGGCAAAACCACGCTTTCCGCCGATCCCAAACGGCGGCTCATCGGCGACGACGAACACGTCTGGGGCGATGACGGCATCTTTAACATCGAGGGCGGCTGCTACGCGAAAGCGATCGACCTCACGCCGGAAAACGAGCCCGACATTTTTCACGCGCTCCGCTTCGGCAGCGTCCTGGAGAATGTGGTCTTCGACGACGAGGGACATCACGTCGATTTCCACGACACCAGCATCACGCAGAACACGCGCGGTGCTTATCCCATCGAGTTCATCAAGAACGCCAAGGTGCCTTGCGTCGCGGGTCATCCGACCGACATCATCTTCCTGACCTGCGACGCCTTCGGCGTCCTGCCGCCCATCTCGAAGCTCACGGCCGAACAGGCGATGTATCACTTCATCTCCGGCTACACCGCGAAAGTCGCGGGGACCGAGATGGGCGTGACCGAACCCTCGGCGACCTTCAGCGCGTGCTTCGGTGCGCCCTTCCTCGTCTGGCATCCGGCGAAATACGCCGAGCTGCTCTCCGAGAAACTAAAGCAGCACAAGGTCAACGTCTGGCTGATCAACACCGGCTGGAGCGGCGGCAGCCACGGCATCGGCTCCCGCATCAAACTCAAGTTCACGCGCGCGATCATCGACGCCATCCACGCCGGCACCCTCGCCAGCGCGCCCACGCAGCCCGATCCGATCTTCGGCATCCACGTCGTCACCGCCGTGCCGCATGTCCCCGCCGACATGCTTGTTCCCGAGCACACCTGGGCCGACAAAAAAGCCTTTGCCGCGACCGCGCAAAAGCTCGCCGGGCTTTTCGTCGCGAACTTCCAAAAATACGAATCCGGCGCCTCGCCCGCGGTGAAAGCCGCCGGGCCGAGGGTCTAGCCCCGTCGCGGAATTCAGCCTCGCTCAGACGCACGGAACTTCGCCGCCCGCAGTCGCAGGCGGCGGAGTTGCAGGCCGATGCGCTGGCGAGACTCTGGCCGGAGCATTTCTCAGCGTTCGCCGGTAACCCAGGGATCGTGAAATTCGAGTTTCGGGCTTTCCTCCCGCGGTCTTATTTTCGGCAGCATGAAACCGTTCCTGATTCGCTGGCTCGTCACCACCATCGCCGTCGCCGCGGCCGCGCAACTCCCGGGCATCCATACCGAGGGCTGGGTGCCTCTGGTTTTCATGGCGTTGTTTCTCGGGATCATCAATGCGTTCATCCGCCCGGTGCTGCTCCTGCTGAGCCTGCCGTTCATCGTCGTGACGCTCGGCTTTTTCATCCTTGTCGTGAATACGCTCACCTTCTGGCTGGCGGGCGGGCTTGTGCCGGGATTTCACGTCGCCGGATTTTGGAATGCGTTTTTCGGCTCCATCGTGGTCAGCCTCGTGAGCTGGACCTTGAGCGGCTTTGTCCGCGGCCCCGATGGGGAGATGCGCGTGCTCACGCGGAAGGATCAGCTCCGCGCCGGGGGCGAGAAGCGGGTCGAAGGGCGGACGATCGAATGACCGGCGAGTACGACATTGGTCGCTACGGTTGATCCGAAGAAGCACTCCATCTACCGTCGGGGCCGACACTTCTGCCGCCGAAAAATCAACACCCCATGGAAACCACCGTCAAAGAGAGCCCAATCATTCAAAAAGCCATGGAGCTTTGCCAGGCCGTCGTCGATCAGCCGGATTTCCAAGCGGTGAAAGAAAAGCTGGATGCGTTCCTGCGCGACGAGGGCGCGAAGTTTCAATTTCAGCAGCTCAACGAGTTGGGCGAACTCCTTCAAATGAAGCAGCAGAGCGGCCGGGCGGTCACTGAGGAGGAAGTTGCCCAATTCAATGTGCTGCGCGAGGAAGTCATGAAGAGCCCTGTGGCGCAGGGATTTATGGAGGCGCAGCAGGA
>JBBQIZ010000204.1:0-7699 GCA_038325425.1 Chthoniobacterales bacterium
ACCGCCTTGCGCAGGTCGCGCTGCAAAGTCTTCATCTGCATCTCGCGCTCGAGGCTTTTCGCCTGGCGCGCCGGCACCTTGCCGACGTGCGCCGTGCCTTTGTGCATGCCCTTGAGCAGCGCCGCGAGACCGTCCGCAAAAGTCGTGTAACACGTCGCGCAACCGAGCCGGCCAGTCTTCTTGAAGTCCGCCTGACTGAATCCGCAGGTCGGGCATTTTTGCACGCCGCCACCGCGTTCCATCTCCTGCGCCGCGCCCAAGCCGAGAAGCAGGTCAGCGAGAGCGAAACCCGTCGGGTCCGTCACCCCTTTTTCTTTGGAGCACGACTCGCACAGGTTCACCTTCTGCATTTTCCCATCGACGATCTGGGTGAGAAAGACCGTGGCCTGGTTGGTTTGGCAGACGTCGCAATTCATGGCAGGGAAAATCTCTAACCGTCAATCGGCGTGCCCGTGCTCTGCGTCAACTCGCGGAAGCGGGCGATGATTTGATCGGTCATGCGGCCCGGCTTGCCGTCGCCAATGATCCGGTTGTCGATCTTCACCGCGGCAATGACCTCGGCAGCCGTGCCCGTCAGGAAAAATTCGTCCGCCGTGTAAATGTCGTAGCGGGTCAGCGGCTGGACATTGACCTTCAGCCCGAGTTCGGCGGCGATATCGAGCACGGTCTGCCAGGTGATGCCCCGCAAAGAGCCGGCGTAAATCGGCGGCGTAAAAATCTCTCCGCGTTTCACGATGAAGACGTTGTCGCCCGTGCATTCGGCGACATAACCCTCTTCGTTCAGCATCAGCCCTTCATCGGCCTGCGCGAGGTTGGCCTCGATCTTGGCCATGATGTTGTTCAGGTAATTGAGCGACTTCACCGCCGGGCTGAGCGCCGCCGGGGCGACCCGCCGCGTGGCCACCGTCACCACGGTCATCCCGCGTTCGTAGGCCTCGGGCGGATAAAGCTGGATGGTCGCCGCGATGATGATCACCGAAGCCCTCGGACAGCGCTCCGGGCTCAGACCGAGGTTGCCTTTGCCCCGCGTGATCACGAGCCGAATGTAACCCTCGCGCAGTCCGTTGCGGCGGATCGTCTCCAGCAGCGCCTCCTGCATTTCCGCCTTCGTCATCGGGATCGTGAGCATGATCGCCTTCGCCGAATCCCACAGGCGATCGAGATGATCATCGAGTTTGAAAACGCGCCCGTTGTAGAACCGAATGCCCTCAAAAATACCGTCACCGTAGAGCAGACCGTGATCGAAGACGGACACCTTCGCCTCCGGTTCGGGGAGAAATTGGCCGTCAATGTAGATCGTGAGTTCCATGGGAAAGGGGGCGCAAGGTGCCAGCGACCGGTGGCAAATTCAAGCGACCAACACACCATCCCGAATTTCCAACCGCCGGTCGCCGCGCGTCGCGAGATTGGCGTCGTGGGTCACGACGACCAGCGTCCGGCCCTCCTCGCGCACCAGGCCGAGCAGCAGTTCGACGATCCCGTCGCCCGTTTTCGAGTCGAGATTGCCTGTCGGTTCGTCGGCAAAAATCGCGCTCGGGTTATTGATCAGCGCCCGCGCGATCGCCACCCGCTGCTGCTCGCCGCCGGAAAGCTCTCCCGGCAAATGATGGAGCCGATCCTTCAACCCGACATCCACGAGCGCATTCTCTGCCGCCTCGCGTTTGACCTTGCCGTTGATCATCGAGGGCAGCAGCACGTTTTCCAACGCGGTCAGTTCCGGCAGCAAAAAGTAACCCTGAAAGACGAACCCAATCCGCTCATTGCGAATCCGCGCCTGAACCGTCTCATTACCGCAGTAGAAACGCTCTCCCTCAAACTCGACCGTCCCCGACTCTGGCGTCTCCAGACCCGCCAGCGTGTAGAGCAGCGTCGTTTTCCCCGCGCCCGAAGCACCGCACAAAAACACGGCCTCGCCCTTCCGGATCTCCGTGCTGATCCCGCGCAGGACTTCGATCTTGCGGGAGCCGAGTTGAAAGGAGCGGCGCAGATCGCGGGCGATGATTTGGGGCGAGGAAATTGAGAGTTGAGGGTTGAGGGTTGAGAGGCTCATGCGAAGCGGCCGGCAGCGTCGGGCGGCGCCACTCAACTATCAACTCTCAACCATCGGCAAGGAGGTTGAGAGTTGAGAGGCGCCGCTCAACTTTCAACGCTCAACCCTCAACGTTCCCCTGCTTCCCCTGCCTCACCGCTTCGTAAAGCACGATGCCCACTGCCGTCGCGAGATTCAGGCTGCGCGTCTGCGTGGCCATCGGGATGGTCAGCAACTGCGGCTCGTTTGCCGCCAGCAAAGGCTCGGGCAGCCCTTTCGTCTCCCGCCCGAAGACCAGGAAGTCCCCATCGCGAAACGCCGCGTCCCAGTAGCGCCGCTCCGTCTTCGTCGTCAGATAGAAATAGCGCGCGGCCGCCGGCTGCGCGCCTTGCAACTCCGCCAACGACTCCCACACCGTCACCTGCACCTCCTTCCAGTAGTCCAGCCCGGCCCGCTTCAGCTCCCGATCATCGATTGAAAAGCCCAGCGGTTTCACAAGATGCAGATGCGCCCCCGTGGCCAGACACAGCCGTCCGATGTTGCCCGTGTTGGGCGGGATTTCCGGAGCGACGAGGACGACGTGGAGCATGGGCGGGATGAGATATGCGCGGTGCACTCGCGGGTGGAAATACTGAATGGGAATTCGGCACGCCGCGCGCTACTCAAATCGCCAGACCGTCCGGCACCCCGCCCGCCGCCCGCCCTTGCGCCGCCCCGCGAATGCGTGCTAGATGGCCTGCTACCCAGTGCGTTATCTCAAAGTCACCCTTATTACCGGCTTCTTCGTCACCCTCTTTGTGACCCTGCTTTTCGAAGGCGGACTCTTCCTGCGACTGGATGCCGCGCTCGCCAGCTTCACCGCCCAGCCCTACACCCCCGCCCTCCAGCGTGCGGTGCAATATCCCCTGTTCGTCTTCTTCGCCTTTGTCATCGCGTGGACCACCATCGACATCCCGCGCAACTCCCTCAAAGCCGTCGTCGCCGCCGGCGCCCTCCTCCAGATCATCAGCCTCGTCTGGGTTCTGCGTCTCTTCGGCGTCTTCTTCTCCCCCTTCCCCAGCCTGCTCGCCATGATCCTCAGCTTCGGCGCCGGCATCATCTATTCGCGGAGTGAAGCGGGCAGCCGCAAGCGCGTCCTCAGCCAGGTCCTCGGCGAACGCGTCTCCAAGCAGACCTTCGCCGCGCTGCTCAACTCCTCCACCCCGCTCAACCTCGAAGGCGAGCGCCGCGACGTCAGCATCATCGTCTGCGAAATCTTCAACCACGACGACCTCGAGGGTGCCCTCTCCGCCCCCGATTACGTCGCCCTGACCAACTCCTTCCGGCGCAACGCCGCCGATTTCCTCGTCGAACGCGGCGGTTACCTCGATGAGTGCGACGGCGAAAGCCTGCGCGTCGTCTTCGGCGCGCCGCTCCCGAATCAAGACCACGCCCGCGTCGCCTGCGAAGCCGCCCTCGCCCTCACCGAGCGCCTCGACGAAGTGAACGCCGAGTGCCACGGCATCTGGAAACAGATGTTCGATTTCCGCATCGGCCTGAACTCCGGCGACATGGTCGTCGCCGCCTACGGCTCGCACCGCCTCGGCACCCTCAGCGTCGCCGGCGAACCCGTCGAATTCGCCCGCCGCCTTTGCCGCGCCAATCTCATCTACGGCTCCCGCATTCTCCTCGGCACCAATACCTTTCAAACCGCCGAACTCGAAATCGAAGTCCGGCCCATGGAAATCATCCAGCGCTACGAAGACGGCAGTCGCGAGGAAATCTACGAACTCCTCGCCCTGCGCGACGTCCTCTCCTTCGAAGACCTCGAGCGCCGCGACCTCTTCTGGCAGGGCGTCATCTACTACCGGGAACAACTCTGGGACGACGCCCTCGGCCTCTTCCACAGCGCTCGCAGCGCCAGCGGCGCCGATGGCCCCGTCGAGTTCTACATCCGCCGCATCGAGCAACTGCGCGCCGGCACCGCCGCGCTCGACTGGACCTCGGCGCGCCTGTGACGGAGGGAGGTTGAGTGTTGAGGGTTGAGTGTCGCGGCTGGTTCTTCCCTGCCGTTGCCAAAAATCATGATTGCGCATCCTTCCAAATCGCCGCCCTCGCAGTCGTGCGCGCGGCTCTCAACCCTCAACCCTCAACCCTCAACCTCCCCTTGAAGCGTATCGCCTATCCGCCCGCCATCCAGGCCCTCACCGCGGAACTCAAGCGTCTCCCCGGCATCGGCCCCCGCAGCGCCGAACGCATCGCCCTCTGGATGCTCCAGTCCCGGGACGCCCGCCCCCTCGAAATCGCCCGCGTCATCCGGGACGTTCACGAAACCATTCACCCCTGCCCCCGCTGCGGGTTCTTCGCCACCGAGACGCTCTGCGAAATCTGCGCCGACCCCGCGCGCGATCCCGCGCTCATCTGCGTCGTCGAGCAACCCACCGAAATCCTCCCCCTCGAACGCACCGGCGTCTTTCGCGGCCGCTACCACACCCTCGGCGGACGCATCGCCCCGCTCGACCACATCGGCCCCGAAGACCTCCGCATCGACGCCCTGATCGAGCGCATCAAAACCGAGTCACCCACCGAGATCATCCTTGCCCTCGGTTCCGACGTCGAAGGCGAAGCCACCGCCAACTACCTCGCCGAACTCCTCCGCGCCCTGCCGGTGAGCGTCACCCGCCTCGCCCAGGGCCTCCCCGCCGGCGGCGGCCTCGAGCACGCCGACGAACTCACCCTCAGCCGCGCCCTGTCAGGCCGGACAGCGGTGAAAGGCTGAGCGCCCAACCCCCGCATTCTGAAGGGCCGCGACCCGTGAACATTTCCCTTCGCGCGATCCGAGGGCACGGTTCACTGTGTTTTGGACGCGACTTCTTCACCCACCGGCACCGCGCCGGCCCCAGCCTCGACGAACGCCATCAAAGTCGTCGGCCAGCGCCGCCGCGACCCCTCGACCCCTGACGAATGCCAGGCGAGAGCGCTCATCTTGCAAAGGCAGTTTGAGCAAATGAACCCTATCTAGGCGGCGCTGCAGGCGTGTGTCTGCTGGAAGACGCGGGCGTGAATGACGGTTTTGTCATGGCCGTGCGCCACGGAATGTCATCGGCGGATGATCGACTGCACACCAAGATGCATGATCACGCTTCGCTTTCGGATACACTGGCGGTGTCGGTGGTAATCCCGTTTTTCAATGAAGGGCCGAATGTGGCGCGGCTGCTCGAAGAAATACGCCTCGCGCTGGAGCCGCTCGCGCAGGACTACGAAATCGTCTGCGTGAATGACGGCTCCACGGACCAGACCGGCGCGGAACTGGAGCGCATCGCCGCGGCATGGGACCGCTGCCGGGTGATCGATTTTCCGAGCAATTGCGGGCAGGCCGCGGCGCTGCTGGCAGGGATGCGAGCGGCGCGAGGCGCCATGCTGGTGACGCTGGACGGCGATGGGCAAAACGATCCGGCCGATATTCCGCGGCTGCTCGCCCGGCTGAATGACGGCGCGGACATGGTGGCCGGGGTGCGCGCGGGGCGGCGCGACTCCGCGCTACGCCGCGCAATGTCGCGCACGGCCAATGGCATTCGCTCGCGCATCCTCGGCGACGGCATCCGCGACAGCGGCTGTGCGCTGAAGGCTTTCCGGTGCGAAGTGGCGGCCGCGTTTCTGCCGATCCGCACGCTCTATTCCTTCATGCCGGCGCTCGCCGTGGCGGCGGGCTTTCGTGTCGTCGAGCAAGCCGTGTCGCACCGGGCGCGCACGGCCGGCGAATCGAAATACGGGCTGCGCGCCATGCTCTGGCGGCCTGCGGTGGACATGCTCGGCGTGTGGTGGTTCACGCGCCGGCGGCTGCGCGAAGAAGTCCGGCGGGGACCACAAATCAACCCGCGAGTCGCGACCGGCGCATCGCTCAGTCCCCCGCTGCGATGAGTGTCACCGCGGCAGAAGAGGTCCCGGCCCCTCCTGACCAACAAACGTCGAACCCGCCCAATTCGGCAGGCCAACGCGAGCGAGTCGTGCGTCTGACGCCGCGCTGGCTCTGGCTGGCGTTCACCGTCGCCGCGCTTTTCATTTTCCTCGGCACGCGCGGGCTGAATGAACCCGACGAAGGCCGCTACGCCGAAATCGGCCGCGAGATGGCGGCGAGCGGTGACTGGCTCGTGCCGCATTTAAACGGCTTCGAGCATTTCCAAAAACCGCCGCTGCTCTACTGGCTCACTGCCACGAGCGTCCGGCTGCTCGGCGCGAATGAATGGGCCGCACGGCTGCCCTCCGCGCTGGCCGCGCTGGGCACGGCGCTTCTCGTTTTCGCGATGGGAAAAAAGTGGCTCGGACGCGAGCGCGCGAGCGCCGCGGTGCTCGTGCTCGTCTCCAGCGTCGAGTTCTTCCTGCTCGCGCGCGTGCTCACGCCGGACATGCTGCTCACGTTTTGGATTACCGCCGCCATGGCCGCGCTGGTTTTCCGCCGCGACTGGCTTTTCTTCGTCTGCCTGGGCCTCGGCTTTCTGACGAAAGGGCCGATGGCGCTCGTCGTGCCGATCTCTGCCGCACTCGGCTGGCAGCTCTTCGCGACACGTGAGGAAAAGCTGCGCCTCCCGTGGGTGCGCGGCCTGACCCTGACGCTGGGCATCGGCCTTTCCTGGTTCATCGCGCTCAGCCTTTGGCGGGGAGAACTCCTCGACTACTTCCTGCGCTACGAGCTGGTCGAGCGATTCGCGTCCAAGGCGCACGGACGCTCGAAGCCGTTCTGGTTTTTCCTCCCGGTGCTGCTCGGCGGCTTTCTGCCGTGGACGTTCTTTGTCCTGCGCGCCGTGCTCCCCGCGTGGCGGCGCTGGCGCGCACACGGCCTCACCGCCACGCACGGACTGCTGCTCGGCTGGACGCTGCCGCCGCTGGTCATCCTCTCTCTCAGTGGCTCCAAGCTCCCGACTTACATCCTGCCGCTTTTCCCCGCGCTCGCGCTCGTCGTGGCCGCGCGGTTGCGTGCGCCGGAGCGGACGTGGCGCGTTGCCATTCCAGCCGCGGCTTGCTGGCTCGCACTCGCGGCGCTGGCCCCACCTTTCAACGACACGCTGCGCCAGCAGGCCTCCGTGCGCTCGCTCGCCGCCACGCTCGCCGCGCAGCCGGGCGCCGATGGCGCCCGTGTCTTTGCCTGTGAAGTGCGCGCGCATGGGCTGGAATTTTACCTGCGGCGGCTGGTGAGCGCCACGCGGGGTCAGGCCGACATCGTCCTCCCGCCCGTTGCCGCGCAGCGCGCGCGGCTTTTCGATTCGCCGAAAAGCATGGAGCGCGAGTTCAGCGCCGGTGCCCCCGCGTTCGGCCTCGTCCGCACGCACCGCTTGGGCGAAACGTTTCCGGCGGAACGCTGGAGCGTGCTCGCGCAGGCAGGCGATTTCCGGCTCATCGCCAATCGCTCCGCAGCGCGCGATGCCCAACCTTCCTCCTCCCGCTTCCCGAATATTTCACGATGAAATCCCTCCTGCTCCTCCTCGCGACGGCCCTCGCCCTTTTGCTCCCGCTGCACCAAACCCTCGCGCTGGAACCCGCCGCGCAACGAGAGGTGGAACACCTCCTCGCGCATGTTGAAAGATCCGGTTACCGATTCATCCGCAGCGGCAAGGAATACAGCGCCGAAGAAGGCGCGGCGCACCTGCGCATGAAGCTCGGCCGCGCAGGAGGGCGGGTAAAAACGGCGGAAGA
>JBBQIZ010000205.1:0-7650 GCA_038325425.1 Chthoniobacterales bacterium
CGGCGTCGGCTTCGCCCCGCGGGCGAAATAAATGGCGCCTCCGGCGATCGCCCAGATGGCGAGGAGCAGTCCGACGAGTTTGATCCAGGGGAGGCGCATGCGGGCATTAATGGAGCGGGGTTGGCGTTGAATGCAAGACGCCGCGCGGCCGCCGCGCGTTACGCCTTTTTCTTCGTGAAGCGTCCGAGCTTCCGCTTCGCCAGCGCGGTCACCTCGTTGAGTTCCTCGACGCGCAGCGCCAGCGCGACGAGGAAATAGGCGATGCCCGCGACGCCGATGGTCGCAAAGAGCGCGCCGATCTTCATGAACACGCGCCATTGCTGCCAGCCCCCGAGCACCCACGTCTGCGCGGCCCAGCACACCGCGGCGAGCGCGCCGCTGGCGACGACCAGCTTGCCCAGCGCCACCAACAACTCGCGTGAACTCAGCGTCGTTTCGCGGCGCATGAGGAGATAGAGCATCAGGAAATTCGCCACCGCCACGCAGCCCGTGCCGAGCGCAAGGCCGCGGATGCCCCAGCCGAATTTGAAAGTGAACAGCCAATTCACGAAGGCGTTCAACGCGATGGAAATGAAGCTCACGACCATCGGCGTGCGGCGTTTGTCGATCGCGTAAAAGGCGGGCGAAAGAATCTTCAGCGCGGAGTAGGCACACAGTCCGAGCGCATAGCCCTGAAGCGCGATGGCGGCCTGATCGGTGGCGTGCGCGCTAAATTTCCCGTGCTCGTAGAGCAGGCTGATAATCGGGCGGGAGAGCATCATCAGGCCGACCGTCGCGGGCAGGGTGAGCACAAATGCGAGGCGCATCCCCTTCCCCAGCACGGTGCCAAATTCTGCGCGGTCGCCCGTCGCTGCGATGCGCGAGAGCAGCGGCAGGGTGACCGTGCCGATGGCGACGCCGAAGATCCCGAGCGGGAGCTGCATCAGCCGGAAGGCGATGTTCAGCCGGTAAGCGGAGCCATCTTCGAGCCACGACGCGAACCACGTATTGACCATCACATTCACCTGCACCGAACTGGCCGCGATGATCGCCGGGCCCATGATCTTCAGGATCGTCTTCACTCCTTCGTCGTTCCAGTTGAAGTCGGGCTTGAAGGTGAAACCGACTTTGCGCAGCGACGGAAGTTGCACGCCGAGTTGCATCGCGCCGCCGATCACCGTGCCGAGCGCGAGACCCACGAGCGCCTTGGGCCCAAAGGTCGGGTCGAGCCAATACCCAAGCGCCACGCCACCGATGATCGAGCCGATATTAAAAAACGACGACGCCATCGCCGGAATGCCAAAGACGTTTTTGGCATTGAGCATGCCCATGACCAGCGCGCCCAGCGAGACGAGCAGGATGAACGGATACATGAGCTGCGCCAGTTGCGCGGTCAGCTCCATCTTGCCCGGCGTGTTGTGAAAGCCCGGCGCCAGGATGCTGACCAGAAACGGCGCGACGAGGATGCCGAGCACCACAATGACGCTCATGAAAATCGAAACGAGCGTGGCCATCTTCCGCGCCAACGCCCACGCCGACGCGTCGCCTTCCTTCGCGATCTTCTTCGAGAACGTGGTGACGAAGGCCGTGGAGAGAGCGCCTTCGGCGAACAAGTCGCGCAGCAGATTCGGGGTGCGGAAAGCGACGGTGAACGCGTCCATTTCCTTCCCACCGCCAAAGAGCCACGCAAAGATCTGCTCGCGGATGAGGCCGAGCACCCGGCTGCACATGACCGCGATGCCGACGATCCCCGCAGCCTTCGTGCTGATCTTGTTGGGCTGCGCCTCGGCGGCGGGCGAAACGGCGGACGCGCTGGAGTCCGGCGTCGAAGGCGGCAGCGGCGCACTGCCGGCGGAATCTTTACTCATGTTCGGCGGCAGCCTTGCGGAGACGGTCCATGATGGCAATGCCAAGTCCGTGCTCGGGCACCGGCTCGGCGAGAATCAGATCGAGCCCGGCTTCATCGAGTCGCCGCATCTTGGCGAAAAGCGTGGCCGCGGCTTCGCGGAGATCACCGGTCGCGCTGAGGACTTCGAGGGCCGCGTATGGCTCGTCCGTCGGCGCGCGGAAGGCGAGGAGACCCACCCTCGGAGGGACGCGCTCCCGCGCGTCCGTTGCTCCCTTGGCGAAACGGGAACCGAAAGTTTCGGACGCGCAGAAGCGCGTCCCTCCGAAAATCAGCGGCGTGCGCGGCGCGTAGTGGCTCTTGAGCTGGCCAGGCGCGTCGGGGCGTTCGCCCGCGCTGGTCCGCTGCACTTCGCTGAACTCGGCCAGCATGTCCGGCGTGATCGGGCCGGCGCGGAGAATGTGCAGCCGCGCGCCTTCCACTTTCACGATCGTCGATTCGAGCCCGTGCTCCGTCGGACCGCCATCGAGAATCAGCGGGATGCGACCGGCGAGCTCGCTCTGCACATGCGCGGCCGTGGTCGGGCTGATGCGACCGAAACGGTTCGCGCTCGGTGCGGCGAGAGGTTTTCCGAAGCGCGTGAGCACGGCGCGGAAGACGGGATGCGCGGGCATCCGCACCGCGACGGTGTCGAGCCCGGAGGTGACGATATCCGGAACCAGAGGGACGCGCTCCTGCGCGTCCGTGGAACGCGCGGGAGCGTGTCCCTCCGAGCGGCGCGGCAGGACCAGCGTCAGCGGGCCGGGCCAGAACTTCGCGATCAGCGCCTCGACCAGCGCGCGGCTTTCGTCGGGGATCGCGGTCAGCTTTTCCAGCCACTCGCGATCTGGCAGATGCACGATCAGCGGATCGAAGAACGGCCGCTCCTTCGCCTCGAAAATCTTCACCACCGCGTCCGGGCGCAGCGCCTCCGCAGCCAAGCCATAGACCGTCTCGGTGGGCAGCGCGACCGGCTCCCCGGCCGCGAGCGCGGTCGCCGCCTGTTCTACCGCCGCGGCGAGCAAGGCGGGCGAATCCGTCGCGAGCAGTTGCGTGTCCACTCAGCGCGCGGTCTTCGCCGGGGCGCGCTTTTTCGCGGCCGCGGGCGCCGGTTTCAGCAGCGCGGCGCGAGCGGCTTGCGCGGCGCGGGCGGCTTCGTCGCCGGTGCGACCGAACGCCACCAGATGCCCCATCTTGCGACCGGGACGCGGACCGGCTTTGCCATAAAGATGAATCTTCACCTCGGGCAGCGCGGCCGCCGCGGCCCAGTCGGGTTCACCATTCGCCCAAAGGTCGCCGAGTAGATTGACCATCGCCGCGGGCCGCAGCGACTCCGTGCTGCCGAGCGGCAGACCGCAGACCGCGCGAAGCTGCTGCTCGAACTGGCTGGTGATGCTGGCGTCGAAAGAAAAGTGACCGCTGTTGTGCGGGCGCGGCGCGAGTTCGTTGATCAGCAGCGAACCGTCCTTGAGCACGAACATCTCGACCGCGAGCAGGCCGATGAGGCCGAGCTTCTCCGCTACTTCACCCGCGAGGACACGCGCCTGCATGTCCACTTCCGCCGGGACCGACGCCGGCACCACGGTCACGTCGAGAATGTGGTGCCGGTGGACATTTTCGCAGACCGGATACGCCGCCATCTTCCTATCGATCCCGCGCGCGATGATGACCGACACTTCCTTTTCAAACTCCACGAACTGCTCCAGCACCGCGGGCGTGCCGCCAAACTCCTCCCAGACTTTCGCCGGATCTTCGCGCAGGCCGATCTTCCGCTGGCCCTTGCCGTCGTAGCCGAAAGCCGCGGTCTTGAGCACCGACGGCGTGCCGATGTGCTGAAGCGCATCGGCGAGTTCCGCGGCGCTGTTCACCGGCGCAAAGCGCGGCAGCGGCAGGCCCGCGCCGGATAGGAACTGTTTCTCGCGCAGCCGATGCTGGCAGATATGCAGCACGTTCGCCGACGGGCGCACTTCGCAAAACTCCGCCGCCCACTCGATCGTCTGCGTCGGGATGTTCTCGAATTCGAAAGTCAGCACATCGATCCCTCGCGCAAAGTCGCGCACCGCCTCCGCATCGTCGTAACGCGCCGCCACTTCGCGATCCGCGAGCTGGCCGGTCGGCGTGTCTTCATCGGGCGAAAAGGTGTGCACGCGATAGCCCATGCGCCGCGCGGCGATGGCAAACATCCGCCCCAGTTGGCCGCCGCCCATCACGCCGACGGTGCTGCCCGGCAGAAAAACTCCGGGTGCGCTCATGGCAGCTTGGCGGCGAGCACGGCGGACGTCTGGTGCTCGCGGAAACGGTCGAGCGACCCGCGCAATTCAGCGTGATGCAGCGCGAGGATGCTGACCGCGAGCAGGCCCGCGTTCTTCGCGCCCGCTTCGCCAATGGCCAACGTCGCCACGGGAATCCCCGCCGGCATCTGCACAATCGAAAGCAGCGAATCCACTCCGCGGAGCACCTTGCTCTCCACCGGCACGCCGAGCACCGGCAGCGTCGTGTGCGCCGCGACCATGCCCGGCAAATGCGCCGCGCCGCCCGCCCCCGCGATGATCACCTGAATTCCCCGCCCCGCCGCCTCGCGGGAAAACTGCGCCATCAGCTCCGGCGTGCGATGCGCCGAGACCACGCGGTTCTCATGCGGCACGCCGAATTTCTCCAGCATCTCCGAGGCGTGGCGCATCGTCTCCCAATCGGAAGTGCTGCCCATGATGATGGCGACAAGGGGTGTGGCGGAACTCATGCGGCGCGTATTTGGCGCGTCGCCGCCAGAAAGGGAAAGGGCAAAGTGCGCGACGCGTGCGGCAGGGTTATCGGGCGCGCGCTCTAGTTGCCGCGGCAAGCGGAGCGTCGCCCCCGTCATCCACAAGACCCATCTTTTCGCCCATGTTGCCCCCACCCCAGCGCCTCCGCGGTAAAACTCAGGGCCGCACCAGACAGTCGCCGAAATCCATCGTCCCACCCTCCGGCGTCTCCGCCACTTTCACCGAAGGCGCGAGTGGATAGACCTGCCGTCGCCCGACCACATCATTCCCACGCTGGTGAGGAAAGGCAGATCCTGGAGGTCCTTCGACTGCGCCGAGGAGGGCGAGCGATTGTTTGCTCCCGCCTCACGCCTCGCCTCGCTTTGTCACCGGATTTTTCTTTGTCATTTGGCCCGCCGTCCGTTTCCCTCCGCGGATGCCCGCCGAAGCCCGTATCACCCCTATTTGGAAAAAGCAGAAGCTCTTCGTCGCGATCTTCCTGCTCGCCATCGCCGCGTGGTTTTTTTGGGACGGCAAAGTCGGCTACCCGAAGAGCAACGAGCGCTGGCTCGCGCAGGAGGAATACGAGAAAAGTGGACGGATGACCGAGTGGCCCGCGTATGCCGCCAGCCGCGGCTGGTCTGCGGAAAAACCGCACAAATTTTTCAAGAGCGAAGACCTCGCGATGCAACTCGGCCTGAGTGGGCTGCTCAGCGTCATCGGGGTCATCGCATTGCTTTATTGGTTTGGCCAAAAGGGCCGCGTCCTGCGCAGCGATACGGAGGCGGTGTATGCGCCCGGCGGCCTGCGCATCCCTTTTGGCGCCATCACCGGCCTCGGCAAAAAGAAGTGGGACGACAAGGGCCTCGCCAAAGTGCGCTACGAGATCGAGGGCAAGAAGGGGGAGTTCACGCTCGACGATTACAAATACGACCGCGACCCCACGCACCAGATCCTCGCGGAAATCGAGGCGCACCTGAGCACGCGCGCGGCGGCGGAGTAAGGTCGGCGCGCGATTCGTCATCCCCCGCGGACAAAGCCTCGACACCGCTCGGCGTGCCCTTTAGACACAGCGCCCATGAGCTCCGAGCAACCCCAGGATTTCACCCCCATTTCAGGCGGACCGACGGATGTCGCCCCTCTTGGCCGCGGCGCCGAAAAGCCCGAGCACGAGAAGACGGCCGATGAAGACGCGCAGTCCTACGACTGGGCCGCCATCGCCAACCACCCGGACTTCGCCGCGCTGAAGAAGGCCAAGCTGCGCTTCATCATCCCGGCGACGATCTTTTTCCTCCTCTACTACATGTCGCTGCCGGTGCTGATCGGCTACTTCCCCGAGACGATGAAGACGCCCGTCTGGGGCAAGGTGAACTGGGCTTATCTCTTCGCGCTCTCGCAGTTCATCATGACGTGGGTCATCTGCGCGTTGTATGTCCGCGTGGCCAAAGGCTGGGACAAGATGAACGCCGAACTGCTCGCGAAATTCCCTCACCGCTAAATCGTTAGTGCTCAGTTCCAAACGTGCGCAGTGCTCAGTGAACGCACCGCAAAGCACTCTCCAACTGAGCGGTAAGAACCAAGCACCAAGAACTTTCCCCCTATTTCCATGATCCTCGCTTTCCAATTCACCCCCGCCCTCGGGATGTTCCTCGCCTTCGTGGCGCTCACCTTGGTCATCACCTACTTCAGCGCGCGCAAAGCCACCGGCTCCTCCGCCTACTTCGCCGCCGGGCGGTCGATCAAAGGCTGGCAGAACGGCCTCGCCGTCGCCGGTGATTACATGAGCGCCGCCAGTTTCCTCGGCATCTCGGGCATCATCTGTCTGGCCGGTTACGACGGCTTCATGTACTCCGTCGGCTTCCTCGTGGCTTATCTCACGGTGCTGCTCCTCGTGGCCGAGCCGCTCCGCAATGCCGGCAAATACACCATGGCCGATCTGCTCGCCTATCGGCTGAAGCCGCGCCCGGTGCGCGCCCTCGCCGCGCTCAGCACCCTCATCATTTCCACCTTCTACATGATCGCGCAGATGGTCGGCGCGGGCGGCATCATCGAGCAATTGATCGGCGTGCCTTTTGCCCCGGCGGTGATCGGTGTGGGAGTGCTCATGCTCATCTATGTGGTCTTCGGCGGCATGCTGGCCACGACCTGGGTGCAGATCATCAAGGCGATCCTACTCATGGCCGGCGCCTTCGCGCTGAGTTGGATGGTCCTGAAGAAATTCGACTTCAGCCTCGGTTCGTTCTTCGACGCGGTATCGACGGCGACCTACGGAGGTACCAAAGAACCCGTGAACTTGCTCGATCCCGGCCGCTACTTCAATTCGAGCGTCAACTCCTGGGCGGCGCTGGACTTCATCTCGCTCGCGCTCGGGCTCGTGCTCGGCACCGCCGGTCTGCCGCACATTCTCGTCCGCTTTTACACCGTGCCCGACGCGAAGACCGCCCGCGCCAGCGTGGTCTGGGCCACGGCGATCATCGGCGTCTTCTATGTGATGACGACGTTCTTCGGCTTCGGCGCCGCGGTCCTGCTCGAGCTCAATCAACTCCCGCTCGACGCCAAGGGGCTGCCCAACGGCAACATGGTCGCGCCCGTCCTCGCCCATGTGCTCGGCGGAGAGATGTTCTTCGCCTTCATCAGCGCCGTCGCCTTCGCCACCATCCTCGCGGTCGTCGCCGGCCTGACGATGAGCGCCAGCACCTCCTTCGCGCACGACTTCTTCACCAACGTGATTCATCACGGCAAGGAGACGAAACCCGGCCAGGAAGTGCGCGTCGCGCGGATCACGGCCTTCGTCGTCGGCGCGGCCAGCATCGCGCTGGCGATCCAGCTCGGATCGAGCGTGAACGCCGCGATGCTCGTCGGTCTCGCCTTCGCCGTCGCCGCCTCGGCCAACCTGCCGGTGATCCTGTTCTCGATCTTCTGGAAGCGCTTCAACACCACCGGCGCGTGCGCCGGTCTGGCCGTCGGCCTCGTCTCGTCGATCGTGCTGATCCTGCTGAGCAAGAACGGTCTCTACACCGCCGCGACCGCGCCCTTCCCGCTGGC
>JBBQIZ010000206.1:0-7618 GCA_038325425.1 Chthoniobacterales bacterium
TCAAGCCGACCGATCGCCCGCTCAAGCTCACTGCCGACGGCGAGGTGAAAATGGAAACACTGCCCGACAAAGACGGCACCTTCCGCCTGCGCCTCACGCTCGCCGCGGGCGCCAGGCTCTACGCGATCACCGGCGCGACGCGCTGCCAGGTGATGGAGTCGTGGCTCCACGCGAGTTCCACGTCCACGGTGCGGCCCGCGCCGACGTGGTACATCATCACGTAGCCGAGCCAGAGATTCGCGTAGGGAAAGACGGTGAGCGCGTAGGTCTGGTGCGCGCGGCCTTCCTCGAAGGTGCTGCGCAGGACGACCGGCTTCACTGTGCGCCACGTCTGGAAGTCGTCGCTTTCCAGCCGGGTGACGAGCCGTTCGCCGAGGTAGTTTTTCGTGAACCAGAGATACTTGCCGAGGCGCGGGTCGTAGAAGGCGTTGTTGTGCGTATCGCCCTGCCGCGCGCCGAAGCCCTGCGGCTCGGGGCCTTCGGTCCAGTGGATGCCGTCGGGACTGAAACGCACGCGCGGTTTCCCGAGGCCGACGTCGTGGACCATCTTGTAGCGGCGCGCGGGATCGGGATCGTGGAGGTCCTTGAAAACGCCGACGTTCGGGCAGTCGCGGGCGACGGCGTTGTTCGCGGCGCTGCCGTCGAATTTGTGCAGACCGAGCGCGGGCCTGGTCCACGCGAGGCCGTCTTTCGAAGTGGCGTAGAGCAGATACCAACCGACGTCGTGCACGGTGCTCGGCGCGTCCATCTTGGCGATGAAATCCTTATCCGCGAGCACGTCCTTGTACCAGAGTTTCCAGATCTTCTCCTCCGCGTCCCAGAGCACGTTCGGGTAATAGTTATTCGTCGCGTTTTCCCACGGCTGATCGGAGCGCAGGAGCGGATTGCGCGGCTCTTTCTCGGGTCGGCCGAGGACGAGGCGAGCATTCTCCACGCGCTCGATCACGCGGGTGTCGAGCATGAGCAGCTTCGCGTCGTCAGGCGCGAGGATCCGGGGCTCGGCGGCGCTGAGCGCGAGCGGAAAAGCGACGACGAGGAGCAGCAGGCGGAGCGATGCGGAAAGTGGGGGGCGCATTCCGCGAGTGCTGCAGATTTTCCGCCCCGCACGCAATCCGAATCTCCGGCCCAGCTTCATCTCATTTGGCAAAGGCATTGCTAATAAACCACCATTCTGCTGATTTCCATCGCTACTCACCGGTCCCCACCTTCCCTTACCATGATCGCTCCCCTCCTCCGCCGCTCCCTCCCACTCGCCTGCGCCGCGCTCGCGCTTCTCAGCCCGGCTCGCGACGCCACCGCCCAAGCTGCCACGCCGCCGCCCGGCTTCACCACGCTCTTCAATGGCAAAGACCTCGCCGGCTGGTTTGGCTGGGGCACCCGCGATCCGCGGGATCTCCTCGCGATGACACCCGAGCAACTCGCCGAATACAAAAAGCAGTCGCTGGAAGGCGGCCCCGGCGGCAAAGGTGATCACATCAACGCCCACTGGACGGTCCAGAACGGCGAACTAATCAACGATGGCAAAGGCCTCTACCTCACGACCGACAAGGACTACGGGAACTTCGAACTGCTCGTGGAATACAAAGCCCTCCCGCTCGGCGACAGCGGAATTTATCTGCGCGGAGTGCCCCAGGTGCAGATCTGGGATTCCACCGAGACCGACGAGAAAGCTGTGCAGCTCGGCAAACCAAAAGGCTCGGGTGGCCTTTGGAATAATGAAGCCGGTTCGCCGGGCAAGGACCCGCTGGTCAAAGCCGACAAGCCGCTCGGGGAATGGAATAAGTTCCGCATCGTAATGGTCGGCGCGCGGGTGAGCATCTGGCTGAACGACAAAAAGGTCGTCGATCACGCCATCCTCGAAAACTTCTTCGACAAGAAAAAGCCTGCCGCCGAGCGCCTGCCGATCCTCCCGAGCGGCCCGATTCAACTCCAAACCCACGGCAGCGAAATCCGCTGGCGCAATGTCTTCCTTCGCGAAATCGGCAGCGAGGAAGCGAACAAGATCCTCGCCAGCAAAGGCGCGGAAGGTTTCACCTCGCTCTTCAACGGCAAGGATCTCAGAGGCTGGCAGGGCGCGCTGGATAATTACGAAGTCGTGGATGGCGCGATCGTCTGCAAGACCGGTAAAGGCGGCAACCTCCTGAGCAAAGACGAGTATGCGGATTTCGTGGCGCGCGTGGAATTCAAGCTCCCGCCGGGCGGCAACAACGGCCTCGCGATCCGCTGCCCGCTCGAAGGCGGCGCCGCTTACGCCGGCATGACCGAACTCCAGGTTCTCGACGACAACTACGAAAAAGTGAAGGGCAAGATCGACCCACGCCAGGCCCACGGCTCGGCCTACGGCATGGTCGGCGCGGCGCGCGGCTACCAGCATCCGATCGGCGACTGGAACTTGCAGGAAACGACGGTCAAAGGCTCGACGATCAAAGTCGAACTCAACGGCACGGTGATCCTCGACACCGACCTCAGCCAGGTGGACATGACCAAAGTGATGGGCGGCAAGAACGGCCCGAGCCCGCATCCCGGCAAGGACCGCCCGAGCGGTTTGTTTGGCTTCGCCGGGCACAACGACCCGGTCCCCTTCCGGAACATCCTGATCAAAAAACTCTGAGCGCACGGCGGCGACAAAACTCGTCGAGGACAACTCTCGACACGCTTCGGCACCGCAGTTAGACACGGCGCCCATGAGTTCCGACAAACCCCAGGATTTCACCCCCATCTCCGGTGGGCCGACCGACGTGGCCCCCCTTGGCCGCGGCCCCGAAAAGCCCGAACACGAAAAGACGGCCGACGAGGACGCCAATCCGTACGATTGGGAAGCGATCGCCAATCACCCCGAGTTTGCGGCGCTAAAGAAAGCGAAGCTGCGCTTCATCATCCCCGGGACGATCTTCTTCCTCATCTATTACATGACGCTGCCGGTGCTCGTCGGCTTTTTCCCCGAGGCGATGAAGACGCCGGTCTGGGGCAAGGTGAACTGGGCTTACCTTTTCGCCCTCTCGCAATTTATCATGACCTGGGTCGTCTGCGCGCTCTACGTCCGCGTGGCCAAACGCTGGGACATCATGAACACCGAACTGCTCGCGAAATTCCCGCGTCGCTGAGCGAAAGGATCAGTCCTCCGCGGTCGGCACCTCGCTGCGAACACGGCATCTCGACTGATCACTCCACCCTGATCAACCGCTTCCTTTTTCCCACTTCTTTTCTCCCATGATCCTCGCCTTCCAAGTCACCCCGGCCCTCGGGATGTTCCTAGCGTTCGTTCTGTTGACGCTGGTCATCACCTATTTCAGCGCGCGCAAAGCCACCGGTTCCACCGCCTACTTTGCCGCCGGGCGCTCGATCAAAGGCTGGCAGAACGGCCTCGCCGTCGCCGGCGATTACATGAGCGCGGCCAGTTTTCTCGGCATCAGCGGCATCATCGCGCTGAAAGGCTACGACGGCTTCATGTATTCTGTCGGCTTTCTCGTCGCCTATCTCACCGTCCTCCTGCTCGTCGCCGAGCCGCTGCGCAACGCCGGTAAATACACGATGGCCGACCTTCTCGCCTATCGGCTCAAGCCGCGCCCGGTGCGCGCGCTCGCCGCGCTGAGCACACTCGTCATTTCGACTTTCTACATGATCGCGCAGATGGTCGGCGCGGGCGGCATCATCGAGAAATTGATCGGGATTCCGTATGCGCCGGCGGTCATCGGCGTGGGCGTGCTCATGCTCGTTTACGTCGTCTTCGGCGGCATGCTGGCGACGACCTGGGTGCAGATCATCAAGGCGGTGCTGCTTATGGGCGGCGCGTTTGCGCTGAGCTGGATGGTGCTGGCGAAGTTCAATTTCAGCCTCGGCACTTTCTTCGATTCGGTCGCCGCCGCCGATTACGCCGGCACGCAGACCCCGCGCAACCTGCTCGATCCCGGCCAGGCTTACGGAGCAACCGCGGCGAACCCGTGGGGCGCGTGGGATTTCGTTTCGCTCGCGCTCGGTCTCGTGCTCGGCACCGCCGGCCTGCCGCACATCCTTGTCCGCTTTTATACCGTGCCCGATGCCAAGACCGCGCGGGCGAGCGTGGTTTGGGCGACCGCGATCATCGGCGTCTTTTACGTGCTGACCACGTTCTTCGGTTTCGGCGCTGCGATACTCTTGAAGTTGAGCACCGTGCCGACCGAGGTCGCTTCCGGGTTCGGCTTCATCCCGCTCGATGCGAAAGGCCTGCCGAACGGCAACATGGTCGCGCCGGAACTGGCCCGCGTGCTTGGCGGCGAGATGTTCTTCGCGTTCATCAGCGCGGTCGCTTTCGCCACGATTCTGGCCGTTGTCGCCGGTCTGACGATGAGCGCGAGCACCTCCTTCGCGCACGACTTTTACACCAACGTCATCCACCACGGCAAAGAGCACCGTCCCGGCGAGGAAGTGCGCGTCGCGCGGATCACCGCATTTGTCGTTGGTGCGGTGAGCATCGCCCTGGCGATCCAGCTTGGCTCGAGCGTCAACGCCGCCATGCTCGTGGGTCTCGCCTTCTCCGTCGCCGCCTCCGCGAACCTCCCGGTGATCCTCTTCTCGATCTTCTGGAAGCGCTTCAATACCACCGGCGCATGCGCGGGTCTGGCGGTCGGCCTGATCTCGTCGATCGTCCTCATCCTGCTTAGCAAGAACGGACTCTACGACGCCAAGACCGCGCCCTTCCCGCTCGCCAACCCCGGCATCGTCAGCATCCCGCTCGGTTTCCTCGCCGCCTATTTTGGAACGGTCCTCACCGATCGCGATCCCGCGGCAGAAGCGAAGTTCGCCGAACTCAGCGTCCGCTCCCAGACCGGCCTCGGCGCGGAAAAGGCGACGGCGCATTGAGACCCTTGCGCGCCGGTACGACCCGCGCCACTCTCCAGCCATGCGTTCGATCAACTACTGCGTCGTCAAGGAACCACCCTATTACGTCGCGCAGTGCCTCAACGTCGAAGTTTCCAGCTTTGGCGAGAGCGTCGAAGAAGCGATTCGGAACTTGCGGGAAGCGGTCGAACTGTATTTTGAAAATAACGATGCGCCCGATTTTCGAGAGGTGGAAGAGGCGTTCGTCGGCGAAAGCGTCGTGAATGCCTAAGCGCCTCAGTTCGGATGAGATCGTCCGGTTGCTGACCACCCACGGATTTATTTTCGTTAGCCAAAAGGGCAGTCACCAGAAGTATCGTGCCGAGTGCGGGCGCTCGGTAATTGTTCCCGCCGGACGCCGTGAGATTCCAGTCGGAACCATCATTTCGATCATCAAGCAGTCCGGGCTGGATCGCTCGCTCTTTCGATAGCTTTGATCCGCCACCTTTACTTCCACATCCCCTTCTGCCCGAAGCTCTGCCCGTATTGCTGCTTTTACGTCGAGACGGGCGCGAAGAACAAAACGACGGCCTTTCTCGATGCTTTGCTGCGCGAAGTGGACGCAGCGAAAGCGACTTATGAACTGCGCCCAAAGACGATCTATTTCGGCGGCGGCACCCCGAGCGCACTGACCGTCGAACAGCTGGAATACTTGCTCGGCGGGCTGCGGCAGCGACTCGATCTGAGCGAGCTTCGGGAGTGGACCTTCGAGGTCAACCCCGCCACGGTCCGGCCAGAAAAGGCGCGCGTGCTGCGGCAAGCCGGCGTTTCGCGGATCAGCCTCGGCGTGCAGTCGTGGGACGATGCGCTGCTTAAAACCCTGGGGCGCGTTCACGATGCCGCGCAAGCGGAGCAGACCTTCGCCGTGCTCCGCGAAGCCGGCTTCGACAACATCAACATCGACCTGATGTTTGCCGTCCCCGGCCAGACGCACGCGCAGTGGGAAGCCACGCTCGCGAAGACTCTCGCGCTGCGGCCGGAACACGTTTCGTCTTATTGCCTGACCTACGAGGAAGACACCGCCTACTTCCGGCAGCTCCAGCTTGGCACCTTCCGTCAGGACGACGACCGCGACGCCGATCTTTTCGAGACGACCATCGACACCCTGACCGGCGCGGGTTTCGACCATTACGAAATCTCCAACTACGCGCGTCCCGGCTTTGAGTCGGCGCACAATTTTGCCTACTGGCGCGGCGCGGATTATTTGGGATTCGGCCCGAGCGCGTTTTCGACCGTCGGGCTGAATCGCTGGCAGGCCATTCCAGACACTGCCGAATACACTCGCCGCATCCTCGCCGGCGAAAAGGTCGTGAGTTTCGCCGAGGAACTGTCCGCCGCGACGCGCGAAGGCGAGATCGCCGCCTTCGCGGTGCGCACCCGGGAGGGCCTGGCCACGAGCGAATTGGGGCGCTGGCCCGAGGCGATGCAGGAATTTCGCGCGCTCGGTTTTCTCGAAGAGCGCGGGGCCCGGACGGTGCTCACGCGTCGCGGCAAGCTGATGGCGGATACGGTCGCGGAGGCGTTTGTCTGACGGCTCAGAGCAGCGCCAGCAGCCGCGGTCCGAAGACCAGCACTCCAACCACCACCGCCGCCAGGGCAGCAATCAGCACCCCACCCGCAGCGAGATCCTTCGCGCGACCCGCGGTCGGATGGTGCTCTGGTGAAGTCAGATCGACCGCCGCCTCGATCGCCGAGTTCAAGCCTTCCGCAGCACCGACGAGTCCGATGGCGATCACGACCGCCACCCATTCGATGCGGGAAATCTCAAACCCAACCCCGGCGCCGATCACCACGACCGTGGCCGCAAGATGGATGCGTGCATTGGTCTGAGTGCGCAGCAGCATGCCGATGCCGCGAAAAGCGTGGCGGAAACTCTCGCGAAGCCGCCCGATCCCAGAACATTTGATCGGCGGGCGAGCACTCACTTTCGGAGCCCGCAGGCTACTTTTTCTCCGGGAAAAACTTCGGCGCTTCGCCGGGCTTGTCCTCCGCCACAGGCTTGGCCGGTTCCGCCGGGGCGGCGGCTGGAGCGTGTTCGGCGGCGGACGCGGGCGCATGCGCCGCATCATGAGCGCCCTCGCCATGACCGTTCAGATGTTTGCCGAATTCAAAGGCGTGCTCGGCGGGGAGCCGTGAGGCGGGATGCTTTTCGCAAGCGTTGACCAAGAGCGCGAGCGCGCCGAGCAAAAGGACGGAAAGGCGTTTCATAGTGGGCGGGCGGAGGCTAGCGGTCGCGGCGGTCGATTCCAGCGAAAAGATTGCGCCTATAGCCCGCGATAACTGCAGCGCGCAGTGGGCGTCTCGTGGATGACGATCTCCGCAAGCCCGGGACATTGCGGCGCCAGCTTCGACCAAAACCAGGCGGCCATGTTCTCGATCGTCGGATTGGAGAGGCCGGGAATCTCGTTGAGATAACCGTGGTCGAGATCGACGAGCAGCGGCCGCATCGCCTTGCTGATCTCGGCGTGATCGTAAAACCAGCCGGTTTTCGGATCGACCTCGCCCTCGACGCTGATCTCGATCTTGAAGCTGTGGCCATGCATCTGCCGACACTTGTGCCCCTCCGGCGCGCAGGGCAGCGTTTGGGCGGCTTCGAAGGTGAAATCTTTGGTCAGGCGAACGCGCATAGCTTTCTCTTTTACACACCCTTCTGCTTCGGATCCCAGATGAACTTGTGCATCTGGAGTTGGAAACGCACGGGCAACTTGTCTTCCAGAATCCATTCCACGATCTGCCGCGGCTCGATGCGGCCGAAGATCGG
>JBBQIZ010000207.1:0-7603 GCA_038325425.1 Chthoniobacterales bacterium
ATCCTCGCCGAGCTGAAGGCCCAAGGCTTCGAGGGCAACATCTCGGTCGAATACGAATACAACTGGGAGAACTCCCTGCCCGAAGTGAAGCAGTGCGTGGACTTCGTCCGCGCGTGGAAACCGAAGCAGTAAATCGCTCAGACATTCCCGGAAAACAAAAGCGCCGCGGAGTGATCCGCGGCGCTTTTTTTTTGGAGGGACGCGCTCCTGCGCGCTCCCAAATTTCGGACACGCGGGAGCGTGTCCCTCCGGTTACTTCACCGGCTCCACATCCTCGGGCATCGGGCGGCCCTTGGTTTCCGGCAGGAAGAAGAGCGCGATCAGGCCGAGCAGGAAGATCGCGCTCATGTACGTAGCCGCGTCGCGGAAGGCGTCGATCTTCTCCACCGGCGTGGTCGCCCCGGCGCTCGCCCAGGTCTTGATCGAGGCCGTTTGCAGGATGCCGAACGCCGCGACGAACCGCCCGACGTTGTAGCAGAAGCTCGTGCCCGTGCTCCGCAGGCGGGTCGGGAAAAGCTCCGGGAGATAGATCGCGAAGCCCGCGAAGAGCGCGAGCTGGCAGCCGCCCATCACCGCGCTCATCCAAATGTCGCCCTTGCCATTGAAGAACTGGAAGAAGCCGACCGTCGCGAGCAGCGCGAGAACGAAGGCGATGGCAAACGCCTTTTTCCGGCCCGCCCGCTGCGCGAGCTGCGACATGAGCAGCATGCCCACGAACGCGCCGAGGTTTTGCACGATCGAGTTGATGCCGATCCAGCGCGCCTTGGCGCCGGCGATTTCCTCGACCGGGAGATTCTGCGCCCGCAGCGAATTCTCGATCACCGGCCCGACGAGCTCCGGCGCGAAGAAGCCGATGCCCCACAATCCGATGACGCCCGAGATCGACAGGATCATCCCCCAGATCGCCGGCCCCCGCCAGCGCGCGTCCCCGAAGAGCGACTGATACGAGCCAAACTTCACTCCGCTGATCCGCCCGGCCTCGCGCGCCTTGACCCATTTCTCCGGCTCCTTCAGGCGGACCTGGAGGAAGACGCAGAGGAAGGCCGGCAGCGCGCCGATCATGAACATGATCTTCCACGACCAATCCGGCGGGATGGTTTTCGCGGCGACCATGCCGCCGACCCACATACTGATCAGACCCGCGGTAATATTGCCCACGGCCGAAAGCGCCTGCAGGGTGCCGAGCGCCCCGGCGCGGCTGCGATCGGGCAGACCATCGGCGATCAGCGCGACCGCGAGGCCGAAGACGCCGCCGACGCCGAGGCCGGTGATGAAGCGGTAAATGGCAAAGTCGATCCAGCCCTGCGAGAGCGCGGAGAGGCCGGTGAAAAGCGAGTAGAGCAGCACCGTCAGCGTGAGCGTTTTCGCCCGGCCGATGCGGTCGCCCATGGCGCCAAAGATCAGGCCGCCGGTGGCCCAGCCCGCGACGAAGATCGCCGTGGCGTAGGTGCCGTATTTACCGGCGTCCATGCCGGGCGGCAGCAGGCTTTCCATGGCGAAATTGCGGGCCAGGATGAAAAGCTGCTGGTCGAGGCAGTCGAAGAGCCAGGCCAGCGAAGCCATCGCGAAGACGAACCAATGATACGGCGTGAGGTCTTTCCACCACGGGGCGTTGTCTTCGACGGGAGCGGTAAGGGAGGGAGCGGACATGGCGCGGGAGGCTGCGTGGGAAAGGTCCCGCGGCCAAGCAAAAATGCCGCGTGGCGGTCCGCGCCACCAACCCTTCAGCGAAAGTGCGCGACGGCAAACTGGCGCACCACTGAGTGGAGCGCAGCGCCTACGAACTCGCCAAAAAGCTGGCCGAGCCGACGCAGTCAGCGGCGCTTTACCGCGCCGGACGGTGGAGCAACAGCCGCGACTTGGCGGCGTCCACGGTGACGACGAATTGCGCGAGCAGGCCGTTGCCGACGAGGCCGGATTCACCGGCGAAGATGGGCCGCGCGTGCAGCCCGGTCTTGACGTCGGCCAAGCGTTCGTCGCCGAGGAGAACTTCGGTGCGGATGGTGGCGCGCGACGCGACCGCGGTGGCCAGCGAGGTGCCGCCGACTCGACGCGATTTCACGCGGGCAACGACCCACTCAAGCGCGCCGCTGTAGCCGGTATCCAGCCGCATCCATTGCGGTGCACGGCCATCGACTGCAAGGCGCACGCAGAGCGCGTCATTGCGCCGGGCCAGCGGCACATTGCGTCCGGGACAGGCGGCGAATTCTTCGCGCGCGAGCAGGCGGATTTTCTGCCGGGCGTAGTCGATCTGCACGATGTGCCCTCGGAAAAAATCCGCTCCGAGCAAGCCGTCCACCGACCGCCCGCATCCCGCGGAAATGCTCCGCAGATCGAGCGCCAGCGCCTTCGTGGGAATCGCCACCGACCCCACGGTGCCGGCCAGGCGCCCGACCTGATAGGCGGCGCAGCGACCCTGCACGCCCTGCACGGTCTCCCGCGCCCCCAGAGTGACGCCGAGGCGCCGCGCCGCGCCGAGATCCAGCACCGTCTTGCCCGCCCCGGAATCGAGCAGGAAATCGAGGGGCGCCGCATGTCCCACCATGCGCACCTGCAGCCAGATCATTCCGCCGCGGAAGACGAACGGTATCTCGGTGCTGGCACGCGCGGCGGCGGCGAAAATCGACCAGACGGCGACAGTGAGAAGGAGGAGGCGTGAGAAGCGCACCCACGGCGCATCAGCAAATCGCGTGCACCTTGACCGCAGCGCGCGCCTTTACTCTGGAAAATATTTCACTGCGACGGCGCCCGCGCGCCCCAGGGTGAATAAATTTCGCCGCCGCTGGCAAAATTTAATCAAAAAAAACCTCCCCGCGTTCGGTGAACGCAGGGAGGTGATTTACCGGATCGGCGGTCGCCGGAAACTACCGGACGGGGGCGGCCACGATAAACCGGTCGCCGTGGGCGTTGGTCCGGAACTCGAACCGCGTCTCCGAGCGGTCCTGCATGTCGTCGCGGTAGCCGACGCCGCGGTCATTGGTATAGGCCGCCACGGTGGTCAGGCGTCCGCCTTGGTCGTTCTGGGCACGCTCTATCGCGAGCAAATTGCGGTGCTGAGCATTGTCCGCCAGGGCGGAACCGGAGGCGACGACCGCGAGGGACGCGGCGATGAGGGACAGTTTGGTGGTGTAATTCATATTTATGGTCTTTCTTTTTCTGGGAGCGACCGAAGGGCCGGTGGCTCAGTTTGAATTCGTCGCCCGAATCGCCGATTCCTTTCGTTTTCCGAAAGCGGCGCCAAGTGACTTCCTACTATACGATTCGCATGCCGGTTTGATTGCGGCCCTATCTGCCGCCGACGCGCGCGTCTTACGCGTTCCCGCATGCAAAGAGGCGCGAGTTTTCGGGAATTCCGCGTTCCTGATTGCCAGTCCGCACGATTCCGGCCAAACAAATCAACCGAAGCGCGGGTTGTTTGTTCGTCCGCCTGCGCTGACCTCCCCCTCAACCCCACCCTGCCCCATCCGCCCCATGCTTTCCGCACTCCGCTGCTCCCTCGTCGCCCTCACTTCCCTCGCCCTCCACCCGCTCGCCTCCGCCGAAGTCACGCTGAAGGAAACCGACGGCACGGTCCGCGTGGAGATCGATGGGAAGCTCTTCACCGAATACCACTCGAAGGGCGCACGCCGGCCTTACCTCTACCCGGTGATCGGGCCGACCGGCGCGGGCATGACGCGGGACTGGCCGCTGAAAGAAGGCACACCGGGCGAGGAGACGGATCACGTGCATCACAAAGGTCTCTGGCTCGGCCATCGGCATGTGAACGGCGTGGGCTTTTGGGAGGACGCCGCCGGACCCGGGAGGAAGCTCGGGCAGATCGTCCATGAGAGTTTCGTGGAGGTGAAGGGCGGGAAGGATCAGGGCGTGATCCGCACGAAAAACAAATGGGTGACGGACGACGGCGGCGAGGTCGTCTGCACCGACGACCGGACGATTCGCATTCATCAGGTGAAGGAAGGACGCGTGCTGGATTTCGACACGACGATCAACGCGGGCGCAAAGGACGTGGTCTTCGGCGACGACAAGGATGGCTTCATGGCGATCCGCGTGGCGGAATCGATGCGCCTCGAAAAATCGAAGCCGAAGGGCGAAAAGAAAGCACCCGCCGGCGAAGGCCACATCGTTTCCGATGGCGGGCACAAGGATGGGGACACGTGGGGCAAGAAGGCGGCGTGGTGCGATTACTACGGTCCGGTTGCGGGCCAGACAGTCGGCGTCGCGATCTTCGATCATCCGAAAAATCCCCGGCACCCGACGTGGTGGCACGTGCGGTCCTACGGGCTCTTCGCGGCGAATCCATTCGGTCAGGCGCAGTTTGAAAAACTGCCCGACAAGAACGCCGGCGAATACACCATCAAGGCCGGCGAAAGCGTGACTTTCCGCTACCGCTTCTATTTCCACGAAGGCGACACCGAGCAGGCCAAGGTGGCCGAGCGCTACAAGGAATACGCCGCGCGGGCGAAGTAACTTTTTCCCATTCCATCCCCCAACCCCACGCACTCATGAGCCAAATCTCCCGTCGTCATTTTCTCACCCGCACCGCGCTCGCCGGCGCCGCGCTGTCGCTGCCCGCGCGCGTGTTTTCCCAATCGGCAGGCGCGAACAGCGACATCCGCGTCGCCATCGTCGGCTTTAAGGGCCGCGGCCAGGACCACATCAAAAACTACCTCGGCCTGAAAGGCGTCCGCATCGTGGCGCTGTGCGACGTGGACAGCGAGGTGCTCGACAAAGGCGTGGCCCAGCTCGCGGCGAAGAACCAGGTGGTCACGCCGTACAAAGACATCCGCAAGCTGCTCGACAGCCAGGAAGTGGACGCGATCTCGATCGCCACCCCGAACCACTGGCACTCGCTCGGCGCGATCTGGGGCTGCCAGGCGGGCAAGGATGTGTATGTCGAGAAGCCGGTTTCGCACAATGTGTGGGAGGGCCGGCAGCTCGTGAACGCGGCCGATAAATACCAGCGCATCGTGCAAATGGGCGTGCAGAGCCGCTCCGCCACCGGCCTCGCCGATGTGCTCGGCTGGCTCGAAAAAGAGAAGCCCCTCGGCAAGCTCAAGTGGGTCCGCGGGCTGTGCTACAAACGCCGCCCGAGCATCGGGCTCGTCACCGGCGATCAGCCGATCCCCGAGACGCTCGACTACGATCTGTGGTCCGGCCCGGCGCCGCTCGTCCCGCCGCAGCGCACCAAGATCCACTATGACTGGCACTGGATCTGGAACTACGGCAACGGCGACCTCGGCAACCAGGGCATCCATCAAATGGACATCGCCCGCCGTTTCCTCGGCGAAGCGGCGCTCTCGCCGAAAGTGTGGTCGATCGGCGGACGGCTCGGGTACAAGGACGACGGCGAGACGCCGAATTCGCAGATCGTTTTCCACGACTACGAAGCCGCCCCGCTGATCTTCGAAGTGCGCGGTCTGCCGGACAAAGCGGAGTCCAAGGAGATGGACAAATATCGCGGCGCGAGCGTGGGCGTCGTGGCGCAATACGAGAATGGTTACGTGGTCGCGCCCGATTACCAGAACGCCGCCGTCTTCGACAACCAGGACAAGCTGATCCGGAGATTTGGCAACCCGCCGGGCGTGAAAGACATGGTCGAATCCAATCCGATCCCGGCCTCCGAAAAAAAGGTAGCCGATCCCGAAGCGAACAACCACTACGCCAACTTCATCAAGGCGGTGCGCAGTCGCAAGGTCGCCGATCTGAACGGCAAAATCATCGACGGCCACATCTCCAGCGCGCTCTGCCACACCGGCAATATCTCGTATCGCCTCGGCAAAACCGCTTCGCCCGACGAGATGCGCGAGAAGCTCAAAGATGACGCCGACGCGCTCGATTCGCTCAACCGTCTCGCGACGCATCTCGAAGCCAACGGCATTGATTTGAACGTCGAGAAACTGACCATGGGCGAAATCCTGAAGATGGATCCGAAGACCGAGAAGTTCATCAAGAACGCGGCCGCGGACAAACAACTCACGCGCGAATACCGCGCGCCCTACATCGTCCCCGCCAAAGTCTGATCCCATGCGCTGGACTCCCCTGCTCCTCTCGCTGGCCACCACGTTTTCACTCCACGCCGCGCCGCTCGATCCTCTCCCGCTCTGGCCCGATGGCGCGCCCGGCGCTCTCGGCACCGCCGAAACCGACATCCCCACGCTGACCGCGTATCTGCCCGCCGCCGACAAAGCGACCGGCGCGGCGATCGTCATCTGCCCCGGCGGCGGTTATGGCGGCCTCGCGCCCCACGAAGGTGAAGGTTACGCCAACTGGCTGGCCGAAAACGGCATCGCCGGTCTCGTGCTGAAATACCGCCTCGGCTCGAAAGGGTATCGCCATCCGACGATGCTCAATGACGCCGCGCGCGCCGTGCGCCTCACGCGCTCCAAGGCCGACGAGTGGAAGATCGACGTGCAGCGCGTGGGCATCATGGGCTCCAGCGCCGGCGGGCATTTGGCGTCCACGCTGCTCACGCATTTCGACGCGGGCAAAGCCGACGCCACCGATCCGATCGAGCGCCTCAGCTCCCGTCCCGACATCGGCATTCTTTGCTATCCGGTGATCAGCATGGGCCCGATCACTCACGGCGGCTCCAAGAAAAACCTCCTCGGCGAAAACCCCGCGCCGGAACTCATCGAACTGCTTTCGAATGAAAAGCAGGTCACCAAAGACACCCCGCCCACCTTCATCTGGCACACTTGGGAGGACAAAGCGGTGAAGGTCGAAAACGCCCTCGAATTTGCCTCCGCCCTCCAGCGTGCCGGCGTTCCCTTCGACCTGCACGTTTACCAAAAAGGCGCGCACGGGATCGGCCTCGGCGGCGGTCGCGCCGGCGGAATCATGCACCCGTGGACCGCCGACTGCCTCTACTGGCTGAAAGTCCAGGGATTCACCAAGTAGCGCACGCCCGCTCTTCGAAAGAAAAAAGGACGCTCTTGCGAGCGTCCTTTTTTGTGACCGAATTCGCGAAAGGTTCGCGCGAACTACTTGGCTTCTTCGATTTTCGTCAGCGCGATCGTCTTCTTCCCGTCCTTTTCCGTCACGACTCCCGCGGCGTTCACTTTGACGGTGTCCTGACAGATCGTCGGATGGAAGGCCTTCGCGACACTGTTTTGATCCGCGAGAATGACTTCCTTTTTGCCATCCGCGCCCGTCACCGTAATGGCAGCCTGGCAGGCCGAGGCGACTTTCAGCGTGCACTTTGCACACGTGGCTTCACCGACAATTTTCGCGTCTTCCGCGCGCAACGAAAGGCTGAGCGCGGCAAAAGCGATGAGGTTGAATAGAGCGAGTTTCTTCATGGTGTGATGGTGTTTTTTTGAGGCAAGTGCGCACATGCAATCACCTCACGAAGATCTTCGGATCGTTCGCCGGGAAAACAATCCTCTTTTCAGTGCCGCCAGCACCCGCCACAGCGCGCCAATTTCACCGATCACGACGCCACACCCCGTCGGAAAAGTTTCAGACAAAAAAGGGTTGCCGCCCGGCGTGGGGTAGGGCATTTATTTCGCCCCCTCGCCTTCGAGATTCCTGAGTAGCTCAGTGGTAGAGCGATCGACTGTTAATCGATTGGTCGTAGGTTCAAATCCTACCTCAGGAGCCATTT
>JBBQIZ010000208.1:0-7557 GCA_038325425.1 Chthoniobacterales bacterium
CGCGTCTGTTTTCCTGCCCAGCTTCGCTTTTGCCGAATCGGCCGGGTTCACTTTCCAAGATCAACCGGGCGCGCATCTCGATGTGCTGAGCGGCGGGAAAGTGATCGCGCGTTACATGTATGCGCACGATGTCTCGACGCCGGCGCGGCAGGCCGAGACTTATAAACCGTATCTGCACGTCTTCGATGCGGCGGGCACGGGGCCGATCACGAAAGGCGCGGGTGGGTCGTTCACCCATCATCGCGGGATTTTCCTCGGCTGGAACAAAGTCGGGGTGGGCGGGAAGACGTTCGACCGCTGGCACATGAAGGGCGGCGATCAGGTGCACCAGAAGTTCCTCACCCAGACCGCAGACAAGGAAAAGGCGGTCTTCACTTCGCTCATCCAATGGCAGGGCGCGACGCCGGACACGGCGATTCTCGAAGACGAACGGACGTTCACTTTTCTCCCCGCGCCGGCGCCGGGCTATGCACTGATCGACGTGGTGTCGAAGCTCAAGGCGGTGGCGGGAGAGACGACGCTCGACGGAGATCCGGAGCATTCGGGGCTGCACTACCGCCCGGCGGAGGAAGTGGACAAAACGAAGACGGCGTATCTTTACCCGGTCGAAAATGCGAACGCGCACAAGGACACGGATTATCCGTGGTTTGGCGAGAGTTACACGCTCGGTGGCAGGCGCTACAGCGTGGTGTATCTGAATCATCCGGGAAATCCGCAGGGCGCGCGGCACTCGGCGTATCGCGATTACGGGCGGTTCGGGTCATTTTGGACGGCGACGATCCCCGCGGGCGGAACGCTGGAAATCCGTGCGCGGTTTTTGATCTCGGAAGGGGAGCTGCCTTCGGCGGAGGCGATCCAGAAACTGTGGAACGATTACACCGGCAAAAACGAACCGACGCCGAAGTTCACGGCCAAACCCGCGGAAGTGAGCAAACCGCCGGCCCCGAAGAAGCCCGCCGCAACTCCGGCCGCCAAGCCGACCGGCGCGACGGGTCCGAAGGGCGAAGCCGGTGCGCTGGCGGCGGTCAAACCAGCTTCCGCCGCGGCGAAACGAGCGCAGGAGAAATCGAAGGTGACCGCAGCTACCGAACCCGAATCCACCGGCCCGAAACGCGCGGGCGGCGGGCCGACCGATCCGGTGATCAAATTCCCGCTCTCGCCACCGCCGGTGCTTTCGCCGGAAGAAGCGGTCAAAGCGCTCAAGCTGCCGCCCGGCTTCAAAGCCGAACTGGTGGCCAGCGAACCGATGATTCAGGCGCCGGTCGCGGCGTCGTGGGATGATCAGGGCCGGCTCTATGTGTGCGAGATGCGCGGTTACATGCACGACGTGGACGGCACCGGCGAGGATCTGCCGATCGGTCGCGTGAGCCGGCTCGAAGACACCGACGGCGACGGCAAAATGGACAAGGCCACCGTCTTCGCGGACAAACTCGTCATGCCCCGCGCGGTCATGGCCCTCGGTGACGGTGCGATCATCAACGAACCGCCGAATCTCGTCTGGTATCGCGACACCGACGGCGACGGCGTGGCCGACAAAAAGGAGGTCGTGACCGATCGTTACGCGACCGCCGGCGGTCAGCCCGAGCACATGGCCAACAGCCCGGCGTGGATGATGGACAACTGGATCGTGTCCGCGGGCTACGGCTTCCGCTTCCGCTTTCAGGGCGGGCAGTTCATCAAGGACGACACGACGAGCTTCGGCCAGTGGGGCCTCTCGCAGGACGACTGGGGCCGCCGCTTCACGAACACGAACAGCGACCTGCTCCGCGTGGACCTCGTCCCGCCGAGCTACTACCTGCGCAACAAAAACCTCGTCGCGCGCAGCGGCCTCGCCTTTCAGACCATCAAGGATCAGACCACCTGGCCGTCGCGGCCCAATCCGGGCGTGAACCGCGGTTACACGGAACCGACCACGGGCAAGGACGGCAAGGTGAGCAAAGCGACGTTGCGCGCTGATGGCACCCTGCAGCAGGTCACCGCCGCGTGCGGCGCGGCGATCTATCGCGGCAATCTTTTCCCGCAGGAATTTTACGGCAACGCCTTCATCCCTGAGCCCAGCGGCAACCTCGTGAAGCGGCTCGTGCTTTCCGAGAAGAGCGGCGAAGTGACCGCGAAGAACGCCTACGAAGGCACCGAGTTTATCACTTCGACCGACGAGCGGTTCCGCCCGGTGAACGCGTACAACGGCCCGGACGGTGCGCTCTACCTCGTGGACATCGCGCGCGGCGTCATCCAGCACAAAGGCTTCCTCACGTATTACCTCGTGAAGAACATCCAGGACCGGAAGCTCGAGCAGCCCGTCGAACTCGGCCGCATCTATCGCATCGTGCCCGACGGCACGAAACCGAAGGCGGTGAAGCTGCCGAAGGAAACCGCGGACATCGTGCCGCTGCTCGGGCATGCCAATGGCCACATCCGCGACACCGCGCAGCGCGTGCTCGTCGAGCGCGCCGACACCGCGGTCGTGCCTGCGGTGCAAAAGCTCGCCGCCACCGCCAGCAAGCCGCAGACCCGGGTGCAGGCGCTCTGGACGCTCGAAGGCCTGCAGGCGCTCACGCCGGAGACGGTCAAAGCCTCGTTGGCCGACAAGAACGAGAAAGTGCGCGCCGCCGCGGTCCGCCTTTCTAATGAACAACTCACGCAGGAAGTCCTCCAACTCACCACCGACCCGAGCACCGAAGTGCGGCTGCACGCCGCCTTCAAACTCAGCGGCCAACCGGACACCGACACCGCGCTGCTCGCGCTCATCGAAAGCGGCGGCCCGCTTTTCGGCGAAGCCGCCGCCAGCGGTCTGCATGGCAAGGAATTGGAGTTCCTCGAAAAGGTCATGCAAGAGCCCGCGACCGCCGGCGCCAAACTCACGAAGAGCACCGTCATCGCCACGCTCGCCAGCGCCGTGATGAAAGAACGGAAAGGCCCACGCGTCACCCGCGCGCTCGAACTCGCCGCCGCCCAGCCCGCGAACAGCGTCCGCCAACTCGAATTGCTGACCGGCCTCGCCGGCAAGGCGCCAACCAAAAAAGGTGGCGCGACCAACCCACTGAAATTCACCGACGCGCCCGCGCCACTGCTCGCGCTGGCCAGCACGGCGAAAGGCAAATCGAAGCCGCTCTTCGATCGCATCGACGGCCAGCTCGCCTGGCCGGGCAAAAAGGGCTGGGTGGAATCGAAAGTCGCGCCGTTGACCGCCAGCGAGCAGATGCTCTTTGAAAAAGGCAAAACGATCTACGCCACGATCTGCGGCGCGTGCCATCAGCCCAATGGCCAGGGCATGGCCGGCCTCGCCCCGCCGCTGGCCAATTCCGAGTGGACGACCGGCCCCGCCGACCGCCTGATCCGCATCGTCACCCAGGGCATGACCGGCCCCGTCGAAGTCGCGGGCGTGAAATGGCAGCTCGAAATGCCCGGCCTGCCGATCTTCACCGACGAAGAAGTCGCCGGCATTCTGACCTACATCCGCCGCGAATGGGAGCACACCGCCGACCCGGTGAAACCCGATTACGTGGCCAGCGTCCGCGCCGCGATCAAGGATCGCACCAAAGCCTGGACCGCCGAAGAACTGCTCAAGCCAGTCCCCGTGACCACCGTCAGCTCGAAGTAAGCCCCCGCTACCCGGCGACTGCGGCCATTTCGCAAAACAGACCGGGTCGGCCTGCTAAGTTCAACGCTGGTCAGCGGATACACTCTGCATGCCTACCGCCCCCGCAAGCCCTGAACAGACCGCTCTCGTCCAGAGCCTCTTTGTCCAGCACTTGCCGGCATTGCGGGGTTTTGTGCTCTCGCTGATCAGCGATTTCAGCCTCGTGGACGACGTGGTTCAGGAGACCTTCCTCGTCGTGACGGCCAAGGCCGCCTCCTTTCAGCGCGGCACCAATTTCCGCGCCTGGGCGTGGACCATTGCCCGTTACAAGGTGCTGCAAACGCTGGAAAAAAATGCGCCGACCCCGGAGCGGTTTGCGCCCGAGGTGATCGAGGCGCTGTCCGCGCACGAAACGGCGGAAACCTGGTTCTCCGACGAACAAATCCAGCACCTCGCGAAGTGCATGGAAGGGCTGGCCCCGAAAGCACGGGAAGCCGTCGAACTCCGTTACCAGCAGGCGCATCGTCCGCCAGAAATCGCCAGTCGGCTCGGCTGGACCGTCGAGTCCGTGCACGTCGCGCTCTCGCGCGCCCGCGTTTTCCTCCGCGAATGTGTGACCCAACGCATCGCCGCCGCCAATCTCTGACATGGACTTCGAACGCCTCCAGTTCCTGCTCCAGCGCTACTTCGACCAGCTGCTCACCGTCGAAGAGCGGGCTGAACTGGCGACCATGCTGCTCGCCTCGGCGCGGGCCCGCGACGAGTTTTGGGAGACCGCCCGCTGGCATGCGCTCATCCGCCAGTGGGGGGAAGCCGAGTGGGGCCGGCGCGATGCCGAAGTGCTCGCCCAGCGCCCGCTGCCCACCGCGGTGGCGCCCCGCGCGACCGCCAAAGTGATCCAATTTCCACGACCAGCCGCGAATGTCTGGCGGGCGGCCCTTGCCGTCGCGGCGGTCGTGGCCTTTTTTGTCGCCTTCCCGGCCTTGATGCCGTGGCAGGAATCCGCCGCACCGATCCCCGCATCCGCCGCCCTCGCGAGCGTCGCCGTGCTCACCCACTCCGCGGATGCGGTCTGGGAGGCGGAAAGCGCGGCACGCAAAAGCGGCGAGAGCCTCGCGCCCGGCTGGTTGAAACTGAAGTCGGGCGCGGTGCAGGTGGAATTTTCGCGAGGCGCCCGCGTGGTGCTGGAGGGGCCCGCGGAATTCGAACTCCTGACCGACAACGAGGCGTTTCTGCGCGTCGGAAAACTGCGCGCCCACGTGCCGGAACCGGCCCACGGATTTACGGTGCGCAGCTCGGATTTCTCCGTTGTCGATCATGGCACGGAGTTCGGCATCGACCTGCCGCTCGCCGGGCCGTCGCAGGTCCATGTTTTCAGCGGACTGGTCGCTTTGCATCGTCCGGACAATGCCGTGCGCCAGTTGCGCAAGGATCAGGCCGTGACGATCGACAAGGGACGGGTGAAGGAGACGGCGGCGCGCCGCGATCGATTTCTCAGTGACGAGGAACTGGCCCGCCGGGAACGCGCCAGTGCGCACGGCAAACTCGCCGCGTGGCACCAGGCGAGCCGCATCCTCAGCGAACATCCGGCGGCGCTTTTGCATCTCGACTTCGAGGGGGCCCGCACCTGGGCCCGGAGCATCCCCAACCGCGCCTGGCGGGCCGTCCCGGAAGCACCGGCGAGCATGGTCGGCGGTCGGTTTGCCGATGGCCGCTGGCCGGGCAAGGGCGCAGTGGAATTCACGGGGCCCGACGACCGCCTGCGCCTCAGTCTGTCCGGCGGTTACCACTCCCTGACGCTGGTCGCCTGGGTGCGCGTGGACAGTTTGCCGGACCGCCCCCAGTCCCTGATCATGGCCGATGGCATGGGGACCGGCGACATCCAGTGGTACATCAGCCGCTGGGGCGAACTGGGCTTCGGCGTGCACATCGGCAAGCAGGACGATGCGACCGGCTGGCGGTATCACCACACCGGGGCCGTGATTACCGAGGAAACGCTCGGAAGCTGGGTTTGCCTCGCGGTGGTCTTTGACGGCGATTCCGACATGGTGACGCATTATTTCAACGGCCAGGCGATCGGCGCGCAGCAGTTGGGCGTGCGCACCTTGCTGCAACTCGAGACGTTTGAGGTCGGCAATTGGGCGCTGCGCGATGGCGAACAACGCCTCGCGGGAGTCGTGCCGCGCGGCCATGCCGATACCGCCCGCAATCTTCACGGAAGAATCGACGAACTGGCGGTCTTCTCCGCGCCGCTCAGCGCCGATGAAGTCCGCCGTATTTATGAGAGCGTGCAGGCGCCCGCTCAGGAAAACCACGCGGCGCTGAAAACCGCGATCACTCGTTAGTCCGGTCGGGAACGCGCGCATCGAACGGCGATTCGGTGTGAACCGTGGCTTGTGTGTCGCCCGCCGCGGCCCTAGTTTCGCGGCCCTTTTTCCGCATCCCATGAGCCAGCCCCAACAAGAGAAGACCGCCATCACCCCGCGCCGCGACGAAGATTTCCCCGAGTGGTATCAGCAAGTCGTGAAGGCCGCCGATCTCGCCGAGAATAGCGACGTACGCGGCTGCATGGTCATCAAACCGTGGGGTTACGGCATCTGGGAAAACATGCAGCGCGTGCTCGACGGCATGTTCAAGGCCACCGGCCACAAGAATGCGTATTTCCCGCTCTTCATCCCGATGTCGTATCTCGCGAAGGAAGCAGAGCACGTCGAAGGCTTCGCCAAGGAATGCGCGGTGGTCACGCATCACCGATTGGAGTCCGATGGCAAAGGCGGGCTGCGGCCGGCGCCGAGCGCCGAATTGACCGAGCCGCTCGTGGTGCGGCCGACCAGCGAGACGATCATCGGCGCGAGTTACGCGAAGTGGGTGCAGTCGTATCGCGACCTGCCGATCCTGATCAATCAATGGGCCAACGTCGTCCGCTGGGAAATGCGCCCGCGCGTTTTCCTGCGCACCGCGGAGTTCCTCTGGCAGGAAGGGCACACCGCGCACGAGACCGCGGAGGAAGCCATCGCCGAGACGCAGCAGATGCTGCGCGTCTATGAAAGCTTCGCCCGCGACTACCTCGCGCTGCCTGTTTTCACCGGCGAGAAAAGCGCCAGCGAGCGTTTCCCCGGCGCCGTGCAGACGCTCTGCATCGAGGCGATGGTCCAGGATCGCAAAGCCATTCAGGCCGGCACGTCGCATTTCCTCGGGCAGAATTTTGCCAAGGCCAGCGGGATCAAATTCCAGTCGCGCGAGGGCAAGGAAGAGCTGGCCTGGACGACAAGCTGGGGCGTGAGCACGCGGCTCATCGGCACGCTCATCATGGCCCACGCCGACGACGACGGCCTCGTGCTGCCGCCGCGCATCGCGCCCGCGCAGATCGTCATCCTGCCCGTCACGCCGAAACCCGAAACGCGCGACGCCGTCTTCGCCGCCGTGGACAAGCTCGCCGCCGAACTGCGCGCGCAGACCGCCTTCGGCGAGAAGATCACCGTCGAAGTGGACAAACGCGACATCGGCGGCGGCACCAAGAGTTGGGAGTGGATCAAAAAAGGCGTACCGGTGCGCGTCGAGATCGGCCCACGCGATTTGGAAAAGGGCAGCGTCGCCGTCGCCCGTCGCGACAAATCGCCGAAGGAAAAGCAGTTCCTCGCCAATGGCGATTTCGTCGCGCAAGCCGCGGCCATTCTCGAAGAAATCCAAGCCGGCCTGCTCGCCAAAGCCACCGCCTATCGTGACGCGCACACCGTGACCATCGACAGCAAGGACGCGTTTTACGCCTTTTTCACCGCAAAGAATGCCAACAAGCCGGAGATCCACGGCGGCTTCGCCCGCACGCATTGGAACGGCTCCGCCGCCGTCGAAGAGCAGATCAAGACAGACCTCAAAGTCACCATCCGCTGCATCCCCGACAACCTCCCCGCCGAGCCCGGCACCTGCCCCTTCAGCGGCGAGCCGAGCGCGCGTCGGGTCATCTGGGCGAAGAGCTA
>JBBQIZ010000209.1:0-7518 GCA_038325425.1 Chthoniobacterales bacterium
GTTCCTTCGTGGTATGAATTCTGTCCCCCAGAGCTTCCTTCGATCCAGGTCCCGCGTGTGTGGCGCGGCGCCGACGGGGGCTTTTTCTCTTGCGACCTCCGGGATTCGCGGTGCGTGCCGCGCTGGGGAAAGTGCCGGTGCGCGGGGGCTGCGGGGACGGTTAGGGAAGGGGTGGCCGGTGGCGGGTGGGTCTTTTTCCGGTGTGGGGATGGTTTCGGCGAGCGTGGGGATGATTTTGCGGAGTGTCGGGACGATTTTTACGCGCGTGGGTCCATTTTTGCGCGCGGAGGGACAAATCCGGCGGGGGTGGGGCGGGTTCGGGCGCGCCCAAAAAGGCCCCCCACGCGCCCGCTGCCGGCCGCCCCGGCGAAGTGGAAATATCGGGCAATCTACCGGGTGGACGACGCGCGGGTGGGGCAGTGGAGCGGGGAGGTGGCGATCACGGTGGGTGGGTGATAGAAGGGAGCGATCAGGATGAAATCACCGATCGTTCGACTGTGCGGCGGCCTGCTCTGCGGGTGGCTGATGCTGGGTGCGACTTTGGCGCCGGCCGGTGTGCCGGACGAGGGGCGCGGGCAGATCTATCTCACGGGGGCGGTGAGGAGCCGTGGGGCGTACGATCTTCCGGCGGAACCGCTGCTGCTGATGAAAGCGCTGGCGCTGGCCGGAGGCCCGGCGGACCTTGCGAATCTGCGCAAGGTGCGGGTGATCCGGAAGGTGAATGGGGAGGAAACCGTGTTTTTCCTGGATGTTGGGAAACCGAGCAAAGAAGCGGCGGAGTTTGTGCTGGAGGCCAACGATGTGGTGTTCGTGCCGGAGAAAATACTAGTCTTCCGCGGCGCTGGCCGAAGGGCGGCTGTGGAAGTGCCGTTGTCCGACTGAGGCCGGGCCGTGGGATGCGCCGATGAGCAACACGAGTTTCCGCTTCGATTGCCCGCACTGCGGGCAGCATCTCACGGGGACGCCCGAGGAGTCTGGCATGGCGTCGCCGTGTCCGACGTGCGGGGAGACGGTGGCGGTGCCACGCTCGCAGCCGCCGGTTGCCGAACCGCCGCCGTTGCAGGTCTCTTCTGCTCCAGTGGCGAAAAATCCCGAGGAGAAGAAGGGCTTTTGGACCGGTGGATGGAGTGTTCTGGGGATGCTGCTGGCGGCGGTGATCGGGAAAACGGTGGCGAACACGCTGTTTCCCAAGGATAAGCCGCCCAGCGCGCTAGATCGTGCCCGGGCATCGGCGTGGGATCAGTCGCCCGATGTGCTGTTCAAACCGTATGTTGAACGGCCGGATTTTGAGGCCAGAGATTCGCAGTCGCCGCCACGAGATTTAGCCGCTCCGACCCCGCGCCCAGCTTGGGTTCGTCACCATGCGATGGGCCTGTCGCTGGAGTCGCCCTTTGCCTTGCTGCCCAGCAAGAGGTTCACGCGGGAGAAGCTGCCGGCAGCCGTAAAGGAGATGGTTGACGATATTACTGGGGTAGAGGGCGGCGATGGGGTAAATCCGCTACTCGTGGTGATCAGGGGGCGCTACAAACCCGGTATGGTGCTGAACTTGAATGGAGCGATCGATGAAGGGATGCGGAGTGCGGCGGCGACGCTGGGGGATCGGAATCCGCAGTTCACGACCGAGGCGCGGATGGTCGATGGGGTCGAGGCCCGGCGTGGCCGATGGACGGGAACGGTCGCGACCAAGCGAGTGTATCTGGAGACACTAGCTTTTGGGCGCGATCAGCAGATGTGGCAGGTGATGGTGATACGGCAGGAGTTGACGGGTTTCGACGTGGCGCGGCTGTTCGATTCGATCCGCGTGGAAGAACGCTGATGGCGTAGCCGACGTGGCTGGTTGACGCTCCCGCAGGGCTGCGGCATGGTGCGCGGAGATGACTGCCCTAGGCGAAATTAAAACCAAGATCGGCAACGAGAAGCTGTGCAAGGTGACGGAGAAGGCGGGCGCGAAGCTGACCTCGTTGCTCACCCGCCAGGGCCGCCCGAATGGGGCGCTGCGGGTGGCGGTGATCGGGGGCGGTTGCTCGGGGCTGCAATACAAGATGGATCTGGTGGACGGGCCGGCGAACCGGGACATCATCGTGCCGAGCGCGGGGGTGCGGGTGGTGATCGATCCGAAGAGCGCGCTGTTCGTGAGCGGTTCGCTGCTCGATTTCAGCGACGATCTGCAGAAGGGCGGCTTCAAGGTGACGAACCCGAACGCCGTGGCGCACTGCTCGTGCGGCGAAAGTTTTTCCGCGTAGCGGGGGGTGGGGAGTTGAGAGTTGAGAGTCCACCGCGCGGCCACTTTGGTGACCGCTCCGCGGGTTTTTTTTCGGAGGACGGGAGCGCGCTCGATGATGGAACCCGTCCCCACAGTCCGAACGACGCCTCTCAACTCTCAACTCTCAACCCTCAACTTCCTTCCCCCCCCTACTTCTGCTCGCTCGGGGGGCGGATGAAATCCATCGAGTCGCCGACTTTCTTGGAGTCGTAGGTGAACCGCTCGACGGGCACTTCGTAGATCCGCTTTTCCGGGCCAACGCTCACCTTGAGCACGTACTCGCCGGCGATTTCCTTGACGCCTTCGATCTGGCGTCCGGTGAAGCTGACCTGGCGCTCGGCCAGCGGGGTGAAGACTTTTTCAACGATCTCGCCGGTCAGCTTGTTGCCTTGCACGGGGCTGCCCATTTTCCAGACCCCAAGGCCGACGAAGATGAGCACTAAAATCCCGGCGCCGACGGCGATCAGCGTGTTCCGCCAGCTATGATCCGGGATGACGAGGGGCGTGGGCTTCTGAGGGGGAGGGTTCATGGGGTGGCGGAGGTGGCGGGTTTCGGGGGGCCGAGCGCGTTTTGTTCGGCAAAAGTTTCTTCGGTGAGCGGGGTGTTTTCCTCCACCAATCGCCGGCGCTGCCAGATGTAGCGCCGGAGCAGCACCTTCATCGTGGCGGTCATCGGCACGGCGAGGATGGCGCCGAGCAGGCCGCCCATGAGCAGCGACCAGACGAAGACCGAAGCGATGACGGTCATCGGATGCAGGCCGACGCTTTCGCCGACGATCTTCGGGGTGATGAAGAGGCCGTCGATCTGCTGGACGACGGTGAAGATCGCCGTGACGACGAGCGGGAAGACCCACCACGGATCGCCCGGAATCCAAGTGCCGGCGCCGCCTTGCACCGAGGCGATGATGACGGCGGGAATCCAGCAGAGGACGATGCCCAGATAGGGAATGATCCCGAGCACGCAAAGCAGCAGGCCGATGAGAAGCCCGAAGTCGAGGCCGATGATGACGAGGCCGAGGCCGGTCGCCGTGCCGTTGATCAGGCTGACTACGAGTTGGCCGCGGAAGAAGGCGATGAGGTAGCCGTTGATTTCCTCGAGCGCGGAAACCACCTCGTCCTTGAACGCCGAAGCGCGCAGCGGCACGTAGTTGCCCCACGACTTCGAGATGTTCCGGCTCTCGATGAGGAAATAGTAGAGATAGATGGGGACGATGACCATCGAGAGCAGGAAGCCGAAGACGCCGAGGAAGCCGCCGACGCTCGAGGTGATGAACCGCCAGGTATTGCGGATCACCGTGGGGAGCGTGGTCCGCACCCAGTCGCCGGTCAGGAATTGCTGGAGATCATAGGATGCCTCGGCGGCGGCATCCGGCGTGGTCGGCGCCGGTGCCGGCACCGCTGATTGTGCGGGCGTCGTGTTTGGTGCGGCTGGTCGGGGTGGGGACGGCGGACTGACGGGTTCAAGAAAATAGGGCGGCGCGGGCGGGCCGAAGGTCCCGTGATCGAGGCCGAACTCGAGGGGCAGCCGGATGCCATATTTCTGCTGAACGTTATGGCTGAAATCGAAAACCATCGTCTTCACCTGCTGCGTGTATTGCGGGACCTTGCGGACCAGATTGCCGGTCTGCGTCGAGAGCGCCGGGACGAGCCACAGAAGAATGCCGGTGAGCATCAGGAGGAGCAGCGCAAAGACCGCGAAGACCGCCCGCTGGCGCGAAGTCCCCCACGCCGCGATGCGGGAAACGAGCGGATCGAGCAGGTAGGCCAGCACCGCGGCGACGGCGAAGGGGATGAGGATCGGCTGCAAAAATCCGAGCACCTTCGACATCACCCAAACCAGCCCGACGGCAATCGCTCCGATGGCGACCACGGACAGGGCGGTGAGCGCGGCCCAAATCGTCTTCTTCTGCCAGGGCGTGGGAAATTCCGTGAGGTTCATCCGAGGCGGAGGTTCGGGTGTCGGGCGGCGCGGTTCAAGAAGGGAAGTGAAGCGCCACGATTTCGCCAGTTGCGGTCGGGCGCCGCATTCGTCCCGCCTCGGCGCGGCAGCGCAGTGAGGCGAGAAGGAAGTTCGGCTTTTCGCCCCCGGCGCCCGGGGAATTTCTCAGGCTTTGAGCGAGTTCTTCCGGAAGAACCCGATCGCGCCGAGGAGGAAGAGCGTCGCGAGAATGGCAATGCCGATCTTGCCCGGCGTGCCTTTGCTGGCCAGCACCCAGACCGAGCCGTAGGTGGCGATGCCGGTCGCGGTGAGCATGAGAGTATTCCAAAGAATGCGGCGACCGCCGGTTGGCAGGTCCGCGCCGAGCAGGGTGCGGGAATTCATGAGCAGGAGGAAGGTGAAGTAGGCGATCGGAATCATCGAACCACCGAGCACGGAAGTGGGCACCGCGAGCGCGGCCCGCGCGTCGGGATTGCCCCAGAGGAAGGCCCCGGCGAAACCGCCGAGACCGGACACCGCGCAGCCGATCATGTGGACGGTGCGGTCGCCCGGGCGGCCGAAGATTTCGCAGAAGGCAAAGCCGTTCATGAGCATGAGCACGATGATCGTGGAGACGGCCATGCCCATGACGCCGAAGCCGAAGATCTGCTGCGCGACGGCGGGGCCGGTGAGCGGGCTGAGGGTGGCGGCGAGCTGGATGTTGTTGCGCTGGGCGAGCATGGCGCCGAGCTGGCGGTCGGCCATGGGCAGCGCGTCGATGGCCGCGCGCTGGTCGGCGATGGCGGTTCTTTTCGCTGCGTCGCTCGGAAAGCTGGCCGCGAGTTTCGGCGCGAGCGGGTGTTTGGCCAGCGCGCTGTAATAGCTGTTGGCCGAGCCGGGAATCGGCGTGCCATCGGCCTGGAGGATGTCGCCGGTCTTGGCGTGAAAGGCGGCCGCGGCGGCGATGACGATGCAGGAAGTGGCGAGGACGAAGGGGATGATCAGGCCGATGGAAAGATCGAAGATCGCGAGGCCGCGGTGCTTTTTGCCCCACTTGCGCCGGAGCATGGAATACGGGAGGAGGAAGGTCATATTGATGCCCACGGCGGTGCCGAAGGCGGTGATGATGATGTCGCGCTGGCTATCGACGATGATCTTCGTCCAGGCCGCGGCGTGCGCGCCGGTGGCGGCGATCGGCGCCACGTAGTCCTGTGCCGGCCGATAAAGATCGGCGATGCGCGGGATCGCGCCGTTGAAGACTTCGCCCCAGTGCAGGGCGCCGGAGAAAGTCAGCACCCCGACGACGAGGAAAAAGGCGATGACGATCAGCCCGACCATGATCTTCAGCACGTTCTCGAAAATTTTGACGCCCTTGTTGCCCGATTCGTAGGAGGCATTGATGACCATGCCGCCGACGAAAAAGACCAGGCCGACGGCGATGGTCGAGGCGAGCGAGGTGCCGATCGCCGGGATGAGATTCTGCTGGATGGCGCCGATGCCGAGGCTGAACTGCGGCATCGCCCAGACGATATTGGCCATGACCGTGGCGATGACCCACGCCCAGCCGAGGGCCGGCGAGATGTGGGAGTTGATCGACTCGAAGGGGCGCCGCCCGGTGGAGAGCGTGACGTAGCCGATGGCCGAAAGCATGATCACGCCGAGGATCATGGCCAGCGGCTGCAACCACATGAGCTGGTAGCCGGAGATGATGCCGACGTAGAGCGCGCCGACCAGCGAGCCGCCGCCGAGGGTGATCGCGCCCTGCAACCAGCCGGGACCGGAGAGTTTCGTGTAGATGGCGGCTTTGCCCAGGGCGCTTTTGCCGGCGGCTTCGTTGAGCAGTTGGTCTTCGCGGGAAATGGGGGTTTGGGACACGGCGGTGTGAATGGTGGTTCGAAATGAGGAAGGGTGGAGCGAGACGGCGCGGATTCTTGGTTCCGCGGCGAGGCGCGTCGATGAAAACCGGTCGCGGCGGGCCATGAATCTCGCCGCGTTCTGCGCCCCACGTAATCCCATTTGAACGCGCGCGTTTTTTGCCACGTCATTCTCCGCGAGCCGCTGCCTCTCCGAACCCTGTCATTCACCCGCCACTTTTCATGAAAACCATCCATCGGTTCCTCTTCGTGTCCTGCGCGCTGTTTGTTCTGCCGTTCGGCAGTCGCGCCGATTCCCGGGGGGCGCGGTTCAAAAGAAGGGATGAAGCGCCACGATTTCGCCGGTTGCGGTCGGGCGCCGCATTCGTCCCGGCTCGGCGCTGCCGCGCTGGGAGGCGAGAAGGAGATCGGCTTCGGCCAATCGGGGAAAATCGTTTGACGCATCCGCCGAGTTGAGACTGTATCGCAACAATGCTCTGGCCCGATCTTCCACCTCCTGTGCCTCTGCCCCCGGCACCCAAGCCGAAGGAAGAAGCCGCCTGGTCCAGCGTCCAAGGCGTCTGGCGTCCGCTCAACGGCAGTTTCTTCGGCGGCGGGGTGAGCATCGAGTGGCATGATTTCCGGGTCGATGCCGACATGGACTGGGCGCGGAGTTTTCACCCCGGCTGCCTGGAAATTTGCCTGAATTTCTCCGGTTCCGGTTCGCTGGAGGACGGCGCCGCGCATCGACGGATTGAAGCGGGGCAGGTGGCTCTTTACACGACTCAACCCGGCCGGCCAAAGGCGCTGCGGGCGGCCGGATCTCTGCACCGCTTTCTCACGCTGGAGATGGGGCGCGAATTTCTCCGCGCCAACTTCGCGGAAAACTTCGACCGCCTGAAAGAACCCGTGCGGCGCTTCATCGAGAGCCCAGACGCGGCTGTGCCGTGGCTGGAAATCGGGCCGCTGCCGTCCTCGCTGCTTTCGTCGCGCATGGAGTTGCTTCAGCCGCCGGTGCCGGAAGCGGCGCGCGCCGTCTGGTACCGCGGCAAGGTGCTCGAAATCCTCGCCCAGACACTCTTCGCGCCGGATGACGCGGGCGAACTTTTCTGCCACCGGCATCAGCGCGCGAACCGCGAACGCGTCGAGCGCGTGCGCTACCTGCTCGAGCGCGACATTGAAAATCCGCCGACGCTGGAAATGCTCGCGCAGGAAGTGGGATGCAGCCCGTTTCACCTCAGCCGCATCTTCGCCGAGGAAGCCGGGATGAGCATTCCGCGCTATCTGCGCACGAAGCGCATCGAGCGCGCGGCCGAGCTTTTGCGGAGGGGAAAAATGAACGTCACGGAAGCGGCGATGGAAGTCGGTTACTCCAGCCTGAGCGCCTTCAACAAAGCCTTCGTCGAGCAGATGGGCTGTTGCCCCGGGCTGTATCCCGCGGTGAAAATTCCCGGTCGCAAACCCCGCAGTCCGCGCAGCTAAAG
>JBBQIZ010000210.1:0-7432 GCA_038325425.1 Chthoniobacterales bacterium
TGAAGGACGCGCAGAGGATTCATGATCTGGGGGAATCTGAAAACACGGCACCCGGCGCCGCGGCGCTACGGCTGGCCCCGCGTGTATTTCGCGAGCTTCGCCTGGTTGCGCACGGCCTCGAAAAGCTTGGGGATGGCGGTCTTGTTCGCTTTGTTCAGCAGCATCGTCGGGATGCCTCCGCCGGAATCCGAAAAGATGGTGTAAGTCGCGCGCGTCTTTCCTTCCGCCACGGGCTCCAGCAGCCATGAACCTTCGGTGACCTTGACCCGGGAGACTCCCTTTTTTTCCGCCGGGCCGAGGTCGTTCGCGGCCTGCCAGCGATTGGAAAAAATGGTGCCGCCGGTGAGCGGGCACGGTTTGCTTTCGCACTTCACGCGCACGGTGTAATCGCGGTCGCCGACGAACGGCGGCGAGAGGCGCTGATAACCGATGCGGTTGGCGCCGTCGTCGAACAGCGTCTTCGTTTCCACGACGTAGGGCATGAATTTCGGATATTCGGCGGTGTCGTCGATCACGCGTTTGATCACCATGGGCGCGGCGTCGATCACGCCGACGCCTTTGTATTCCAGCAGTTTCGTGCCTTGGCGCGCGCGGCTGTAGGTCGCGAGGTCGGCGTTTTTCGTGACGACCGTCCAGCCTTCGACAACCTCCGCGGCGTGCGCTGCAATGGCGAAAGAAACGAGCAGGGCGGCAGCGCAGGCGCGGAAGAACATGGCGGAGAGAAAGGCAGGAATTGCTCCGCGCGGCAATCCCGGAACGCGGGGCGCTCAGCCCGCGAGGTTCGCCTCAGCGAGGCGATCGGCCATATCGGCGGTCTGCAGCGCGGCGATCATCTCCGCGATGTCGCCTTCCATGAAGCGGTCGAGGTTGTAGAGCGTAAGGTTGACCCGGTGATCGGTGACGCGGTTCTGCGCGTAATTGTAAGTCCGGATTTTTTCACTGCGGTCGCCGGTGCCGATCTGGCTTTTGCGATGCGCGGCGTATTTCTCGTGCTCTTCGCGCTGCTTCACCTCGAGCAGGCGCGAGCGCAGGATGGTCAGCGCCTTTTCCTTGTTCTTCTGCTGCGAACGTCCGTCCTGACAGCGGACGATGGTGCCCGTCGGGATGTGCATGACCTGCACCGCGGAGTCGGTCGTGTTCACGCCCTGGCCGCCGGGACCACCGGCGCGGCAGACTTCGATGCGGATTTCGTCGGGCTTGAGTTCGAGATCGACCTCCTCGGCTTCGGGCAGCACGGCGACCGTCGCGGTGCTGGTGTGAATGCGTCCCTGCGCTTCCGTAGCGGGCACGCGCTGCACGCGATGCACGCCGCTTTCGTAGCGCAGCGTGCGGAAAACCTGATCGCCGGTGACTTTGAAAATGACCTCCTTCATCCCGCCGAGTTCGCCCGAACTGGTTTCGAGCGACTCGATCTTGAAGCCGTGGGTCTCAGCGAAACGCGTGTACATTCGGTAAAGGTCGGCGGCGAAAAGCGCGGCTTCGTCGCCGCCGGTGCCGCCGCGGATTTCCACGATGGCGTCGCGGTCCTCGTTTGGATCGGGCGGAAGCAGGGCGTATTGGACCGCGCGCTCGGTTTCCTCGATGAGATTTTCAAGTCCGGGAATTTCCGCCGCGGCCATTTCCGCGAATTCCTTGTCCTCCCCCTTCGCCATTTCCTCGTTCTCGGCGAGATCGGTGCGCGCCTTCTTCAGCGTTTCCCACTGGGCGAGCAGTTCCTTCAGCCGGCTGTGTTCGCGCAAGGTTTCGCGTGCCTGGCGCGGATCGTTATACAGGTTGGCCGACGAAATCTCGGCTTCGAGTTCGTGAAAACGGTCGGCTTTGCGGGCGATGAGGGGAGCGAAATCCATGGGAAAAGCGGGCGATGCTCAGTGCTGCGAGTGGGACGATCTACTTGGAACTGAGCACTGAGTTCGACCGCTCGGACAAAAAGAAAACGGTGAAGATGCGCGGAGCATCTTCACCGTTTCAAAAATTTCTGCTCGGGAGCTAAGCGCTCTTCTTGCGGCTCGGCGCGGCGCCGTAACGGCGGGAGAATTTCTCGATGCGTCCGGCGGTATCGACGAACTTCTGCTCGCCGGTAAAGAACGGGTGGCAAGCCGCGCAGATGCCGACCTTGATGTCGCGGCGGGTCGAACGGGTGCGATAGGTGGTGCCGCAGGCGCACGAAATCGTGGTCTCTTGGTAATCGGGATGGATATCTGCTTTCATGGCTGGAAAAGGGCCGCCAAAGTAGCGGTCCGGCCCCGACTCGCAACTTAAAATTCCGACAATCTTCCGTGCTTCCGCCTTCCCCTGAAAACCCGATCCTCGCCGCCTGGCAGCAGACGATGGCGCGCGGCGGTGGAATGCCGGCGATTTTTTCCGCCACCGGCGAAGTGCGGCGCACGTTTGCCGAGATCGGACTCGAAGCGGTCAAAGTCGCTCGGCTCTTCGATCGTCTTCCCGCGCATTCCGTCGTCGCCGTGCAGGTCGGCAACAGCGAACGCTGGCCGGAATTGTTGCTCGCGCTCTGGCAGCGCAACTTGATCCCGTTACCTCTCGGTGAGATGGCTCCGGCGGAGCTGGCGATCACCCTCGGCACCTGCCGCGTGGCGGCCGTGGTCACCAACGAAGGCGGGCCGCTTGTCGTCCAGCGCCGGCCCGTTCCGGGCGAGGCCACGCGCTGGGGTGAACCAGCTCCGGACTTCCTCAAGCTGACCTCGGGCACGACGAGTGCGCCGCGCGCGATTCGCTTCCGCGCCGGCCAGCTTCTGGCCGATTGCGAGAACATCTGCGCGACGATGGGCCTCACGGAGGACGACGTAAATTACGGCGTCATTCCATTTTCCCACAGCTACGGCTTCAGCAATCTCATCACCCCGCTGCTCGTCCGCGGCGTGCGCCTGGTGGTCAGCGACGACCGATTCCCGCGGGCGATTCTTGAGGGGTTGGCGGCCACGGGAGCGACGGTCTTTCCGGCCACGCCGGTCTTTTTTCAAAAACTCGCCGAACTGGAAAACCCACCGCTGCTTCCTGCGCTGCGGCTGTGCATCTCGGCGGGCGCGCCCTTGCCCCAGCCGACGGCGGCGCTGTTCAGCGAGCGGTTTGGGCTGAAGGTTCACCCGTTTTACGGCTCCTCCGAATGCGGCGGCATCGCCTACGATGCGACTGATGAACGGCTCGCGGTGGACGGCTTTGTCGGTCCGCCGATGCAAGGCGTGGAGGTGGCGCAGAGCGAGACGGACGGGCCGATCGAGGTCCACGGGGCGGGAGTGGCCGATGGATATTTTCCCGAGGTGGACGAGGCGGTGTTGGGCGGCGGTCGTTTTGTGCCGGGCGATTTGATTCAGCGCACCGCACAGGGATTGCAACTCGTCGGGCGGACTTCGGAAGTGATCAACGTCGCCGGGCGCAAACTGAATCCGCTCGAAGTCGAAGCGCGCCTTGCCGAATTTCCGGGCGTGAAGCAGGCGGTGGTTTTCGGCGTGCAGTCGGCGTTGCGCGGCGAGGAACCGGTGGCCTGTGTCGCCGGCGAGCATCTTGCCCGCGAGTCGCTGCTTCGCTTTTGCCAGCAAACGCTCAGCGCATGGCAGGTGCCGCGCGATGTCTGGTTGGTGCATGAAATTCCCGCCAACGAGCGTGGCAAAATCAGCCGCCGCGCCCTGTCCCAAACCTACTCCGCCCAAAACCCCAAACTGCCATGACCGCCTTCGTCGCTGATCCGCAATGTTTGAAACACGACACCGGTTTCGGTCATCCCGAAAAACCGGCGCGATTCACTGCCGTGCTCGATGCGCTCAAGCGTGCGGGCCTGACCGACCAGATGCTGCACCTGCCGCCGCGGGCGGTGGTCGCGGCAGATCTCAAGCTCGTGCATGGCGCGCGGTATCTCGCGAACGCCGAGCATGAAATCGCTTCCAAACTTCCGCAACTCAGCACCGGCGACACCGCGATTTCACCGGCGTCGTGGGATGCCGCCCTCGTCGCGGCGGGCAGCGCGCTGGCCGGGGTGGACGCCGTGCTCGGAGGAAAAGCAGCGAACGCCTTTTGCCTCGTCCGCCCGCCCGGACACCACGCTTCGGCGGACCAGGGCATGGGCTTTTGCATCCTGAACAACATCGCCCTCGCCGCCCGGCACGCGCAGAAACGGCACGGGCTGAAGCGGGTGCTGATCGTTGATTGGGACGTGCATCACGGCAACGGCACGCAGGACATCTTCTACGGCGACGGCTCGGTCTTCTTCTTCAGCACCCATCAATCGCCGTGGTATCCGGGTACCGGACGCGCGAGCGAGACGGGCGAAGGCGCGGGCAAGGGGACCACGCTCAATTGCCCGCTGCCCGCCGGCTCCGGGCGCACGGAAATCTTCGCCGCCGTCGAAAAACAACTCGCGCCCGCGATGGCCGATTTCCGCCCGGAGCTGGTCCTCATTTCCGCCGGCTTCGACTCGCGGATCGATGATCCGCTCGGCGATTTTACGCTGACCGACGAGGACTTCGCGGATCTCACGAAACTGGTCCGCGGCATTGCCGATCAACACGCGCAAGGACGCGTCGTCTCATTGCTCGAAGGCGGCTACAACCTGCCCGGTCTGGCCAGCGCGGCCAGCGCGCACGTCGCGACGCTGCTCGCTTAAAGCATCCGCGCAGGCTGGCCGGTGCTCTCCAGCACCGAATGCCAGAGCTCGCTTTGCGGATCGACTTTGCGGCGGCCTTGCGTGGCCAGCACGATCGGGAGATGCACGAACGCCCCGTGCCAGCGGCCGACGAGCATCGCCGTCTTGCCAGCCATCGCGGCATGCACCGCGTGCTGCGCAAGCTGCGAGCAATAGACGTTGTCCTGCGCGTTCGCCGGCACGCTGCGGATGATGTAGCTCGGGTCGAAATACTTCAGGTTGCACTCGAAGCGCCGCTCCTTGAAGAACGCCGTGATCCGCTCCTTCAGGAACATCCCGATGTCGCCGTACTTCTTGTTGCCGCTCGCGTCGGTGCCGAGTTCGCCCTGCATCAAGTCCTGGCCTGCGCCTTCCGAGACGATCATGACCACGCTTTTTTTCTTCGCCAGTTTGTAGCGCAGCGCCTCGAGCAGGCCGCGTTCGCCATCTAGCTGAAATGGCACCTCGGGAATGAGCACGAAATCCACGTTGCCGCCGGCCAGCGCGGCGTAGCACGAGATGAATCCGGAGTCGCGGCCCATCAGCTTGATCAGGCCCACGCCATTGACCGCGCCAGTCGCTTCCACGTAGCCGCATTTCACCGCCTGCACGGCGTTGGAAAAGGCCGTCTCGAACCCGAACGACTTGTCGAGATACATGATGTCGTTGTCGATCGTCTTCGGGATGCCGACGATGGCCTTCTTCAGTCCGCGCCGGATGCATTCCGCGGAAAGTTCCGCCGCTCCGCGCAGGGTGCCGTCACCGCCGACGACGAAGAACAGATCGACGTTCATTTCCTCGAGTAGGTCCACCATCTCCCCGATCTTCTGCGGGCCCCGCGAGCTGCCGAGGATCGTCCCGCCGAAGTTGTGAATCTGCGAGACCGACTCTGGCTTGAGCAGCATCGGCGTATGGCCGTAGCGCGGGATCAGCCCCTCATAGCCGTAGCGAAAGCCGTACACTTTCGTCACCCCGTAGCGGTAGTGGAGTTGGGTGACGACGCCGCGGATGATGTCGTTCAGCCCGGGGCAAAGCCCGCCGCAGGTCACGATCGCGGCCGTGGTCTTGGCCGGATTGAAGAAGATTTTTTCGCGCGGTCCGGCGGCTTCGAAGCTCAGATCCGAGTCGCCGGGCACGGGCCCTTCGTCGCGGGCAAGGGTATGATTAAAAAGTACGTGCTCATCGTCGCGCCGGAAGTTGACCTCGACTCCCCCCCCAATATGCCGCAGCGGCGAAAAGATCTCACACGGCCCTAGTGATTTGATCGTTGTATCCATTTGCGCGGAGAACATGGCCGCGAACGGCGCGCAAGCTCAAGGTGGAAACCATGACGGTCGCGAAACAAATCGTCCGCGCCGCTTGCCAAGCACCCGTCCGCTTTCCATCATCGGCACGAAACTAAAGGGCGCTGCATTGCGCAGCGCCGCAACCACTCAAAATCCTATGGCTCACGAATTACCCGCCCTCCCGTATCCCACCAACGCGCTCGAACCGCACATCGACGCGAAGACGATGGAGATCCACCACGGCAAGCATCACCAGGCTTACGTCACCAACCTGAACAAAGCCCTCGAAAGCGCTCCCGACCTCGCGAGCAAGAGCGCTGAAGACCTCATCAAGGATCTCTCCGCCGTTCCTGACGCCATCCGCACCGCGGTCCGCAACAACGGTGGCGGCCATGTGAACCACAGCTTTTTCTGGAAGCTCCTCACCGGCAAAAGCGAAGGCGCGCCGGTCGGCAAACTCGCCGAGGCGATCAACGCCACCTTCGGCGACTACGCCCAGTTTCAGGAAAAAATGAACGCCGCCGGCGGCGGCCGTTTCGGCAGCGGCTGGGTCTGGCTTTGCGTGAAAGACGGCAAGCTGAACATCTGCTCCACGGCGAACCAGGACAACCCGATCATGGGCGAGGTCGCCGGTGGCTGCGGCGGCGTTCCCGTGCTCGGCATCGACGTCTGGGAGCACGCCTACTACCTCAACTACCAGAACCGCCGCCCCGATTACCTGAAGGCGATCTGGAACGTGATCAACTGGGCGCAGGCCGAACAAAACTACCAGGCCGCGCTGAAATAATCCTTTGGACCCTTCGGGGTTGAAACCGCCCGGAGCCGCACCTGCGACTCCGGGCTTTTTATTGGCGAGGGCAGGCGGAAAGAGCGGCAATGGGCGAACGAAGCTGGATCGTGCCTTCCCGAGGATGAGCCGTGGGGCCATGACGAGGAACGGCCTTCGGTGCGGAGTGAAATCGAGGGATGTGATTCGCCATTGAGCACCGCTCGCGGGTGCGCTACACCGTCCCGCTCCTATGGCTTTCCTCAACGACCACTACCTCAAGCTCAAGGCCGGTTACCTCTTCCCCGAGATCGGCCGGCGCGTCCGCGTTTTCTCCGAAGCGAATCCCGAAGCCGCCCCGCGCCTGATCCGCTGCGGCATCGGCGACGTCACCGAACCGCTCCCGCCTGCCGTGACCGCGGCGATGCACCGGGCGGTCGATGAAATGGCCACGCGCGAGGGATTTCACGGCTATGGGCCGGAGCAGGGTTACGAGTGGCTGCGGCACGCCATCGCGGAAAATGACTACCGCGCCAAGGGCCTCGACGTGGCCGACGATGAGGTCTTCGTGAGCGACGGCTCGAAGTGCGATTGCGGGAACATTCTCGATATCCTCGGCGCGCAAAACAAAGTCGCGATCACCGACCCGGTCTATCCGGTTTACGTCGATACGAACGTCATGGCCGGGCACACCGGCGAGGCCGATGAAAGCGGCGCCTACGCTGGTCTCGTCTATCTCAACTGCAC
>JBBQIZ010000211.1:0-7417 GCA_038325425.1 Chthoniobacterales bacterium
ACCAAGGACAGCTACGGCCGCGATCATCACCCGAAAAACTTCTGCATGTGGATGGCCGGCGGCGGCGTGAAAGGCGGCACGGTCTATGGCGAGACCGACGACTACTCCTACAACGCCGTCGAGAATCCGGTGCATCTCAACGATCTCAACGCCACGATCCTGCACTGCCTCGGCATCGATCACGCGAAGTTCACCTACAAATTCCAGGGCCTCGACCAGCGGCTGACCGGCGTCGAACTGGCCAAGGTGGTCCAGGGCATCCTGGCCTGACGCGCCGCCCGCCGCGGAGGCGGCCCACCGGCGAAGTTCCCAACCCTCAGGCGACGACGCGAGGAATGCAGGAAGAAGCATCGCAGTCCTTGATTGCGCGGGGTGGAACGCGGAGCGTGGCGCGCCCATGAATGCCGACATTGATCCCGCGCTGATCGAACAGGCCATCGCGCTCGCGCGGGAATTGCAGATCCGCGCCACCGCCCTCCAGACCGGCGCGGAGCGGCGGCAACAGGCGGAACTGGATCGCATGCTGCAGACGCCCGACGACAAGGCGACACTCGTGCAACTCACTGACCGCGCCTTTCGCGCGCATTCGCCGGCGCGGATCGCGGAGCAGTTCACGCACATCCTCGATGTGCAGGGCGTACCGCGTTTTTTTAGTCCGCTCGATCGCGCGCTGCTCCGTGGATTTCAGACCTTCGGCGGCTGGCTGCCCGGCGTCTCGGTGCCGCTGGTGAAAGAGCACATGCAGCAGGAAACGGCGAATGTCGTGCTGCCGGCGGAGCCGGAATTATTGCGGGAACATCTCCAGGCGCGGCAGCGCGAAGGCGTGCGGATGAACCTGAATTTTCTGGGCGAAGCGCTGCTCGGCGAAGAGGAGGCGGCGCATCGCCAGCAGCGGTATCTCGCGGCGCTGGCTGACGCGGACATCGAATGCCTGTCCGTCAAAATTTCCACGCTCTATTCCCAAATCTCCGCGCTCGCCCGCGCGCACACCGTCCAGGTTTTGTGCGAACGGTTGGAGCCGCTTTATCGCGCTGCCGCGCAGGCCACTTTCACGCGCGCCGACGGCACGCGGGTTCCGAAGTTCGTCTATCTCGACATGGAGGAATACCGGGACATGCGGCTCACTGCGGAAGCTTTCATGCGAACGCTCGACCGGCCCGGCCTGACGAACTCGTCGGCCGGCATCGCGCTGCAGGCGTATCTGCCGGACTCCGCGCGCGTGCTGCGGGAATTGCAGGGGTGGGCGCAAACGCGCGTGGCCGCGGGCGGAAGCGCGATCACCATCCGACTGGTGAAGGGCGCGAACATGGAAATGGAGCGCGTGGAAGCGTCGATCCGCGGCTGGCCGCAGGCACCCTTCCAGACGAAGGCGGAGACGGACGCGAACTACAAACGGATGCTCGCGGAACTGATCACGCCGGAGAGTCTGCGCGCCGTAAAAGTCGGCGTCGCGTCGCACAATCTCTTCGACGTGGCTTTCGGGCTGGTGCTCGCCGAGCGAGCGCAGGCCGGTGATCGCGTGCAGTTCGAGATGCTCGAAGGCATGGCGAATCATCAACGGCGCGCCCTTTTCGAGCGCTCACCGCACCTGCTGCTCTACGCGCCGGCCTGCCGGCGGGAGGAGTTTCTCAATGCCATCGGCTATCTCATCCGGCGGCTCGATGAAAACACCGGGCCGGACAACTTCCTGCGCCACGCTTTCAAACTGCGCGTCGATACCGACGAGTGGCACGCGCTCGAACGCGGCTTTCGCGAGGCCTTCCATCTCGGCCTCTCGGACGCGCCCCGCCGGACGCAGAACCGGCTCCAGCCCTTGCGCAGCGGGCGACGCGAGGAAATGGCGTGGACGGAATTCGTCAACGAATCCGACACCGATTTCGCACTGCCCCAGAATTCGGAATGGGCGCAAATCGTTGCTCAACCCCGCAAGGAAAGCCCGCCGGCAATACCGCTGGTCATCGCCGGCGAAGAGATCACCGACCGCGAAACACGCCCTTGCCTCGATCCATCGCGTCCCGGCACCGAGCTCTGCCGCTCCGCCCTGGCCACGGACGACGACGTGGCGCGAGCCGTCGCGGCCGCGCGGACCGATGTCTCCGGCTGGCGGACGCGCACTCCTCACGAGCGCTCCGAAATTCTCGGACAGGTCGCCGGGGAAATCCGCCGGGCGCGCGGCGACTTGCTGCGCGCGGCGCTGGCCAATGGCGGCAAGACGCTCGCCGAATCCGATCCTGAAGTTTCCGAGGCGGTGGACTTCGTCGAATTTTACCGGGCTTCGGCTCGGGAGTTTTTCGATCTGCCATCCGTCGAAGCGCGCGGGCTGGGCGTGATCGTGGTCGTGCCGCCGTGGAATTTCCCCATCGCCATTCCCTGCGGCGGAATCGCCGCGGCGCTGGCTGCGGGGAACACCGTCATCCTCAAGCCGGCGAGCGACGCCGTGCTGATCGCCTGGGAACTGGGCCAGTGCTTTTGGCGCGGCGGCGTGCCGCGCGACACGTTGCAATTTCTCCCCTGCCCCGGCAGCGGCGCCGGCCAGCGGTTGGTCACTCACCCGGACGTTGCTGCCGTCATTCTCACCGGCGGCACGGACACCGCGCTCGGGCTGCTCAAGGCCCGGCCGGACTTGCGACTCTGCGCCGAGACCGGCGGCAAGAACGCGACCATCGTCACCGCGCTCGCCGACCGCGAGCAGGCGATCAAACATGTGCTGCATTCGGCGTTCAGCCACAGCGGGCAGAAGTGCTCGGCTACTTCCTTGCTCCTGCTCGAAGCGGAAGTGTATGACGATCCGCAATTCAAGCGGTTGCTGGTCGATGCCGTGCAGAGCCTGACCGTCGGCTCAGCGTGGGACCTCGCCACTCAGATCGGTCCACTGATTCGCCCGCCGTCCGGGGAACTTGCGCGCGCGCTCACGACGCTCGAACCCGGCGAGAACTGGGCCGTCGAGCCGCGACCCATCGGCGACAATCCGCACCTCTGGTCGCCGGGCGTGAAGTGGGACGTAGCGCCGGGCAGCAGCACGCACCTCACGGAATTCTTCGGCCCGCTACTCGGCGTGCTCCGTTTCACGAAGCTCAGCGAAGCCATCGCGCTGGTGAACGCCACAGGTTACGGTCTGACCTCGGGCCTCGAATCGCTCGACGAACGCGAGCAGGCGGAATGGCGGGACGGCATCCGCGCCGGCAACCTCTACATCAATCGACCGACCACCGGCGCGATCGTCCTGCGGCAACCCTTCGGTGGCATGGGCAAGTCGTGCTTCGGGCCGGGGATGAAGGCCGGCGGACCCCATTACGTCGCCCAGTTTATGACCTTCGCCGACCAACCGGCGCCAGCCATCGCAGGTCCGATTGCCAATCCGCGCCTGCGCGATTTGCACGCGCGTCTGACGGCGGTGGAAATCGACGCGCCGGTCGGCGAAGTCGCGCGCCTGCTGGCCGCGCTGACCAGCTACGATCGCTGGGCGCGCGAAGAGTTCGGGCGCGAGCACGACCATGGCCGCCTGCTCGGGCAGGACAATTTCCGCCGCTACCTGCCGTTCCCCGAGATCCGGGTGCGCGTGCATCCCGCCGATTCGTTCTTCGAGCTCTTCGCCCGCGTCTGCGCGGCGCAGGCGGCGGGTTGCCGGGTCGTGGTGAGCACTCCGCCGGAGACAGATTTCCCGGCGGTGCGGATGCTCGACGATCTCACCGACGCGTGGGCCGCGCGCCTCGAGTTTCTCGAGGAAAGCGACGCGCAGTTGGAAGCTGCGCTGCGCGCCGGCGAAGTCGCGCGCGTCCGTTTCGCCGCGCCGGCGCGGGTTCCGGTAGCGTTGCGCGCCGCGGCCGCCGAAAGGCAGGTGCATCTGGCCGATGGGCCGGTGCTCGGCGAAGGCCGGATCGAATTGCTCTGGCACCTGCGCGAGCAGAGCGTGAGCGTCGATTACCATCGCTACGGCAACCTCGGGGCGCGGGCCGGCGAGCGCCGGGCGACGCCGCAGTAGTTTCGGCGACGACGGACAAGGGAATTGCCTGTCTCCCTCCGGCCTCCTACAGTCCGCGCCCGCATGCCTTCTTCCTGGACAAAGATCGGACCTCTCGTGTGGACGGGCCTGCTCGCGCTCTGGCCGATCGGACAGCTCCTCGCCCAGCAATCCACCCCCACCCCGAATTCCCGCGACCTCCGCTGGACCCGGCGCCACGAACCCATGGTCGAGGTGACCAAGGTGTGCCCGACCATTCTCGTCGAACTGCGCTACGCCACCGATCGCAACTTTACCGGCCGCCAGATCTATCCCCGCAAGGCCCGCTGCCTCCTGCGCCGGAGCGTCGCCGAACGCCTCTGCCGCGCGCAGGCGGAACTGCGCCTGCGCGGGCGCGGCCTGAAGATCTGGGACGCCTACCGCCCGACCTGGGCGCACGCCATGTTGTGGAAAGCGGTGCCGAATCCGGAATTCGTCGCCGCCCCGTCGTCCGGCGGTTCCTGGCATTCGTGGGGCGTTTCGGTCGATCTCACCCTCGTCGATCTCGAGGGCCGGGAGCAGCCCATGCCCACCGACTTCGACGACTTCACCCCGGCGGCCAAATCCGAATACCGCGGCGGCAATCCGGCCATCGCCGCCAATGTGCAAATGCTGCGCACCGCGATGAAGAACGCCGGCTTCAAAGGCCTCCGCGACGAGTGGTGGCACTTCACCGCGGAGAACGCCAGCCAGTTCAACCTCGTGGACATGCCGCTCGAAAAGGGCGGCAAATATTAGGCTCGCCTGCCGCCGCCCGGCGGGAAAAAATCCTCCTTTCATGAAAATCATCCGCTACCAATCCCCCGCCGGCGAAGTCGGCTACGCCCAGCAACATCCCGACGGCACGGCCACGAAATTGCGCGGCACACTCTTCGAGGGCTTTTCGGCGACGACCGAAGCCGCGCCCGTCGCCCGGCTCCTCGCCCCGCTCACCCCCGCGGCCATCCTCTGCATCGGCCTGAACTACCGCCAGCATGCCGCCGAGACGAATGCGCCGCTGCCCCAGTATCCGGTGCTCTTTTTCAAGAACCCCGCCGCCGTGCAGCATCCCGGCGAACCCATCGTCCTCCCGCGCTGGCTGCCTAGCACCAAGGTCGATTACGAGTGTGAACTCGCCGTCGTCATCGGCCAGGCCGCCCGGAACGTGCCGCGCGCCCAAGCCGGCGCATACATCCTCGGCTACACCTGCGCGAACGACGTGAGCGCCCGCGACTGGCAGAAGGAAGGTGGCGGTTCGCAGTGGTGCCGCGGGAAGTCTTTCGACACCTTCGCCCCGCTCGGCCCCTGCCTCGTCACCCCCGACGACATCCCCGATCCCCAGGCCCTGCGCATCCGCACCCTCGTCAATGGCGAAACCCTCCAGGACTGCTCCACCGGCGACATGATCTTCGACATCCCCACCCTCATCGAATTCCTCAGCGCCAGCACGACCCTGCTCCCCGGCACCGTCATCCTCACCGGCACCCCGCACGGCGTCGGCATGGCGAGCACCCCGCCGCGCTGGTTGCAGCCCGGCGACAGCGTCACCATCGACATCGAGAAAATCGGCGCGCTGACCAACCCCGTCATCGAAGAACCGGCGCAACCGGGAACCGCTTTCCACCTCGACTAGCAAACCACCCATCGGGCGCCAGCCCATGAAAGTCTTTCTCGTCCTGGTCCTCGGCGCGGCTGTTTTCTATTTTCTCATCTACGGACAGCCCGCCATCGACCGCACCCCGGACGAACCCACCCCCGCTCCGGCGACCGCGCCGGCACCGCCGGAGACATCCTACAAAGAACTCCTCCAACCCGCCTATCTCGCCCTGCTCGGGAGCGCCGAAAAGACGGCCGGCATCCAGCCGATCGCCCCCGACGCGGCCGCGCTCCAGAAGCTGGTTTCCGCCCACCCGCCGACCCTCGCACGAGAGGCTGCCCTCCGCCTTTGCGCCCTCCTCGATCGCGCCGCGAGCCTGACCAAAAGCGCGAGTGAGCGCGCCAACCGCCCGAGCCCCCGCAGCCAACTGCCGGAAAAAAGCAGTGAGAGCTCACGGAAGGATGCCGAGGCGAAGGACGCCTTCTTCCAGCAGTCGATCCTCAACGAATGGCGCTCCCAGATGGCGGCCTTGCAGGCCGCGGCGCGGAGCGAATGGTCGCGCCTGTGATGGCCTGAACGTTCTTTATCGGCACCGGATTGACGGCCGCGTTTTACACCGTGGCGCGGCCTTGGCCAGACCGACCCCAAGACGAATCTCGCCTACTCGAGCATCAGCCAGATGGCGTTCCGCGGCCGACAGCCGCGCCTGGGAGGGACGGCTGATATCCACCCTCTTCGGCAACTTCAGCTTTCCTTCTCCCGCATCGGCTCCACTTCGTCGCCGAGCGTGTCCTGGATGTAGAGCATCTTTACCAGCACCATGGCCACGGCGATGAGCGGCATCGCCAAAAGCAGGCCGATCGGGCCGGTGCGCTGGTGGCTGCTCGGCCAGGCGTTTACCATGACGATGCTCGGCCTCTCGACGTGGCTCGCGCTCTGGGCTGCTCGGCGTGCCGCTTGCGCTGAGGCTCGGGATCATCACCGCGCTGCTGACCTCCATTCCGAATCTGAGCGCGGTGAGACCGACGGCGAGCAGGAAGCTGGCAAAGATCAGCAAGAGCGCATGGACGGCATACCAGAAGATCATGAGGAGCAGGACCGCGGCGAGCATCGTGCCGCCGAAGACCAGGAGTTTTTGCAGTTCGGAAATCTTCGAGTTCATGGAGGACAAGCCTGCGAGCGGGTGCGGGCGGGCGCTCCGCCAGCCAGAGACCGAAGACGACCGCAGCGGCGGCGGCATAGACCATGCAGGCGGGCATCCACATGATGAGCCCGGCGAGTTGCTGATCCTGCAACGCGGTGACGCCCCACGAGACGGTGGCCAGACTCGCCCCTCGCCGCGCAACGGTGTTGCCACCGCACGGGGTGCGCTCCCAAAGCCTCACTTTCAGACCTCCGGCACGGCGAGCCAGCATCCAATTGCCGCAGCTGACAGCCGTTCACGCCCTCGGTGATCCCGAACGGCCCGGCCGGAGCGGTGGACCGGGGGAGCGGAAATGTCCGACAAAATCCGTAGTTTCTCGGCGATTCGCTTCAACGGCTCGCCGAAAATCCTAGGATTTGGCGGAGTCGCTTTGACGGTTCGCCGAAAATCCTGGGATTTGGCAGAGTCGCTTTGACGGTTCGCCGAAAATCCTAGGATTTCGGCGAGACACCGCGACGGCACGCCAAAATCCCTCGGATTTCGGCGAGACACCGCGACGGTTCGGCGATTCACCTTTACCGCTCGCCAGAATTCCTGGGATTTAGGCGATTCGCTTTGGTTGTTCGGCGTATTTTCCGGGCCGGATGGCGGGCGGGCGAGGCGCGGAAGGGGGCGCTACAGAGAGCGGGCGGTGGTG
>JBBQIZ010000212.1:0-7390 GCA_038325425.1 Chthoniobacterales bacterium
GCATTGGTGACCCCGGAAATCAGAAGCGAACATCCACACGCTTGAATCCGCGGGCCGAACGGCCCCCCTGCCGAAAGGCATTGGTGACATGGCCAAGCGTTTCTCTTGCCGAATCCAGTTCATCCCGGGCCGAACGGCCCCCTGCCGAAAGGCATTGGTGACCCGTAGCCATAAAAGGTGTGCCAGCCGAACGTAGCGCTCAGGGCCGAACGGCCCTCCTGCCGAAAGGCATTGGTGAAGGCATGTGACCAAAGTCCATGCCGCAGACCGTCGGCACTCCGGCTTCCAGCGCGAAGTCGCTCTTTCCTCCGGGGCCAGACGTGATCCAGCGACGTCCGCAGACCTCCCCGGTGCGGCGCCGTTTTTTCCGCCGGCGTAAGTTGCGGCATGAACCACGCGCAACTGCTCGAACATTTCCTCGCCTTCGGTAAAAACAACGGTCTCGAGGTGGCCCCGGGCGAAATGCCCGGACAAGCCCGCTTCGGCATCGAACACCTCGGGATCACGGCCCGCGGCACGGTGGTTTGTGAGGAAGATCCGGTGTCCCTCCAAATCATCTGCCGGCTGCCCGTCAAGACGCTCGCCCAGCACCGCACGAAGATGGTGCAACTGCTCAACGGGCTGAACCTTCGAACCCGCTTTGGCAGCTTCCAATTCGACCCTGAGGACGGTGAGGTCGTCTTCCGCAGCGGGCTGCCCGTGCATGAGGAAGTTTCGGTCCCCGGGCAGATCGCCTTCGCGTTTGGCATGGTGGTCGCCAGTTTCGGCCAGGCCGCCAGGCGCCTCGCGGCGTTCGCCACCGTCGGCGGGGAAGTCGGACCGGCCCTGCGGGCGATGGTCGAGTCTTCAGACCCCGACGCCTCGACGCCCGTCCCACGGCGCCCATCCCGAAAACGGTCCCCGGGCGCGCGGCGCCCGAGCGGCTTGAACTGAGGAGATCGCTCCCCACCCGCGCTGCACCCGCCCATTCCTCGCCTGCCGATTTTCCATTACCCGCACCCATCCTCGCCATGTGGCAACTCCTCGCCCTCACTTTCTACGGAGTAGTCAAGACCCTCGACTACCTCTCGGATTCCGGTGGCCCATCGCGCGCCCATCGCGAGGCGCCTTCGCGTGATTCCGACCGGACCCAGGACGTCAACGGCTATACCCGCTGGGACGGCACCTCCGTCCGCAGCTACCGGCGCCGCCCACCCCGCTGAGCCAGCCACCGATCACCCACTATTCATCCAGTCCCATGCCCACCGCCTGTATTCACCAAGCCGGTTGCCGCGTCCGCCTCACGTCCGAACGGCTCCAGGTCCATGGACGCAATGAGCAAACTGGCCATGACGAACTGCTGCGCGAGATCCCCATCCGCGATCTCGACCGCCTCATCCTTCGAGAAGGTGCGCAGATTTCCTCCGAGGCTCTTGCCGCAATGCTGCGGGCCGAGATCCCCGTCAGCCTCATGGGCTGGAATGGCCGCTTTCTGGGCGCCTTTCAGCCGACCCTCAATGCCCATGGCCTCTGGCGGCTGCGCCACTACCAGCGCGTACTCGAACCTGAGTTCGCACTCGCGATGAGCGGTCGCATCATTGCCGCAAAGATCTACAACCAGCGCCGCGTTCTGCAGCGCCTCGCGGCAAACCGCGAGTGGCACCTCGATCCTGACCTCGCGCACCTTCAGGCACTCCTCGCCCACGCGGGCCGTGCCCACTCCATCGATGAACTCCGCGGCGTCGAGGGCGCTTCCACCGCCCGTTACTTTCAGACTTGGGCCGGATTCCTCCCGGAGTCATTCCCCTTCGAGCGACGGTCCACACGCCCGCCGCAGAATGCCGTCAACGCCTGCATCTCGTTTGGCGCCAGCCTCCTTTATCAGGAAACCGTCGCCTTCCTCCACGCCCACGGGCTCGACCCCGCCCTCGGTCTCCTCCATACTACCGAAAACGGCCGCTGGTCGCTCGCCCTCGACCTGATGGAGCCGTTTCGCCCCGTCCTCGTCGAGGCGCTCGCCCTCGATCTTTTCAGCCACGGCATGCTCGGCGCCGCCGATTTCGAGCCGCACGAGGGCGGCATCTACCTTGCCGGGAACGGCCGGCGAACGTTTCTCCTGCAATACGAGCGCCGCATGGAGCGACAGTTTCTGAGCGAACACGTGGACCATCGGACCACCCTCCGCGCCCAACTGGAAGCGCAGGCCACCAGCTTCAAAACCGCCTTGGAAACCCCGGACAGGTTCGAACCTTTCCTCATGAATTGACCCGCCATGGACGATGCATGGTGGCACCAAGCCTTCCCCCTCCTTCCCTATCAAACCCACCCGCCTGGAGAAAAGGAAATGCTCAGCCTCGTCGCCTACGACATCTCCAACCCCAAACGCCTGCGGCAGGTCGCCCGCATCTGCGAAGACTACGGAGTTCGCGTCCAATACAGCATCTTCGAATGCCGGCTCGAGGAAGCGGAGTTCGCTCGCTTCTGGAACCAACTCCTGGCCGAGATCGACCCCGCCGAGGACCGCATCGTCGCCTACAAGATCGACGCGCGCTCCGCCCGGGAGACCCTCACCGCCGGGACCATGGTCTGCTGCGAAAAGGTCATCTGCTACCTCGTTTAACGCCGCGGCGTCGGCAGCGATTACGGACGATTTCGCGGAACCTCGCGACCTGGCTTCGATTCTCTGAAGACAAACCTCATCGCGGGGAGGCTCATCTGTCTTGCCCTGCCTCATGCCGCCGCCCAATTCGCCGTCGGCAGATCCTCCGCCGCGGTCTTGTCCAGCGTGCCCGAGATCAAGCGCGTCGGAAAACGGCACGATCTTCCAACCCCAAGCGATGCAGCCTCCCATTCACCGAATCCCGGAGGAATCTCCCGAAGACGAAGGTCGCGCGGAAATTCGTGCCACTCACCACCCGATGAACATTTCAATCGCGGAGGCACGCCGCCGAGATTCGTCGTGGTTCCGCACCAGGCTGCGCCATCAACTCCAGACGCAGTGTGAATTCCAGTTCCCGAAGCGGATCGCCGCTCAAACGCCTCGCCCTCGCCTAGGCACAGGCGCACGACCACCGCGTCGCCGCCGCCGAGGGGTCGCTGCACTATTACCGCTTTCGCCTCAGCTCACCCGGGCATCCGAAGCCCTCATGACGCAACTCTGCAAAGCTGCAAAACTGAATAATCGGCCTTATGTTTCTGAAAGTACGGAATCCAGGCCGGTGGTGATGCGCACCTTCTTGTCCGCGTAATACTGGGAAGTGAGGCGGATGTCGGAATGGCGGAGGGCACGAGAGGCCGCAAAGATCCCCATGCTGTTGGCGATCACCGACCCACACTCCTTGCGTAACTCGTGCAGCTTCTTCCGCGCGGACACCCCTTTCCCGGCAAGCCAGGTATACAACGCCTCGAAGTCTCGTTCACCGCGGTAGTTGGCGCGGCTGGTGTGGTAGCGAGGCGGATTTTGGGACTCGATGACAAACTCCCCCTTTGCCTCGCCGCGAAACCCGCGTAACAGCGCGACCAACTCCGGGGCAACATCGACTTCCGCGGCGCTGTCCTCACTCTTTGGCTGAAAATACTCCGTGCGCTCAATGCGAATGACACCCTTCTCCAGATCGACCGAACGCCAAAGAAGCGTGTCGATCTCCCGCTTGCGCAAGCCGCACAGCAGCGCCAGGCAGAAGATCTTGAATTGCTCCCGGCACTCCGGGGCTTCGCCCAACTCGGTCTTTGCCGCGAGGAGCAGGGCGACCGGATCGGTTCGACTGCTGTAGCGCGTTGTCGCCCGACGGCTTTCGAGTTTCACGCCGGAGAAAGGCAGGCGCTCGGGTAACGCGAGCCGCTTTCCCGCGAAGGCCAATGCCTTTGAGGAAAACAACGACCGGGCGTTGCGCAGGTGGGCGTTCACGGTGTTGACGGCCCGATGTTCACGGGCCGGCGAATCCTTGTGGCGTTTCAGGTATTCAAACTTCCATTGCTGGATGGCTTCAGCGGTCAGCAAATCGAGGGGCGTGGCATCGACCCGCTCCCGCCATTCCCGGTTGCCGGCACCATTGGGGGCGAACCGACTCGGGTCGCCATTGATCTTCGCGATGTCGGCCGCGATCCGCCGAAGCGCCCCGCAGTACACGGCGTAGGTGGTCCCGCGGTAACTGGCGGTGGCGGCAACTTCGCGGATCAGGTCACCGACACTCGACTTTTCCGGTTTCGGAGGTTCGATTTTCGGCTTGAAAAGCGCCAAGGTTTCATCCCATCCGCGCCCGTGGAGCTTGACATAGATGTCCCGGGCTTTGGCGGCGGCAGCCGCCTTGTTCGGGGTGCCGAGCGGGAATTGCTCGCGCCGACCGACATATTGGATCTGCGCGGTCCAGTGCGTGTCTTCCCCGGCGCCACGAGCGCGGCGAAAGACTCGCTCCGCCCAATAGCGGACATCTGTTTTTCCAAAGGCTTTCATAAAGGGCATCACTTTGGCATCACTTTTTGTGTCCTGCAAATTCCAATCGTGTCCACACGTGTCTTACTTGATAGAATCATAATACACTTAAATACAAAGTATTACGTCGGATTTTAGTGACGGAATCGGACAGCAGCGGACAGGAGTGGACACGCCTACGACAAGATTTGTAATCAGCAGGTCATCGGTTCGAGCCCGATTGCCGGCTCCCTCATCGACAGGGACTTACGATCGTTTCTATATGCAGAGTGAGGGTGCCAGTTCCGACCTGCCCGCTGGCGAGGGCCCCAGCGCTCACCACACTGGAAGTGAAGTTGGCGATCCGGACGGTGGTGCCACTGCCTGCGGTAACACCTCCTGTAAAGGTGTTTTGTGCGTTAAAAACCACAGAGCCGGACCCGACCGTGGTGACCCCACCTGGACCACTGACCACCACGTTGGCGTCGAAGACCAGCGACGAACCGGCCGAGGTAGTGAAAGTGTTGTTTGCCCCCAGAATGACCGAGAGAACCCACGGCCATTGGCGTCGGCAGTCCCACCGGTGAAAGAGACCGTCTTGGTGGTGTTCGCCAGCGTAACTCCTGTGTTAATCGTTAGTGCCACCGGAGTGATGAGTGATGGTGGCGACAGTAAAGTTGGAGCTGAAATTGAGGGTATCTGGTAGTGCCCCGTTTTGATCATCAAAGGTGAGCAGACCTACGGTTCTCGTCGCGGAGTTCACATAAATCGTGCTTACGATGGTTGCCGGGGTGGGCACCGGGTTCCTGTCCGATTGTCGAAAACCAGGTTAACCCCGGCCCGTGAAGGCGGAACTCCGTCAGGCACCCAGTTGGCGCTCGTGAACCATGTCGATCCCGTCCCAGCCCCCCGGCCCAGACGTAAGTCTGGCCGAACGCAGTCGCACTCAGGACCGCACCGGCGACAAATAAACTCCAGCCAAACGGGCTTTGCGGAGCCTTGGGAGAAGAAGCGAAGCTGATTGGGTTTTTTTGTTTGGTTGGTTGGCTGCGGTGGATGCTCTGAGGAAAATGTGCGCGCGGGCGCGGACTGTCCGATTCGGGGCAGCTTTCGTGGCTTTCACGAGGAGTTTCAGCGGCTGATGAGTGACGCGCCGAAGCTGATGCCTAGTGGCGCTGCCGTCTCCTCACCAAAATTGGCGACGTACTGCGGGCGTGCAGTGCATCGGGAGTGCTGCGATCTGGCGCACCACACGCGCTGCACCGCATTCCCTTTCGTGTCGTTCGTGGACCCCCGCCAAATTCCTCGAGATCTCTCAGCGCGCTTTGGCCGGTCCGTCTGGAATGATCCGCAGGACGTGGCTCGCTTGGCGGCAGTACCAGGAAGTCGGCTTAAAAGCGCGCAACTGGATGCCATCGGGAATCTCGTTTCCGCTGCTGTCGAAATTCCCGCTGCCCGTGCTGTCGAGAATCAGACTCGAGCCGTCGGGCGAGCGTCCGATCGCTCCGACCCAGAGCACGACGTGCGACAGCGCGCCGCTCGTGTTCTTGATGAAAAGCAGATCGCCCGTGCGCAGTGTGCTCTCGTAGTCCTCGAAGCGCTTCGGCAGCTCAAGGCGCTGCACGGGCGAACTGCGGTTCGGCCCCGGCCCCGGCACCTCGGTCAGTTCGGCCTGCTTGCGGACATCGCCGCTCGGGAAAATGCCCAGCGCGAGGTTATAGACAAAGGCGGTGAAGTTGCTGCAATCGAGTCCCTTGCCCGGCGGCGTCTTCTGCGTCTCGTTGCGTGGCCAGTCGGCGGGCGGATCCCAGTAGGGCACATGATGGTGCTGATAGGTGTAGCCCACGAGTTGCAGGCCGGTGGCGAGGACGCGCTGGCGAGCCCACTCCGGGCCTTTCGTGGCGGCTCCGGGAGGCGCATCGTAGTGCTTCGCGCCGGGGCCGCGATAGCCCCAGCGAGCCTGGTTCACCGGATCGTACCATTCGCGAAAGGGGACTTTCGCCGAGTTCTTCCAATCCGCTCGCGGACCGCTCCGCAGATCGCCGATCAATTCCTCGGGGCGGAAGGTGAACCTGACCGAATAGGGCGACTGGTAAGGCTGCTCGGCCAGCGCGGCCAAGGGCCATGCGGCGAGCAGGCAGGCGACGAACGTGGCGAATCTTTTCATGGGGATATGGTGCGGGCGCCCGGTGGCGCAGCCCCCTCGCGCGGGAGTGGCGCGTCCCCGATCGGCGTCCCGCCGGGATGGAGTGAAAGGCCAAGCCGCGCGGGGAGAAACTTCTCCAGCGCGGTCACGAGCGCGTGGGCGAAGGCGAGGCGATTTTCCGGGGTATCGCGCACGCCGACTCGATTGCACTCGATCTGCAGGCCCGCGACGTGATGCGCCGGCTGGCAGTGCCGGGCCACGGTGTAGCCACCGCGGAAGTAAGGCGCGATCGGCTCCGGCGCGGAGGGGCTGGGCGTGGCGCGAAATCCCTCCGCCTCGAGCAGCGCCCCGAGGCTCGCGGAGCCGCGCAGCAGCTCGACATACGGCCCCGGCCAGCGCGCGGCCGCCAGGCGGAGGCTTCCGGCCGCGGCGAAGTCCGGCGCGTTCAAGATCGCTTCGTCCTGCGCCAGTTCCTCCGTGGTGTGCAGGTAGCCGAGCTCCAGCCGCTGGCCGGGATGGCCATGTCCGTGGAGGTCGATGAGAAAAGCGGTGCCAAACCTGGCCACCGCCGCCGCACACGCTTGCTCGATGAAACCGTGATGTTCCCGCCACGCCTGCTCCGCCAGCGGCTGCCCCGCCGCGGCTTCCACCATCTCGCGATTCGCATCCAGCTTGCTGCGATGCAGGTGGCAGATGATGAGATGCGCGAAATGCCCGGTGCGCTCGTGGAGCACCTCCGCCACGGTGCGAGCGAGTTCTTCGGTGTGCGCATCGGAATCCCGCACGCCCGCGGTGCGGTCGGGAATTTCCTCCGGCACGAGTCGCCCGCCGTGCGGCACGGCCAGGATCAGCGG
>JBBQIZ010000213.1:0-7370 GCA_038325425.1 Chthoniobacterales bacterium
GTGTTCGATCCGGCGTGCGTCAGCGCGTTGCCGCCCGCCCAGCCGCGCGGCGTGACGATCCATCCCGCCGCATAATCCTGTCCCTCCGCGGGCGTGTGCAGCTTCACAAAACTTTCGCGTTTCAAAAACATCGTCCCCAGCCTTTCGCCGAGTGCATGGAGCGCGGCGTAGCGGGCGAGATCCGGGAGCGTGCAATGCACCGTCCCGGCCGGACCGATCGCGGGCGGATTGTCGGCGCCGGGGCCGGGCGGGACCGGCTTCGCACCCGCATGCCCCCACGGCTGATCGACTTCGCCGGGTGTCGCCGGCGCGCCAAACCCTGCCGAAGTCATATTCGCCGGCGCGAAGAGCATCGTCCGCATCAGTTCCTCCCACGGCTTTTTCCCCACGCGTTCCAGCATCGCCCCGGCGATGGCGTAACCTTGATTGGAATAGATGTATTTCGTCCCCGGCGGTTCCTGCGTGCGGCGCAGCACCAGCCCGCTGACAAAATTCATCCGTTGCTCCGTGGGCGTTCCGGTGCGCGCCCGCGCGCTGCGCCACAGGTTTTCCGGTGGCTGGGCCGGCGCGCCCGCGCGATGCGTGAGCAGCATGTCGAGCGTCACCTCCTGCCACGACGGATCCATGGCCTCGCGCAGGTCGGGAAAAACGTCGCCGATCCTCGTGTCCCAACGGAGTTTCCCCTGCTCGACGAACATCGCGGCGAGCGTCGCCGTCATCGACTTGGTGCAGGAGCCGATGTGCCACTTGTCGTTCAGCGTCACGGGCTCCGGCGCGCCGAGTTTGCGCACGCCCACGGCGCCAGCGCTGCGCACTTCGCCGCCGACCATGGACAGTGCCGCTAACGCCGGAACCTGATGTTTCGTGCGGATCGCCTCCAACTCGGCGTTCCAGTTCTTCGGGGTTTGGGCGTGGGCGGTGGCGCCGCCGACCGCGGCGGCCAATCCAGCAAACGAAAGAAAACGCCGGAGCATCTGAGTTACCGTGGGTTGTGAACTCGCGCCGCCACTTTCAAGCGCAGCGCATTGAGCGCGATGAAGCCGGTGGCGTCGTTCTGGTTGTAGGCCTTTGTCGGGTCGGCCTCCATCGTCGCAATGTCCGGATTATAAAGGCTCAGCGGAGATTTGCGTCCGGCGGTGATGACGTTGCCCTTGTAGAGTTTGAGCCGCACCGTGCCGGTGACATTGCGCTGCGTTTCCGTGACGAGCGCCTGCAGGGCCTCCCGTTCCGGCGCGAACCAGAAGCCGTTATAAACCAGCGTCGCGTATTGCGGGATGAGCGAATCGCGCAGGTGCATCACTTCGCGGTCCATGGTCAGCGATTCCACCTGGCGATGGGCGAAGTGCAGAATCGCGCCGCCGGGCGTCTCGTACACGCCACGCGATTTCATCCCGACGAAGCGGTTCTCGACGAGATCGACGCGGCCGATGCCGTGCTTGCCGCCAAGTTTGTTCAGCACGCGCATCACGCCGAGCGGCGAAAGAAACGCATGGTTATCGTCGTCGTATTTGGCGTCGGCGATGCCGAGCTCCGCCAGCAGCGCGTCGAGTTCGTGGTAGCCGATGGCGACGCAGTTGCCCTTCTCAAAAACCAGTTCGACGTGCTCCGCTTTATCCGGCGCCTCTTCCGGCGAAACGCTGAGCACGTACATGTCGCGCGCCTTCTCCGCGCTCGCGTCGAACCACGGATCTTCGAGAATGCCGGCCTCGAAGCTGATGTGCAAAAGATTGCGGTCCATCGAGTAGGGCTTCTTTGCCGAAGCGGACACCGGAATGCCGTTCTTTTCCGCGTAGGCGATCATCTCCGCACGGCCGGGAAATTGTTCGCGAAACCGGTCCTGCCGCCAGGGCGCGATTACTTCGAGTTCCGGCGCGAGCGCCGCCGCGGTCAGTTCAAAACGCACCTGGTCGTTCCCCTTGCCCGTCGCGCCGTGCGCCACCGCATCCGCGTTTTCCGCCTGCGCGATCTCGACCATGCGCTTGGCGATGAGCGGACGCGCGATCGACGTTCCGAGGTAATATTGCCCCTCGTAAATCGCCCCCGCCTGGAACATCGGAAAGATGAAATCGCGAGCGAACTCTTCGCGCAGATCATCAATGAAACATTTGCTCGCGCCGGTCCGCAGCGCCTTGGCGTCGAGTCCATCGAGTTCCTCCTCCTGCCCCACGTCCGCGCAAAACGCGATGATCTCCGCGGAATAAGTTTCCTTCAGCCAGGTGAGCAGGACCGAGGTGTCCAGACCTCCGGAATAAGCGACGACGATTTTCATAGGGCGGCCTTTCTAGCCGCGAAGCGCCGCCGAATGAAATACGGATTTTGAGAAGAAACACGCGCACCGTGGCCGCGCAACTGGCGGCAGGGTTGTCGCCCTCCGCCCCGTTGATTAACGTGCAGCCATGAGCAAACTCACCGAGGGCCTCGCCAAAGCCGGCATCGACCGCGCGCAGCGGCACCTTTTCCTCTGCATCGGGCCGGATTGCTGCCCGCCGAGCGAAGGGGAAAGCCTGTGGGAATACGTGAAGCAGCGCGTCAAAGAAACCGGGCTCTCCGCGATGCGCACGAAAGCCGGGTGTTTTCGCATCTGCACCGGCGGGCCATGGCTGGTCGTATATCCCGAGGGCACATGGTACGGCGCCGTCACGCCGGAGCGCTTCGAGCGGATCCTCCAGCACCATCTGCTCGGCGGAAAACCGGTGCTCGAGTGGCTCGTCACACGCAACGACTTCGGCTGCCGGCCCTGTATTTAAAGGCTTTCCCGCAGGTCGTCGATCCGGCGGCGCAACTCCACAGGCGCCAGATACGTCGTCCGCACCGCCCACCACAGGCGCGCGGCCCATGCGCTCGGCACGACGAGTTTTTCCCGCAACACGGCGATCACTTCGGGATGTGGATAAGCGTCGAGAAAAGCGTGGGCGCAGGGCAGCCAGTGCGGTGCCGCGACGCGCCCGGCGAGATCCTGCAACAGAATGAGCAAATCGTCGGCATGACGCACCGCCGCAGGCAGCACCGGGTCATGCATGACTTCGAAATCAATGAGCCGCGCCCGGTTTTCCGCCGCGTGAAAAACAAAATTGCCGGCGTGCGGATCACCGTGCGACCACGGACCACGAAAAACCGGGCAGACAAATTCATGCGCGCGACGCAGTTCACGCGCCGCCGCGACCAACATCGGGAAGGTGAGCGTCCCGGCGTGGAGATGTTGGGAAAGATTCGTTCCGGGCACTTCCTGCGCGGCGACCGCACAGGAGGCTTCGGCGAACGCGTGGAAATCTTCGCCGTGCAACCGGAGGAAACAATCCACCTCCCAGCGCTGCCACGCCGCCCGTTCTGTCAGCGCCTGGATCGGATTGCGGGCGAGCCGGAAAAAGAGATTGGCGCAGGTCATAATGGGAACCGCCGGCCAGCGTCGGCGCTTGATCCACAGCGCACGCCCCTGCCGGCACTCTCGCGTGACGGCGTTGATTTTAATCGTGTCCACCAGAGTTCCGGCGGTGCTGAGGATGCGGCTCATCGCCCGCCACCGTAGCCACCGGAAAGAGGCACGCAATCCCGCGACCAACACCCGACGCCGACCAAAGCGCTGTTGCCAGGCCGGGCGCGTCCAAGCTAGTTTCGCCGCTTCCACCGATGCTCCTCAGCGATCTCCGCTATCTCCTCGGTTTCCTCCTTCTTCCACCGCTCGCGGCGCAGGAACCTTCCGCCGCCTCTCGAACAAAAGTGCATTTTCGCGCGGCGATGTTCGGTCACGATGTTCTGCTCCGCGATGGCCGGAGCAACTCCCTGGAGATGCAACCCACGACGTCCACTCCCTACGATCGTTATTTCGGCAGCGTGCGCGCGGTCCTCGCCACCCTCGAACCGGAGCGAGCAACGATGGCGCAAGCCTGCCATCTCATGAAAGTAGGCTACCGTTTTCGGTACATCACGCGCGATCCCTATCGGCCCGATCCTCCAAAACTGACGGAGGCGCAGCGCGCGGGTGATTGTAAATCCAAGGCACTCTGGCTCTTCGACAATCTGTCCGACTCGAGCGCGCTGTTCGTCATCGGCAAGGCGGAGAAAAATTCACGCACCAGTCATGCCTGGGTCTATTGGCGCAACGGAGATCGTTGGTGGATTCTCGATTGCACCGACCGGATCGATCCCATCGCCGCTGACAGCGTGTCGCCCAATCGATACATCCCGCATTATTCTTTCGGAAAAAGCGGCACCTACCGGCACGCAAGCACGCGGACCGCATCCACCTCGAGGGCGGGAATCGCTGCCGTTGTCGGACCGCCCGATCGAAGAAGAACGCGCTGAGGTTGCCGCGTTTCTAACCGGTGGTGCGCAGGCCGCTGGCGATTGCGTTGATCGAAAGCAGGAGATCCGGCAGCATTTTGTCCGCACCGCCATCGTCGCCTGCCGCTTTTAGTCCGCGCCATTTTTTCAAAAGGTGAATCTCCTGCAAATGTAGCACCCGTAAGGCTTCAGCGCGAAGGTGCAACGTTTTCAGCATGCGCGGCCGGCGCTCGGCCATCGGCGCGCCGCGCAACTTTTCGAGCATCTCGCGGGCGAGATGCCATTCATCCATGATGATCCTCATGAAGCATTCGCGCAGCGCCGGGTCTTCCACCAGATCCGCGTAGGCATTCATCAAATCGGGGTCGGTGCTGGCGATGCTGGATTCGATATTGGTCAGCACATAATGCAGAAAAGGCCACGCCCGAATCTGTTCCGCGATGGCCGCCAACTCCTCTTCGCTCAGACTCTTCAGGCCCGAACCGGCGCCAAACCAGCCGGGGACGTAAAAGCGAGCCTGACTCCAGCTAAAAACCCACGGAATCGCGCGCAAGTCGGCCAGGCTCGGCTGACCAGTGCGACGCGAAGGGCGGGAACCGATGCGGCTGTACTCCAGCGCGTCAATCGGCGTCGCCTGGCGATAAAATGTGAGGAAACCTTCGGTATCGATCAGCCGGCGATAGGCTTGCTGACTGGAACGCGAAAGTTTCTCCAGAACGTGCGCCAGCGGCGGCGGCATCGGCGCGCTTCGTTCGTGCTCAATTGTGGCACCGGTGACGCCGGCCAGAAGAAGCTCAAGATTGTAAGTCGCGGTGTCGAAGTTCCCGAATTTTTGCGCGATCGTCTCGCCCTGTTCGGTCACCCGAATGTCGCCGCTGAGCGAACCGTTCGGCAGCGCTTCCAAAAAACGATGGGTCGGTCCCGCTCCGCGACTCACGGTGCCTCCACGTCCATGGAAAAAGCGAATCTGTACGCCCGCATCACGACCGACTTGCGCGAGCCGCGACTGCGCTTTTTGCAATCCCCATTGGCTGGCTACGATGCCTGAATCCTTGTTACTATCACTGTAGCCCACCATGATTTGCTGCGAGATCGGCAGGCGCTGACGCCCCCAGTTCCATGCAAGAAAGTCGAGACTTCGCCGGGTCATCGCTTCTTCGAAAAATGTACCCATAATCGCCGGTCCAGCTTCGAGATCATCGAGAGTTTCAAACAACGGAACCACCGGCAAGACACACACCAAACCCTCGGGCAACATACGGGTCAGCCCCGCTTCGCGGGCGAGAACATAGACGACAAGCAGATCGGAGAGGCGCCGTGTCATGCTGATGATCAACGAACCGACGCCATCCGCCCCATAAAGTGCGATATGTGACGCAAGGACCCGGTAACAAGCCAGCACCGTATCCGCCTCGGGACCCGCCGAGGCATTCGCATGCAGAAACGGACGCGGCGAACGGAGTTCCTTCTCCAGAAAACGCAGTCGTTCGTGCTCGCTCCATTCTTCCCATTGGCTGCCGTCCAAGCCTGCTGCATTCATGAGTTGCGACAGAGCCTTCGCGTGAAAAACGCTGTTTTGCCGGATATCGAGTTGCGCGAGATGAAAGCCGAAAACCTGCAACGCCCTCAGAACTGGACGCACGTCCGCTTTCGCCAACCGGCTCGCGCCGACTTCGGTCAACGAATCGTGCAGAATCTGCAAATCCGCCGCCAGCTCCTCCGCAATTTGGTAGCGCCCACCGCCTGAGCGAAGCTGCGAAAGCTGATGTGGAGCAATTTCGAGCGGCAGTTTTTCAATCAGTAACTCCACATACTGCCGCCAGGGTTCGCCGACATTAACGGCAAGGGTGGCTCGCGCCACCTCTCCCATTTTTTCCACCAATTTTCCCCGCGCGGTGATCAATGACGCCGGCGGAGGTTGCATCCATTCGGAAAGACTGAGTTTCACCGCCAGGCTGGTCAGTTCACGACGAAGAACGACGAGGGCATTTGCCCGGAGCCGCTCAAGAGTTTCAGCCGTCACATCCGAGGTAACGCCAGGGTGACCGTCACGATCCCCACCCACCCAAGTCCCGAAACGAATCTGCGGAAAATGTTTCTCGTCCTCCAAATAAATCGGATTTAGCCCGGCAACTAGCCACGCCTGACGCAATCGCTCATCGAGCTCGGGCAAAACCGCTGGGAAAACCTCGCGGAGGTAGTGCATGACATTGCGGCGCTCGTCCGCAAGTTTTGGCTTCTCGATCAGGATTTCACCGGTGCGCCAGAGTCGTTCGAGTGCAGCTTTGGTCTTTTCCCGCGCCGTCCGCTGTTCAGAAGGCGGAAGCTCGTTCCGATCTCGAACCGCGAGCAACGCATAAATAGCCCGATGTTGATCCAGAACGGCCAGACGCTTTGCTTCCGTCGGATGGGCGGTAAGCACCGGTTCGACCCGCACCCTAGCAAGACTCTCAGCGATCGTCTCCGAATCGAGATTCATCGTTTTGAGCTTCTCAAGCTGCTCCCCCCACAAACCCCGCTCGACGATCAGACCTTCTTGCACCTCACGAAGCGATCGGACGTAAGCGGCGGCGTTTTCCTCAACCATGTTCAGCAACTGGAAGGCGATCGAATAGACAAGTCCAAGTTGAGTTGGGACTTCAATTACCTCTGCCTTGTCTCCTTGCGGACCAAACCATGGCAAATGATCTGCAAGATCATCCGACCCAAGTTCACACAAAACTTCACCGAGGCACTCGATGAGAAATTTCAGATCCCGGTCGATTTTGTCAAATCCGATCCCGACGTAATCGGGTAAAAAGTTGCCCTTTGTCATAATTTTGAAAACCCTGCGCGTTTCTGTCCTCACACGCGTATCTCGGCAAGCAAAACGTAGGGCCGCGGGGCAGAATTTTCGCAGCACACACAAACAATAAGCCCCGCCTCTTGTTTCCAAGAGGCGGGGCGTAATTACTGGCGACGTCCTACTTTCGCACAACCTATAGATGCACTATCATCGGGGCTGCAGCGTTTCACTTCCGTGTTCGGAATGGGAACGGGTGGGGCCACTGCGCTGGGATCACCAGAAGTCTGACGAATTTGAGGCCACA
>JBBQIZ010000214.1:0-7276 GCA_038325425.1 Chthoniobacterales bacterium
TGTTTGAGCGTGAGCCGCTGGTTCAGCAAATTGCCCGCGAGCAGGATGGTGAGCAGCAGAAACGTGCCGAGCCCAAGCGAGAGCAGGAAGAGCAGCGTCTGATTGTGCGGGCGATGGAGATTGGAAATGCCTTGCCGCAGCAGATAAGGCCACGTCGGGCGCACAATGCGCCGCGCGGCGAAGACCAGCCCGCGCGCCACGGCCACAAGCACGCCGAACGCGACGCCCAACCCCGCGACCATCCCCAGCGCGCGTTTCCAATCGGAGGCATTCAGCAACGCGACGCCCACGAGCAGCGCAACGAGCAACAGGTAAACCGGCCACGCCCGCCACGCGCTGGCCTGGCCTTCGCTGGCCACGTCGTCGCGCAGCGTGGCCGCGGGCGAGATGCGCCGCACGCGGAGCAGCGGCAGCAACGCAAATCCGCAGCACACCGCGAAGCCCGCGGCGGTGGTCTGCGCAACGATCCGCCACTCGGGCGCGGGCTCCACCGCGATCGGCATGCTTTCGCGGAAGAAGGTGAGCACGCCGGTGTGCAGTGCGATGCCGATGCCCGCGCCGAGCAGCGCGCCGAGCACGCCGAGCGCGATGGCTTGGGCAAAATAGACGCCGAAGGCCAGATCGCCGGGGCAGCCGAGACACCGCAGGATCGCGACGACCGGCACGCGGCGGCTGACGTGCGCGTGCACCGCTCCGGCGACGCCGATCGCGCCCAGCACCAACGCCACGAGCGCGATGATGCCGAGGAATTGCTGAAAATTGTCGAGCGCGTCGCCGAGGTTTTCACGGCGGTCATCGGGCGTTTCGAGCCGCCAAGTGGTGTCGGGGAATTCCTTGCGGATGTCGCGTTTGGCCTGCTGCGCGTCGGCGCCGGGCGGGAGCTCGATGTGCAGGTGGTGAAAGGCGAGGCTGGTCGCGCCGAGCAGGCCGGTCCGCGCGAGGTCGTCGAGGCGGACATAAGCTTCCGGCGCGAACCCGCTAAACCGGCTGCTCCGCGGCGCGGGTTTCTGCACGGTGCCGAGGATCGGCAACTCGATCGTGCCGAGCTTCACCATGTCGCCGACCTTCACGCCGAACTGATCGAGCAACGCGGCTTCGAGCAGAATCCCCGGCTCGGAAGACAGCCGTGGCCACGCGTCGGCAGGCGTCGTCTCGACCTTGCCGTAAAACGGATATTCGCCGTCGAGCCCGCGCACTTGCACGAGCCGGGCGGCATCGGCGCTGGGAAAATAGAGCATCGAGGAAAAGCTCGTCTCGCGGCTGATGCGCCGCGCCCGTGGCGCGAGTTTCGCCACGTCGGCGTCGGGGATGGGCTGGCGCGAAGAGACCTGGACATCCGAGCCGAGCAGCGCCTTGGCCTGCGTGGCGATGCCGGTCTGCACACTGGCCTTGAGCGAATGGATCGCGACCAATGCGGCGACGCCCGCGACGATAGCCAGCGAGAAGATCGCCAGCCGGCCACGCTGCGTGCGGCTGTCGCGCCACGCCATGCGCCACGTCCACGGATGGAGCAGCGAGGTCCAGAGGCTGCGCGGGAGAGGCGAAGCGGAGTTCATGGGGAGCACACGCGCCCTCGCGTGTCCGGGTGGGCGCCCTCGCCCAGCCGCAGTGCCGGATTGCGCACGCGAGAACGGTTCTCGACGAGGGCGTCGAAAAGAACACGCGAGGGCGCGTGTGTTCCCCGTCTCATCTTCATTCCACGCTCAGCGCCGTTCATGCTCCTCCTCGGCGACGATCGTCCCCGCGCGCATCTTGATTACGCGATGCGCTCGCGCGGCCAGTCCGGGATCGTGCGTCACGAGCACCAGCGCGGTGCCCGCTTCGCGATTCAGCCGGAAGAGCATCTCGACGATCGGCTCGCTCGTCTCGGCGTCGAGGTTGCCCGTCGGTTCGTCGGCAAAAAGAATCTTCGGTCGGTGAATGAAAGCGCGCGCGAGGGCGACGCGCTGCTGTTCACCGCCGGAGAGCTGCGTCGGATAATGCGTGAGGCGGTCGGCGAGGCCGACTTGCGCGAGGATGTCGGCGGCTTCTTTCTGCCGGCCGACTTCGCCGCGGAGTTCGAGCGGGACCAGTACGTTCTCGATCGCGGTGAGCGTCGGGATGAGTTGGAAATTTTGAAAGACGAAGCCGACGAGCCGATTGCGCAACGCGGCGCGCGCGTCCTGATCGAGCGTCTCCAGCGCCTGCCCATCGAGCCGCACGCTGCCCGCGCTGGCGTCATCGAGACCGGCGCAGAGGCCGAGCAGCGTGGTTTTTCCGCTGCCCGACGGGCCGATGATCGCGCAGGTGTCGCCCGGTTGGAGCGAAAGGTCGATGTCGCGCAGCACGGTCAGGTCGTGCCCGGCGCTGCGATACGTTTTCCGCAGGCCGCGGATTTCGAGAATGGGTGGTTTGACAGCCTCCGCGCCGCGTTCGACGGTCGCGGGCGCTGTTGCTGAATCCGATGCAAATGACTTCATTGAAAAAATTTACGTTGCTGGTCTGGCTCTGGACGAGCGCGGCACTATGGGCGGCGGAACCCCCTTCTGCAAACGCGACCCCGACCGCGCGTGGCCGCATTGTGGTGCTGGGCGACAGCATCACCGCCGGCTACGGCCTCGATCCGACGCAAGCCTACCCCGCGCTGCTTCAGCAAAAGATCGACGCCGCCGGGCTGCCTTTCACCGTCGCGAATGCGGGCGTGAGTGGCGACACGACTTCGGGCGGCCTGCGCCGGATCGAGTGGGCGCTCGGCCGCGGCGCGGATGTCCTGATTGTCGCGCTCGGCGGCAACGACGGGCTGCGCGGCATTTCGCCCAAGCAGACGGCGGAGAATCTCGCCGGGATCATCCAGCGCGCGCGGGTCAAATCCCCGCAGATCGCGGTGCTCATCGCCGGGATGCAGATGCCGGGTAATATGGGTGCGGAATTCGTGGAGCAATTTCGGGCGATCTTTCCCCAGATCGCGACCGCGCATCAGGCCGCGCTCGTGCCCTTTTTGCTGGAGGGCGTGGGCGGGCTCGAGGAGTTCAACCAAGCCGATCTTATCCATCCGAATGCGGGAGGACAAAAGCGCGTGGCGGAGAACGTTTGGAAGGGGTTGGAACCGCTGTTGCGCGCACGAGCGACGGGGAACTGACCGCCATCAGGACCAGTTCGGCGGACGGGACCAGAAGCGTGGTTTGCCGACGTGGCAGTGCAGGGACCGGCTGATCGTATTGCCAAACCACCGGCTGAGCAGGAAGAGGAGGCGCGGGATTTGGTTCATGACAGGGCTTCGAGGCGAGAGGTGAGCGGCGGGATCGGGTGAAAGACGGCGGTTTTTCCAGCGGGCAGCGAGACATCCGTGGCGTTGAGACGCTGGAGCTTCTCCAGCAAGGCGCGCACTTCCTCCCGCGGCGCGAGAGTCAGGAGGAAAAGATCGGCGTGCCGCATCCAGGATCGGTTCAGGGTCGGCCAGATGAAGAGCGCGGCGAAACACCAGGTCGTCACGACGGCCGCGCCGAGGAGGGCCGCCTGGAGCGCAGAGTCAGCGGGGATGAACAAGCCCGCGCCCACGCCCGTCATCAGCCAACCGACCGCGATACACACTGCGCGCGCGGTTGCGCCGGATCGGCGGAACCATCCTTCGCGCGCGGCCAGCAGGGCGGCTTCCCGCGGCGTCAAATGGCGGGCGACCGTGGTGGCGAGGCAGAGACAGGCCGCTCGCCAGGGCACAAGGTATCCGTTCACGCTCTCTTCATCGGAGTTGTCGAACCAGCGCACCACGCTGGGCGGTTGATGGAGCCGCGCGAGTTCCCCGGCCAAAGCGAGGGCAAATCGGTCTTCCACCGAACCGGGCAGAGCGGCCACACCTTGCGGCACAAAGAGAACGACGAGCAGCATCACCACGAATGCGCCGCCGAGCAGCGGCCAGCTCCACGCGCCGCCGCTGAAATGATGGCCCCAGAAAAAGAGCAGGCCGAAGGATAGCGTCGCGCCGGCGCGGGCAGACTGCCGCAACCAATCACCCAGCCATGCCCGGAAACTCTGCCTGGTGCGACCCACCGCGGTTTCGAGAGCGTGCCCGAGGAGGATTTCGAAGGGCAGATTGATCAGCATCAAGACCAAGGCGAGGAGGCCGAGGACGGCGAGTTGTCCGCCGGTCGAAGGGATGAGCGGCGCCCACCACAACGCACTGATCGCGAGCATCCAAATGGCACCCAGATTCGCCCCGATGGACGTGATGCCCGCCCACAGGCGGACGCGCTGATATTGCTCGGCGGTCATGCATGGGAAACGTTTCCCACGCCCGTTTGGAGACAGCGCCTTTCCCGAAACGACGGCGGGCTATTGCGCGCTGGCGACGCCAGGCCTTGTCGGTTTGCGCACCTTGAGCAGCACCGGAAAGCTCGCCTGCAAGCCCTCGACGCTCTCGTTGGCGCGCGCATTGCCGGCGACCACGTGGATCAGCCGATCCTGCTCCTGCACCCATTTCGCGGCGCTGAGGACAATCTCGCGTTCGGTTTCGCCGGCCCGGATTTGCACGCCGTTCAGGCCGATGTTGTCCACGATGACGCCGTGCGGCAGACCCTCGACATCGAGGCCGAGCAGCGCGTCGTTGCCACGGCGATCGACGCGCAACCACGCCGGTGCGCGCGCGCCGGGGGCGATGGTGATTTCGACTGGTTTCAGCGGCGCGGTTTTGCCATCGCCCTGCGGTTTCCCGCCGGCGTCGGTTTCCGTGAAGAGGACTTGTTTTGGCGCCGCGGCCACGGCGACCACGGGAAATGCGCCGACCTTGCGCGTCACCTTCTGGTCGTCGATCAGCGCGCTGGCGGTGAGTTGCACCTTGCTGAAATCGGCTGGGCCGACCTTCGTTTCGGGCCGCGCGTAGAGCACGCCCGTCGCGGTGAGATGCCCGGCCTGGACGACGATCGGGCTGGAGACGAAGAACCCCTCGGGCACGCCGGTGATGTCCACGCGCACGTCACCTTCCCAGCCATCCACGCGCTCGGCCTCGATCAGGAATTGCACGCCGCTGCCCGCGGGCAACGCCTCCGTGCCTTTGGCGACGACCTTCGCGGCGAAATCGCGCACCGGCGGGCGCAGGATCAGGCGGTAGGCATAGCGTTCGCCGCTCCAGCCGCGGGTGTCACTCACGCGCACCACATAGCGGCCTTTCGTCGGCGCGGTGAAGATGAGGCGCGAGTCCTTGCCGAGCTGACGCTCGCCGTCGTCGTCGTTCGCGTAGTAGAGCGTAAAGACGGGCAGCCCGCTGGGCGTCAGTTTGCTGCCGGGCGGTTTCGGTTCGACGACATAGCAGGGTTCCTCAAGGCCGTGCCCCGCGGGGCTGGTGTGGAAAGCCGCGCGGCGCATGCCGTTGCGCGTGTAATAAACCATGTCGGCGTCCGGGCCGCGGGCGAGGCGGAAGATCTTCAAAACCTCGCCGTTGAAATACATGTAGTCGTTCAGCTCCATTTCATCGAACTGCCCGAGCCGGATGCCGGGCGCATTCGCATCGGTGCTCCGCAGCGTGAGCCACGAATCCTTCGTCGCCTGGAGGAGCAGATGCGGAACGGGTTCGCCCTGCGCGTCGAGCACTTCGATTTTCGTGTCGGCCGGCGAACCGATGGTCGCCGCGCGCGTTTCGATCACGACCTGCTGGCCTTGCTCGGCGTCGAATCCGTAAAGATCGGCGTCCGGCGTTTCGCCTTCACCGGCCGACGTCAGCCGACCGTTGATCGAGGCGGGAATCGTCACCGCTTGCGCCCGATCCGGCGTGTTGTTCGGTTCCTGTTCGAGCGCTTCGGGCAGCGGGCTGGCCGCGACTTTCATGGTCACGCGACTGCGATATTCCTCGCTGTCGGTCGGCAGCATCACGTCGCCCTCCGCACCCGCCTTCACCATCACGAAATCCTGGCGGAGATTGTGCCCGACGAGGCGCACGGCGCTTTCCTGATTCGCCGGAACGGACAGCGGCCACCAGCCGGTGACGTAGGGAAGCACGCCCGCGGTCAGGCGATAGGCATGGTCGGGCGAGCCTTGGAGCGTGATCTCGAGCACGCGCGCAGTGTATTGGCCATCCCGCGGCGCGGTGAAGGCGATGAACGGATCGCTGCCGCTGTCGAGGCCGTTGTTCGCGGCGAGAAGTTTGCCTTCGTCGCTAAAGATTTCGAGCCGCGGCGAAACCGCCTTCGATTCCACACGCCGGGCCGCGAGATCGAAGATGACCGTCTCTCCTTTTTTTGCGGTGAAGCGAAAACTGTCCTGCTGGCCGGTGGCGGCGAGCGTGCCCCAGATATTGATCGGGAGCTGGGCAAGGGTCGTGAGCTGGCCGGGCTTTTCGACGACCAACTGCGGCAGGGAATCGACCGCGAGCTGCTTTTTCGGGGATTCGCCGGTGGCCGTGACCACGCTGAAATCGATCGACGCTCGCGACACTTTCGCGTCGGCGGTGATCGTCAGTTCGGCGGTTGTGCCGTTCGCAGCGATCGGTCCGACTGCGGCGCTGAGGCCGGGCACGCTGAACTTTACTTCCTTCAGACCTGCGAAATTTTTGCCGGTGAGTTTGATCTTCGTCACCGCTCCGCTGGGCAGTCCGCGCGGCTCGAGGCGGGTGATTTCCGGTTTCGCAGGCACCGGCGGTTTGGCGGCCGCTTTCATTGGCGGCGCCGCCGGCTTTGTCGCGGCAACCGGCTGGCCCGTGGCGATATCATAGACCCCGACGGAGCCATCGAGGCGGCCGAGCGCGAGGCGGCCGGCGTCGAGCAACGCGAGCGCGGGCGGCCATTCGGGCTGCTTTTCCAACGCCCGGAGTTCGCTGAGGTCGGCGGCATTCCAGAGCTTCGCGGTTTTGTCGGCGGCGGTGGAGGCGATCATCCGGCCGTCGGCAGAAAAGGCGAGATTGAGCACCGCGCCTTCGTGGGCAAAACGCGTGGCGAGCAGGACGTTGCTACCTTCGAGCGCCTGCTCGCCGACCTGCCAGAGGCGCAGGCGATTGTCCGCTCCACCGGCCGCGAGGGTTTTTCCGTCGGGCGAAAAGGCAACCGCGGTTTGCTCCTTGAGCGGCTGCGAAAACGTGTCGAGGCGCTTGCCCGTCGCCACTTCCCAAAGCTTGATCGTGCGATCCGCGCTGGCGCTGGCCAGCACTTTGCCATCCGGCCGGAAGCTCAGGCCGGAAACCGCGCCGATGTGCCCTTTGAGCAGGCGCAGCTCCGCGCCGTCGGCGACATTCCAAAGTTTGATCTTCTGATCGTAGCTGCCCGTCGCGAGAGTTTGCCCGTCGGGCGAAAGCGCGAGGGCGTAGAGCGCGTCG
>JBBQIZ010000215.1:0-7268 GCA_038325425.1 Chthoniobacterales bacterium
GGCGCTCGACGCCGCGACCGGTGAACTGAAATGGCGCGCGGGCACCGGTGAAGCCGGCTACAGTTCGGCGCGGATTTTCGAGCGCGATGGCCAGCGCCTCGTCGCGATGTTCAAAGGCGAAGCGCTTGACGTGTTCGATCCGGCGGATGGTCGCGTCGTCTGGTCGTTCCGCACCACCGCGCGCGATTTCAGCAACGCGCTCACCCCGGTCTTCGTCGGCCATCGCATCCTGGTGAGCAATACCGGCGATCCGTTCGCGCGGCTGCTCGACTGGGATTCCGGCGCGACGCCGAACGTCCGCGCCGCCTGGGAGAATCAGCAGTTCGCGCTGCTCTTCAACAACGCCATCCTGCGCGACGGCGCGCTCTTCGCCTTCAACGAGAAGCGCCGTGGCCACGTCGAGTTCACCTGCGTCGATGCGGCGACCGGCGAGAACCGTTGGGTGAGCGACGCCGTGCCGATCGGCACCTTCATCCTCGCCGACGATCACTGGATTTTCCTGACTCGCGACGGCGAAGTCGTGGTCGCTCCGGCGAGCGCCACGGAGCTAAAACCGACCGCGCGTTTCAAAGCACTCGAAGGCAAATGCTACGCCACGCCCACGCTCGCGAACGGTCGCCTCTACGTGCGCAACAATGCCGGAGAACTCGCGGCCTTCGATGTGAAAGCCGCGCCTGCTTCCGCCGCGCGGTAGCGGATCGTCAAAGTAGGCGGCTCTTCCCAGAGCCGCGGGCGTTGGCGAGCGGGACTCGGAAGTCCCGCCTACGTTCTACCGCGCCCCGATCCGGAAACTTCTTTTGGCGGATGCTATAGACCGCGGGACGGGTCTCTGTTTTACTCCGCGCGTTTTTTGCACGCTGACCGTCCCGAACCACCCGGCGCTCCCCGCATCCGCGGCGATGGGCGGAATGAGTGATGCGAAAACGCCATTACGACCATGCCTACGCCGCCGACCATCATCTACACCAAGACCGACGAAGCTCCCGCGCTCGCCACCTATTCGCTGCTGCCGATCATCCAGGCTTTCACCAAACACTCGGGTGTCGCGGTCGAGATGCGCGACATCTCCCTGGCGGGGCGCATCATCGCCAGCTTTCCGGATTATCTGACCGATGATCAAAAGATCGGCGATGCGCTTGCCGAACTCGGCGCGCTGACGCTCACGCCCGAGGCCAACATCATCAAGCTGCCGAACATCAGCGCGTCGGTGCCGCAGTTGAAGGCGGCCATCGCGGAACTTCAGGCCAAGGGCTACCCGCTGCCCGAGTTGCCCGAAGCTCCGACGACGGATGCGGAAAAGGAAATCAAGGCCCGCTACGCCAAGGTCATGGGCAGCGCGGTGAATCCCGTGCTGCGCGAGGGCAACTCCGATCGCCGCGCGCCGAAGGCGGTGAAGGAATATGCGCGCCAACATCCGCACTCGATGGGCAAATGGTCGGCGGACTCGAAGACGAGCGTCGGCACGATGGGCGGGAAGGGCGACTTTTTCTCGAATGAAAAATCGGTGGTCGTCCCGGCAGCGACGGACGTGAAGATCGAATTCATCGGCGCGGACGGCACAACGAAGGTCTTGAAGGACAAGACGCCGCTGAAAGCGGGTGAAATTCTGGACGGCACTTTCATCAGCAAAAAGGCGCTCGTCGTTTTCCTCGGCGAACAAATCGCGAAAGCGGAAGCGGACGGCGTGCTTTTCTCGCTGCACATGAAGGCGACGATGATGAAGGTTTCGGACCCGATCATCTTCGGCCATGCGGTGGAGGTTTTCTTCAAAGACCTCGTTGCCAAGTACGCCAGCGAGTTGAAAGAACTCGGTGTCGATTTCAAGAACGGCTTCGGCGATCTGGTGGCCAAGCTCGACAAACTGCCGGCGGACAAAAAGGCGGCAATCGAAGCGGACATTCAGGCGACCTACGCGGCCGGGCCGGCGCTCTCGATGGTCAACAGCGACAAAGGCATCACCAATCTGCATGTCCCGAGCGATGTGATCGTCGATGCCTCGATGCCCGCGATGATCCGCGCGGGCGGGAAGGTCTGGGACGCCGCCGGCAAAACCGGCGACACGCTCGCGGTCATCCCGGACAGTTGCTACGCCGGCGTTTATCAGGCGACGATCGATTTCTGCAAACAGCACGGCGCGCTCGATCCGAAAACGATGGGCAGCGTGCCGAACGTCGGCCTCATGGCGCAGGCCGCCGAGGAGTACGGTTCGCACAACAAGACGTTCGAGATTCCCGCCGACGGCACCGTGCGCGTGGCGGACGCGGGTGGCGCGGTGCTGCTCGAGCACGCGGTCGAAGCCGGCGACATCTGGCGCGCGTGCCAGACGAAAGACGCGCCGATTCAGGACTGGGTGAAGCTCGCGGTGAAGCGAGCGCGCGCGACCGGCGACGTGACCGTTTTCTGGCTTGATGACACTCGCGCCCACGACGCGCAGATCATCGCCAAGGTGCAGAAGTATCTCGCCGATCACGACACCAGCGGCCTCGACATCCGCATCCTGCCGCCGGCCGCGGCCTGCACGCTGTCGCTCGAACGCATCGTACAGGGCAAGGACACCATCTCCGTGACCGGCAACGTGCTGCGCGATTACCTCACCGACCTCTTTCCGATCCTCGAAGTCGGCACCAGCGCGAAGATGCTCAGCATCGTTCCGCTAATGAATGGGGGCGGCCTTTTCGAGACCGGCGCGGGCGGCTCGGCGCCGAAACACGTCCAGCAGTTCCTCGAAGACAACTACCTGCGCTGGGATTCGCTCGGCGAATTTTTCGCGCTCGCGCCGTCGTTCGAGCACATCGCCGAGACGTTCCAAATCGCCAAGGCCAAGGTCCTTGCCGACACGCTGGACATCGCGACCGGCAAGTTCCTTGAAAACGACAAATCGCCTGGCCGCAAACTCGGCACGATCGACAACCGCGGCTCGCACTTTTACCTCGCGCTGTATTGGGCGGAGGCGCTTGCGGCGCAGGAGTCGGACGCTGAGCTGAAGGTGATCTTCACGCCTGTTGCCGCGGAACTTGCTGCGAACGAAGCGAAGATCGTCGGCGAGTTGCTCGCCGTGCAAGGCCAGCCTGTGGACATCGGCGGCTACTATCAGCCCGACGACGCGAAGGCTGTCGCCGCTTTGCGCCCGAGCGCGACGTTCAACGCGATCCTGGGGAAGATTTAGAGCGATGCCGGAGGGACACGCTCCAGCGTGCTCCGTGGATCAGGGACGCGCGGGAGCGCGTCCCTCCGAGAGAGCTTCGCGCTAGAAGCCCAGGCCCGGCGGCAGGCCCATGCCGGCGGTCAGCTTGCCCATCTCGGATTGCTGCAGCGCCTTGCCGTCTTCGATCGCCTTTTTCACGCCGGTCAGGATCAGGTCTTCGAGCATCTCGACGTCCTCGGGATCGACGACCGCCTTGTCGATCTTGATCGAAACGACATCGCCCGCGCCGGTGGCGACGACGGTCACTTTGCCGCCGCCCGCCGTCGCGGTGACGGTGCGTTCGGCGAGTTCGGCCTGCGCTTGCGCCATCTGCTCCTGCATCTTGGCGGCCTGCTTCATCATTTTTTGGATATTCATAATTCGGGTCGGGTTAGGCGGGGATAATTTCGGCTTTGAATTCGGCGAGCGCCTTTTGAATCAGCGGATCGTTCTTAAACGTTTCCATCGGATCATCGGGGGTGACCGGTTTGGTTTCGGTGGGCGCGATTTTATCGATCACGAGGCCCTGGCGGATCTCGCACTTGAGCGTGATCGACTGGCCGGCCAGTTCGCTCAATAATTTTTCGATGAACGTGCGGTTGTTCGGACGTTCGCAGGCTTCACGCGCCATGCTGGCTTCCGGCGGAAAAGCGAACACTGCAACGCTGTTGGTGATCTCGGCGAGTTGGCCGGATTCAACCCAGCCGGAAATGAGCGGGCGATCCTTGCGGATCCGGGCGACGAATTGCGGCCAGATTTCCGCCGGGGAAACGCTGGCCGCCGCCGATGTTGGGGCGGGCGCGGGCGTGGCTTTCGGAGCGGGCTCTTCGTTGACTTTGGCCGGCGGTTCCGGCGCGGGAGCCGCGGGTTTCTTTTCGTTCAGCGAGGCGGCGATCGTGGCGCTCAGGGAGAGTTTCGGCGCTGGTTCGGCGGGAACCGCAGGAGCGGCTGGAGCGGGACTTGCAGGGACGCTCGCCTTCGGAACGGCTGCGGCAGGTGCTGGACGCGGACGGGCGGGTGCCGGCTGGGGGGCGGCGGGACGTTCCGGCAGCGGACCACCGCCGCGGAGCGCGGTGAGGGTGTCGAGGACTTCGGTGAGCGTCGCCTGATTGAGCGTCTGGATGGCGCGGATCGCGGCGATCTCGAAATGCATCTTTTTGTTCGCCGCCCATTTCATCCGGCCCTCGGCGTCGGCAAATTGCTCGATCAAGTCGAGCAGCTTGTCGGACGTGATCCGGGTGCTCTGCTCGGTCAGCGCGACCAGCGCCTCGGCGCTGAGTTCGTCCTGCACGCCCAGCGGGTTGCATTGCACGACGAGCAGGTTGCGCAGGTGCTCGATCAAGTCGGACATCAAGCGGCTCAGATCCTTGCCAGCTTCGGCTTGGGCGTGGATGGCGCCGAGCGCGGCGGCGGTATCGCCGACGATCAAGAACTCACACAGCTCCGCGACCGTCTGCTGCGCGGTGAAGCCGAAGATGTTCAGCACGTCGGCTTCCTCGATCGTCTCGCCGCAAAAAGCGACGAGTTGATCGAGCATCGATTCCGCGTCGCGCAGTCCGCCTTCGGCGCCGCGCGCGATCGTCTCAGCGGCGGCGGCGGAAAGCTGGAGCGGGGGATTTTCGCTGCGCGCGATGAAAAGCAGATGCGCGGCGATTTGCGGCGTCGGGATGCGCGTGAGATCGAAGCGCTGGCAGCGCGAAATAATCGTCGTCGGCACCTTTTCCACGTTGGTCGTGGCGAAGACGAACTTCACGTGCTCGGGCGGTTCCTCGAGCGTCTAGAGCAGCGCGTTAAACGACGACGTGGAGAGCATGTGGACCTCGTCCACGATATAGACTTTGTATTTCGCGCCGCCGGTCGGCGCGTACTTCACGTTGTCGATGATGATCTCGCGGATCTTGTCCACCTGCGTGTTCGAGGCGGCGTCGAACTCGAGCACGTTCATCGAACGACCTTCGGCGATTTCGAGGCAGATCGGGTCGTTCGGATCGAAGTCCGCCTTCGGCCCGTCGGTGCAGTTCAGCGCCTTGGCGAAGATGCGCGCGGTGGTGGTTTTGCCGGTGCCGCGCGGGCCGACGAAGAGATACGCCTGGGCCAGCCGGTTTTGCGCGATGGCGTTCTTCAGCGTGGTCACGATGTGCTCCTGCCCGACGATTTCGTCGAACGTCTGCGGGCGATATTTGCGGGCGAAAACCGTGTAACTCACGCGGGAGAGTCTGCGCGGGTCGAATCGTTTGCGCCAAGCGAAAATCGGGCGGGACTCTTAAACGCAGAGGGCGCAAAGATGCAGAGGGCCGCAGAGAGGGGGACGGAAGGCGAATCCGGGATTCCGCCCGCTCGGGGTGGCCGAGGGTGGAGGATGGAAGGGAAAGCGCCCTGCCTCCACTCCTCCCTCTGCGGCCCTCTGCTTCTTTGCGTCCTCTGCGGTAAAGGCGGTGGGGCTTTCGGTTCCGCGTGCGACTTCCGCCTTGGCAATACGCGCGCCCCGAGGCATCCGTGCGCGCATGCTCGGCAATCTCATCGGCCCCGAAATCGAAGAACTCATCCAGGAGCGCAATTTTGCGGCTCTGCGGGAGGCCTTTCTCGATTGGGCGCCGGCCGACATCGCCGAGTGCATCACCGAATTGCCGGAGGATCAGCAGGCGGTGGTCTTTCGCATCCTGCCCCACGCCCAAGCGACCGACGTGCTGGAGTATCTCGACTCGGATGCTCAGCAGGTGGTCTTGAAGGCGATGGGGCACGCGGAGGCGGCGCGCATCCTGAACGACATGTCGGCGGATGATCGCACGGCGCTGCTCGAGGAGCTGCCCGGCGCGGCGGTCGCGCAGATGCTTCAGCTCCTTTCCCCGGAGGAAAAGGCGGTCGCGCAGTCGCTGCTCAACTATCCCGAGGACAGCGTCGGCCGGCTGATGAACCCCAATTTCATCAGCGTGCGCGAGGAATCGACGATCCAGCAGACGCTCGAATACATCCGCGCGCACGGCCGGGACGCGGAGACGCTGAACGTGATTTACGTGACCGACGAGCGCGGCACGCTGATCGATGATTTGCGCATTCGCGAGGTGCTGATCCGCCCGGTGGAGACCAGGATCGCGGAGTTTCGCGACGATCAATTCGTGGCGCTGCGGGCCACGGACGACCAGGCGGCGGCGCTCGAGGTCTTCCGCAAATACGACCGCAACACGCTGCCGGTCGTGGATTCCGAGGACAAGCTGCTCGGGATCGTGACGGTGGACGACATGCTCGATGTGCAGGAGGAGGAGACGACGGAGGACATGCAAAAGATCGGCGGCGTCGAAGCGCTCGACGATCCCTACATGGAGACGCCGCTGATGCATCTCGTGCGCAAGCGCGCGGTCTGGCTGGTCGTGCTTTTCATCGGGCAGATGCTGACCGCCACGGTGATGGGCGTCTTCGAGCATGAACTGGCCAGCGCGCTGGTGCTCGCGCTCTTCATTCCGCTGATCATTTCCAGCGGCGGAAACTCCGGCTCGCAGGCCTCCACGCTGATCATCCGCGCGCTGGCGCTCGGCGAGATCACGATGGCGGATTGGTGGCGGGTGATGAAGCGCGAGATGGCCTCGGGGCTGCTGCTCGGCGGGTTGCTCGCGGGGATCGGTTTCCTGCGGATCATCGTCTGGGCGCAATTCTCCGATACTTACGGTCCGCACTATTTGTTCATCGGCGCGACGGTCTCCGCCGCGGTCATGGGCGTGGTGCTCTGGGGCACGATTTCCGGGTCGATGTTGCCGCTGCTGCTGCGGCGCTGCGGGATCGATCCGGCGACTTCGTCCGCGCCGTTCGTGGCCACGCTGGTCGATGTCACGGGGCTGATGATTTACTTCACCGCCGCGTCGCTCATCCTGCGCGGGACGGTGCTGTAAGGCAGCGGCCGCTTCGGACTCTTAATCTTACTCTCGATCCTGATCCTGATCTTGCTCCTGATCTTGATCGGCAAGCGGAGCGCGCAGCAGGCCGGTGGAGGATCAAGATCAGGATCAGGATCAGGAGCAAGATTAAGAAGTCACGCTTTGCGGCTCAGCCGCACATCCATCCACACGGCGAGGATCAGCACCGCTCCTCG
>JBBQIZ010000216.1:0-7148 GCA_038325425.1 Chthoniobacterales bacterium
GAGCCCGAGCCCGAGTTCGATGAACGGATAGACATAGGCATACGGCCGGAAGGGTTTCGCGAGCAGGTCATACATCTGGAAGCCATCCGCAAAGCCCGACAGGTCGAAGAACTTGAACATCGAGAACACAATCAGGAAGAAGCCCATGAAGTCGTGCATCCAGCGCATCCCGTCCCAGCCGCCAGCATCGGGGAAATAAGCGACCTGTTTGGCGCAGGCGGCGAGCATCGTCAGCCCGATGATAACGATCAGTGGGATGTAATCCTTCCAACTCGTGCCGCGGCCTTCCTCGCGTTGATGCACTTCGCTGCTTTCAGCCTTCGAGTCGTCCGGCTCCTCGCGCTCGAACTCGCCGGGGTCCTTGACGAATCGCGTCCGACAGCCCGCACTACAGAAAAGATAAAGCACGCCTTCGTGCTCTGCGCGGTGTGTGGAGGTTTCTTCGACATCCATTCCGCAAACGGGATCGGTGGTGATGGTTTTCATACAGTTTTGTTTAAGGTGATTGGCTGCCGAGGGCTCCGGGGGATGTCATCTGCAGCCCTGCGCCGGGGGCACCCCTCCCCCGGCGCGGCAGCCGAGCGCCGCCGTGGCGGGCTGGGCAAGCGTCGGATCGGTCACACCGTCCGCCGGCTGCGCAATTCATGCACTTCATGCGGTTCTCCGACTTTGCCTCCGATGACCGCCATCAACAGGCCGAGCACATAGGCTCCGGCGAGCCAGCCGGTCGCGGCGGAGATGCCGCCCGCTACTTTGTCCGCGGCGCGTTCGGCGGTGCCTTGGATGGCGTTACCGGCCTGACGCATCGCTTCGGACGGCGCTGGCAATTGCGATGCCTGCTGCCGGAGCTGCTGGGCTTGCTCCGACCAGCGTTGGATCGCAGTCGTGGCCTGCTCCTGGGAAAGGCCGGTGTTTTCCGCGAGCGCGCGAGCGGCATCCTGCCGATCCACCTCGCTGAGCACATTGGCGCCGCGTTGATAGATGTCGGTCAACGCACTCTGCGCCGCCGCGTACGCCTGATCGGGATTAACGGCCGCGCGTTCCGCCGCCGTTCCGAGTCGCTGTTGGGATTGCTGCAGAAAGCGGTCCACCGTCTCGCGGCTGATGCCGAGATCCCGCAGGAACGCCTGCGCGCTTTGCTGAATCCGCTGCGCCGCATCGTCCGGAATGGCGCCTTGCACCGACTGGGCCGCCGAACCCAACGTTGCACCGGTGGCCGAAGCCACGGTTTGCGCGCCTTGCATGGTCGCGCGCAGGGCGGTGCCGACTACCCCACTGGCGGCGCTCACCAGGCTGCCGATCGCCGTGGTCATCAAATAAAAACTCACGATCGCGGTGAGCGCCCAGACCACCGCCCCATGCATCATGGCGTCGGTCGCCCGCGGGACTCCGGCCATGCGGCCCGCCGCCCAGCCTCCGCAAAACATGCCGACGGCCACGCCGATCAGCGTCCAGACGCCGGCGGCGAAGCCGAACCCGCCGAGGTAGGACGAGTCCTGCTGAGGATCGATGGTCGCCGTCCCGATGCTGACTCCGACGAGGGTGAAGACGAGTTGGATGGCGATGGCGATGAAAACGCCGGCGATGATCGCGCCCCAACTGGCGCGGCCGAGAATCCAAGTCTCGGAACGTGGGGCGTGATAGATGTCGGTTTCCTCGGGCGTCTCGACGGTGTGGGCGGTTTGAGTATTCATAGGTTTAATGCAGGGTTGTCAGGATTTGGGGCTTCTGAGTCAGGCGCGTGTTGCGTGGCATCAGAATCACAGCGGAATCGTCCCAGAACCTGTCGCGCCAATGACGCCCCGATTACAATTCTGACACTTTGTGAGGATCGGCCTGAAGTTGGACCGAGGGCCGCGGCCAGATGTGCAGGGCTCGCTTCCGCGCCGGACGATTAGTTTCCTCCATGTTAGTGGGACGCGTGACTGCGGTCCTATTCGCGTTTTGATTCCACGACATTTCGCCCGGACGCGCGCTGGCGTGGGGTCGGAGGGGGTTCAGCCTTTCACCGATGTAATGTCCGCGAAAGGGTGGGGAAACCGGTGGGCACTACGGTCCTGAACCACAAGCCGGGCTACGGGCGGGGTGAACGCGCCAACCGCAGCCCTTGTCAGAAAACCATGTCCATGAAGCCTCCGACCAAATCCATCAGCTACATTCTTGCGATCAGCGCCTCGCTGATCGTCTCCGCGACCGCGTTCAGCCTGCGCTCCTCCGAAACGCTCGATGCCACGGAGACCAAAGCCGCGGTCACCGCCATCACCACGAAGATCCTGGAAAGTTCGCAGTTCGCGCATCAGCGGCTGGATGACGCGCTCGCGGGCAAATTCCTCGATCGCTACCTCGACGCGCTCGACGGCGGGCGCATGGTCTTGCTGCAAAGCGACGTGGCGGAGTTCAGCCGTTTCCGGGCGCAGCTCGCGCAGGCGACGCGCCGCTCGGGCGACACCAGCCCGGCGAATACGATCTTCGAGCGCTACCTCGAACGGCTCGACCAGCGCGCCGCCTTCGTCGCGGAACTGCTGAAGACGGAGAAGTTCGAATTTACCAGCGACGAACGCTACCATTACGACCGCAAGGACGCGCCGCGTCCGCTCGATCTCGCCGCGGCGCAGCAGCTCTGGCGGCAGCAGGTGCGCTACGAATACCTCCAGGAAAAGCTCGCGGACAAAAAGGATGCGGACATCGCGCAGACGCTGAGCAAGCGCTCCGCGCGGCTCGTGCAGACGATGCGCAAGCTGAGCCCGAACGCCGTGCTCGAGCTTTACCTGAACGCGCTCGCCCACGTTTACGATCCGCATTCCAACTACCTGGGCCGCGAGCAGCTCGCGAATTTCAACATCGGCATGAATCTCTCGCTCGTCGGCATCGGCGCGACGCTCCAGACCGAGGACGGCTTTTGCAAAATCCGCGAACTCGTGGCCGGCGGTCCGGCGGCGCGCAGCGGCCAGATCAAAAACGGCGACCGCATCGTCGGCGTCGCGCAGGGCGAGGGCCAGGAGTTCACCGACCTCGTGGACATGCCGCTGCCACAGGCGGTCGATCTCATTCGCGGAGCGAAAGGCACCACGGTGCGTCTCTCGATCATCCCCGCAGGCGCGGCTGACGCGGCGGTGCGCAAGACGGTCTCGATCGTCCGTGACGAGATCAAACTCGAAGACCAGCAGGCCAAGGCGCGCGTGGTCGATCTGCCCGTCGAGGGCGGCGGCACGAAACGCGTCGGCGTGATCGACCTGCCGAGCTTTTACGCCAGCGAAGGCAAAGGCGGGCGCTCCGCGACCGCCGATGTCGCGAAGTTGATCCGCAAGCTGAAGCAGGAAAACGTCACCGGCCTCATCCTCGACCTGCGGCGCAATGGCGGCGGCTCGCTCGAAGAAGCGATCAACCTCACCGGATTATTCATCCCGTCGGGCCCCGTGGTGCAGACGCGCACCATGGAAGGCCGCGTGGAAGTGGGCGCGGATCGCGACGGCGCGACGCTCTATGATGGCCCGCTCCTCGTGCTGACCAGCCGCTTCAGCGCCTCGGCGTCGGAGATCGTGGCGGGCGCACTGCAGGATCATGGCCGCGCCGTGATCGTGGGTGACACCTCGACATTTGGCAAAGGCACCGTGCAGACGATGATCCCGCTCGACCGCGTGATGAAGCAGGAAGGCCTGACGCCGAGCGAAGACCCTGGCGCGCTCAAGGTGACGATCAGCAAATTTTACCTGCCGAGCGGCAAGTCCACGCAGCTTGCCGGCGTGAAGTCGGACATCATCCTGCCGTCGATCAGCGACGCCCTGGAAGTCGGCGAGATCGAACTGGAGAACCCGCTGCCGTGGGACACGATTCGCGGGCTGGAACTCGCCGGCGAGAATCGCGTCGGGCCTTACCTCTCCGCGCTGCGCGCCCGCTCCGCCGAGCGGATCGCAAAGAATGTCGAGTTTGCCGAGATGCAAAAGGATCGCGCGCAGATTCGCAAAAATCGCGAGACCAAATCCGTCTCGCTCAGTGAAGCCGAGCGCCGCCGCGAGAAAGCCGAGAACGAGGCCCGTGCCGAGGCCCGCAAGAACGAGCGCCTGGCGCGCACTGACACCGCGCCGACGACCTACGAAGTGACGCTCAAAAACGTCACCCAACCCGGCCTCGGCGAGCCGCTGAAGAACCCGAAACCGCTCGGCCAGACAGCCTTCAAAGCGCCGACGCCCGCGAGCGACGAGGACGCCGAAGACAACACCCCGGCTGACGATACCCTGCTGCGCGAAGCCCAGCACATCCTCACGGACTACACCGACTTGATGACCAAAGGGAAGTCGCCCGTCGTCACGCGTCGCTGAGCTTTTCTCCGCTCCCGGCGGCGGTAGGAATTCGCTTTTCGCCCCGGACGCGAGCGGGCATGGGGTCGGAGGGGAATGGCGCTAAGTTAAGGCGGTTATTCAGAGTAAACGCCCGGAGCGAACCATCCCAAATCGCGCTTAACTTCTCGCCATACGGGTCGGAGGGGGTTCAGCCTTTCATACGATTTTCACAGTCGGATGGCCTGAAAGCGCGAGGAGCGCCGAAGGTGCTCCATCCGTCAGCCCAGGGTTGCGAGGCACGAGCTACCCTGGGTATTTAGATTCAAACACGGCCCAACCCTGAAGGGGTTGAATCCACCCGAGCCGTCGCGCCGGATGCAACCCTTTCAGGGTTGTCTCTTCTTTGGCCGGGATACCCAGGGTAGCGCGCGGCGCGCAACCCTGGGCTGAAGGATGGGACGCCGTTGGCGTTTTCGCGGATCCTTGGGCAGACGGACGGTAGAAATCGTATCACACCCGAACCGCTCCCGCCCGGGAGCTGTCTCCAGCCTTTCGACGCCGATTCCGCACCTCGAGTCGGGCAAGCTGCGCACGATCGGAGCCGCCGCGCTTGCGCGTCTTCCGGGCATATGCGTCAGCGCCGATCTGGAGGGTGCTCGGGGTGAACGCGGTGTCGCTGTTCTGGCGGAGCGTCATCGGCCCGAAAGAGATGTCGCCTGCGCAAATCGCGTTTTGGGAGAGGGAGGTCGAACGGACCCAGTGGCGGAAATTTCTCCCCGACAACTTGCTGGTGAGCGATTTTCAGAATGCCCGCGACGCGGCGAAGTTTCTGCAGTCCGAATACGCCGAGGACAAAACCGTCCTCACCGACCTTTGGGCCTGGCGAAATAGCGATGGATTTTGAAGTCATGCGGACCGAGCGGCAGGGCTAAGCTGTGCGCAATTTGAAGAACCGCGCGAGCAGGATGCCGCGAACGGCAACGCCAGGCCGACCAGCGTCTGCGCAATCAGCAGATCCCCCAGAGCGCCGTAGTCGGCGGGGATTTTGATCTGCCCCGACGTCGGGTCTCTGACTTCGCGCGTGATCACGAAGATCTGATTGAGGTATTTGCTGCCGAGTTGTGACAGCGACAGGGCGAGATCGGTGAACGAGGCCATGACCGCGAAATAGGCTCACGCCGGCTCAAGGGCAGGGGGACCTTCTGCTCGTGCTCGATCCGAAGACCCACCTCGTGAAGCAGCTCCGCATACATCTGAAGCCGATGTTTGTGCAGCGCGCGGCACCGGACGTGAAGACCACGGAAGTGATCATCGACTACAGCCAGATCAATCCGGGGGCGACCTTTGCGGATGGCAAGTTTGCGTGGACCCCGCCGGAGGGAGCGCGCGATGTCGCGGCAGCGCGCCAACCTGCGGAAAGCGAGGCCAAGACGGCGCTCGAGGGCAAAAGCGCGCCGGCTTTCCAGCTCACGTCGCTCGAGGGAAAGACGGTGTCGCTCGCGGACCTGAAAGGACAGGTGGTGGTCCTGGACTTTTGGGCCTCCTGGTGCCCGCCGTGCATTGAGTCGCTCCCGCACATGGGCAAGCTCTACGAGCAAAAGCGGGACGACGGCGTAAAGGTCTTCGCGATCAATGTGGCGGAGGACAAGGCCGCGGTCGAAGCGTTCCTCAAGTCGAAGAACATCGATATCCCAGTGCTGCTGGATAAGGACGGTTCCGTGGCCAGGAAATACAACGCAACCTCGATCCCACAGACGGTGGTGATCGGAAAAGACGGCACCGTAAAGAATGTCTTCGCCTGCTTCGGCAAGGATACGCTCACGAAGGTGCGGGAAGCGATCGACTCCGCTAACAAGGCCGGCTAACGAGAAGCACCTCTGCTTCGGCACCGGCGCCTTGTCTCTTCGGAGGCGAGGCGCCGTTACTATTAGGAATTTTGCTTTTCGCCTGGACGCGCGCTGGCGTGGGGTCGGAGGGGTTCATCTCCCGGTTAGTTGGAGGCATGGCTGCGGTCCTTAATCGATCTTCATCAGGTTGCGCACACGCATGGCGCCGGCCGCGCGAGCCATCGCCGACGGTCCGACAGGGTTAGTTTCCATCCGGCGCGGTGCGCGCCGTGCGGGCGTTTTCCGGCGCGGGCGGACGCGAGGCCGCCGCCCGTCCGCTGGCCTGCTTGATCGCCTAGCGGATCTGCTCGTAGCTGTCCGGCCCGAGGCCGGTGAAGACTTTCGTCACCTGTCCTTCAGGATCGATGACCACGGTCTCGGGATGCCTTTCACCTGATATTGCCGCGCCACTTCCCCATCGCCCCCCGGACGCGGCATTGAACGAATGAAGGAAGGTCTGGAGGAGCTGCGGATCTTCATCGGTTGCGGCACGCCGGTGACGATCATCCGGGAAAGCAAAAAAGTAGGAGGCGGGCCGCTTTCGCGGGGCTAAAACGCCAAGCCGAAACTGAGGTGGAGCGCGCCCATCGCCTCGTCCCCTTTCGGAGAGGGATTCCAGCCGTAATCGAGGCGCAGCGGGCCGATCGGGAGCTGATAACGCAGGCCGGCGCCGACGGCGAAACGGAGATCTTCGAAAGGCGCGAAGCTCTCGCGGGAAACGCTGCCCGCATCGACGAAAAGCGCGCCCTTCAGATCGCCGGCCAGCGGGAAAACGTATTCGACGTTTAACACGCCACTGCTCAGGCCGCCGATCGGTTTGCCGCCGTCGTCCTCCGGCCCTAGTTCGCGCTCGGTAAAGCTGCGCACGCTGGTGCTGCCGCCGGTGAAAAAGCGTTCGTCGATCGGCACCCTTTCGAAGCCGTCGGAGCCGAAGATCGAGCCGACCCGCGCCCCGACCGCGAGGAAGGTCGGCCCGATCGGG
>JBBQIZ010000217.1:0-7110 GCA_038325425.1 Chthoniobacterales bacterium
TTGGCTTCGCGGATGAGGCGCTTGACGATGGAGAGACCGAGACCGGTGCCGTGTTCGGGCGGTTTGGTGGTGAAGCGCTGCTCAAACATGCGGCCGAGGATTTCCGGCGGAATGCCGGGGCCGTCGTCTTCGATGGTGACCGTGAGAATGGGCGTGCGATTGCTGAAACCTTCGCGATTGATGAGGCGCTGCGTGGGGCTGTCGGTAAGTGTCTGCACGTCGATCGGATTCGGGTGCAGCATGCAATTCACCGTCACCCGGTGTGAATGGGAGGTGCTTTGGAGAGCGTTGATCGTGAGGTTAAGCAGGATCTGGAGAAAATCGGTGCCATTGATCTCGGCGGTGAGATCCGCATCGAGGCCGTTGACCGTGAGCATGTTGCCCTTGGCGCTCGGATGGCGGCTGAGCAACTCCTTGAGGTCGCTCATGATCTGGTTCACTCCGACGTGTGCTTTTTCGGCGGTTTGGGTGTGGAGGAAGCTGAGGTAACGGCGGGAAATTTCCACGCAGCGCCCAACCTGGCCGTTAAGCTTGTGGAGGTCGCCCTTGATGTTCTCGAGCTGTTCGCCTTCGACGCGGGCGGCGTTTTGCATCGAGCGATTGATGAGTTCCACGAAGCCCGAGATGATGGTCAGCGGGCTGTTGATGTCGTGCAGGACGCTGGCGTAAATCTCGCCCTGCGCCCGCGCCATTTCCTCGCGCACTCGCTGATCCTGAATGACGCGCTGCAATTCCTGCAACTGCTGGTTGCCCTTCTGGAACTCGACCGTGGCGCGATGTTTCTGGGCGGCGTGGGCGACGGCGGCCCGCATGGTCGGGATGTCGAAAGGTTTGTTCAGGTAATCGCTGGCCCCATAACGCAGCGCCTGGCGTGCGGTCTCGATGGTTTCGAAGGCGGTCAGCATGATGACCTCGATCGTCGGATCGAGGGCCTTCAATTCCTTCAACACTTCGACGCCGGACATGCCGAGCATCATGATGTCGCAGACACAGACGTGGATCGAATGCGAGCGGGCAAACATGATCGCCTCCAACCCGTCGGACGCGATCAGGACCTGATAGTCGTTTTTGAAGACGATGCGGAGCGACTGCCGCGGCCCTTCTTCATCATCGACGATGAGGAGAATGGGCTTGGTCGTGGTGGTGGTTTCCACAGGCGGCGGTTGCAGGGTCGTCTGCATCAAAGTCGGTTGATTACCTCGACGGTTTCCAAGACCTGCAGCGTGTGGACGTGGTGATTGGAGTGGCCCATGAAGTTGGGTTCGTCGGCAATGACCGCCTGCAGTTCAGGCGTGGTCTGGACATGCTGAAGCGCCTCGGGAGACTCCCACCAGGTTTCGACGATGCCATCGATTTCTGCGTCTTCCTGAGCGTACTCGGGACGCGGGACGGAGGCGACTTGATGCTGAAAATAGCGGACCAAACCCGGCAGGCGGGCGACGATCGGGCCGTGCGTTTCCTTCCAGTAGCGACGGAATTCTTCAGCGCTCACGCCAGGCTTCCGTCGCAGGATGAAGAAGAATTTAACCATGACTTAGAAGCGGTAACCGAGCGAGAGGCTGATCGCGTGAGCGGCGAAACTGTAGCCGCCATCGGCGAGCGTTCCATTGTCGATGGTCCGCTCCGGGCCGTAGGCGTACTGGTAGGCGAGCTGCCAGTCGAAGTGCTCGTAGCTTTGGCCGAAACCGGCGCTGAAGATGTGGCGGGTGGTGTCGGGAATTTGTGGATTGAAATCCTCGTTGGGCACCGAGTTTTCGCTATACATGTAGCCAACGCTGACGTTGACCCCGTGGCTGAATTTCTTCGTCAGGCCGACCGAGTAGATGAAGCTGGAACGCCAGTTAAAAGGAATGGCGGCATCGCCCGAGGGCTGGCGGAGCATGACGGTTTCGAGACTATCCCAATCCGTCCAATCGATGTTGAACTCCAGGTTCCAGTCCTCGGCAGGGCGCAGGGAATAACCGAAGACGACGTTCTGCGGAAAGTCGAACGTGGCATCGGCGTCTTCGTGGCGGTCGATCCCGGCGACCGGGAAAGGACCGAATGGCGTGGCCACGGTGAACGGAGCCGTCTCCAGGCTGGAGCGGCCGCTGAAAGTGAGGCGCGTGGCGCTGCGATAGGTCAGGCCGAATTGATGCATCCGGTGCGGATTCCACATAATCCCCGCGTTGAAGCCGTAAGCGACGCCGTCGCCTTTGAACTTGAAACTGTCACCGACCGCCAGAACGCCGCGTTGTAGCACCGCCTCGCCGTAGTTGATCGTCGGACCTGCGGCAATCGAGAGGGTATCATGAATCTTCCAGGCGATGACCGGATTGATCGTGATGTACTGAATGCTCCCTTTGCGGGCGAGCGTGCGAATTGGCGTGTCGTCCGCGTATTCGACCGCAAAGCCGTAGGGGGCATAGACGCCCAAGCCAAGAGCGATCGGGCTCTCCTTCGATTTCCAAGTGATATAGAGACTCGGGACGGTCTGGAACTCGTCGTTGATGCTCGAGAAATTGCTGTCGTCGCCGGGAAGGTCGAGGGAAACGTCGGTCTTCAGCGTGATCGCGTAAGCCCCGAGGAGCGCGCGTGTTCCTTCCAGCTGGGTGATTCCCGCGGGGTTGTAAAAGATGGCCGACGGGTTGTCGGCGGTCGCGGTGAACGCATTTCCGCGTGCGGTGGCCGCGGCACTTTGATCAGTAATGCGAAAACCGAGTCCATGGGATACGGCGGGGAGGGCGAGCAAGGCGCCGATGACAATGCGGGACAAGTGAAATTGAGCGGTCTTCATTCGCGTTATTGAGAGAGCAGAAGCGATACCGCGTCGGTGGGTAAAATAAGTCAAGGGCATTGCACCGCGTTAGTTCTGAAGCGGCAGGGAGACTCGCACTAAACCCGATTCGCCTTTTTGAGGAACAGGTATCTCAATTCTGCCGTGGTGACTCTCAATAATTTTACGGGAGACTGTCAATCCTAAGCCCAAGCCGACATTGCGCGTCGAAAAGAACGGTTCTGAGCCGCGCTTGGCGGCTTCGGGATCGAACCCACCGCCGGAATCCCGCACTTCGACCCGCAACTCGGGTTTGCCAGATACGCCTTCGGACAGATTCACCGAGACGTTCGGATCCTCCGGATTGGCTTGGAGCGCATTGAGGATGATCTCCGAGAAGGCGTGCCGCAGGGCTTTGTGATCGCCGGTGATTCTCCAGGGCGAGAGGTCTTTGTTAAACACAAGCTGGGCAAGCTTTTTGCCGGGATGGAAGGTGTGTGCTTCGTGGAACGCCTCGACGATGAGATCGGAGATCGACACGGAGTCGCGGAATTCGCCCTGCCATTCCCGCGCAAGGAAAACCATCTGGCTGGCCAGGCGGGAGATGCGTTTGACGCCGGAAGCGAGCACGGTGGAAAGCGATTCCTGAAATTCCGGATCGTTGATCGACTCCTTGAGCAGTTGCTGGTGGGTCGAGAGCGGCACGAGCGAATTGCCAATCTCATGCGCGAGATGTTCGGCCATCGATTTGATCAGCCGCAGATTGGAGGTCTCGATTTCCAGCCGCTGCGCCCGCTCGTGCTCGGTGATGTCATCGATGATGAGCAGCGCGGAGTTCGTGGCGCCGAGAGTCTGCGTGCGGAAAGGCAGGATGCTCACGTGGAACGAATGGCCGGGGAAGTGAGGAATCTCGTATTTGAAAGGGGCGATGCCTTCGCCGGTCTTGATCACCGTGAAAAGCATGCTGCCGAGTTTCTGGGGCAGGTTGGCAAAGTCGAGCCGGGCTCGGCCGACGTGTTCGGGCCGGAAAAAGTGACACGCCGCGGTGTTCGCGTGCAGCGTGGTCAGATTGCTGCCGACGACCACGCAGCCGCTGCCGATGTGCTCGAGAATGTCGGCCATCATCGCGTGATTGCCGACGAGTTGGTCGTGCAGCCAGGTATTGCGAATCGCCAGCCCGATTTCCTCGAGCATGTGGAAAATCAGCGCGAGTTCTTCGTTGGCGTAGCCTTCACCGGTCAACCGCTCGTCCAGGACCACGACCCCCAAAAGCGACTCGCGGTCGAGAATCGGGATCGCGACCTGCGCGCCGAGGAGCAGGAATTCCTTGGCCATCTCACGATTGTTTTGGGCCTCGTGTCCGCCCGCGCGGAGGATGCGGCCTTGACGGTGCAGATGCCCGCCGATGCCGGCGCCGAGCGAGAGTGCGAAGTGCTGCAGCACGGCCTGATCGTGGCCGATCGCGCAAGCGGGGCGCAGCCACCGATCATCCTGCGCCAGCGGCCCTTCGCTGAGCACGCCGGCGGGTTTCCGCAGGAAAATGATCGCGCGATTGACCCCGATGATTTCCCGCAGGAGCAGGAGGAATTGTTTGAGCAGCGCGGTGGAGTCCAGACTGTGGGTCAGGATGCCGGAAAAACGGCGCAGCGCTTCCAGCGCCCGCACTTGATCCACATATGGCCGGAGCGTCACCGCCTCAATGTTCGTGGGGCGGGTCTGGACGAGCGCCTTGGGGATTTCGTGCTCCGGAAAGAGCCGGGTGAGCAGCGTCTTCAGCAGCTTGCCGCGCACCGGTTTGTTCAGCACATGGGCCACGCCGAGCAGGTAGGCGTCCTCCTCCCACTCCCACGCTTTGTCGCCGGTGTAGATCAGGATCGGGCAGCCGGGGGCAAAGCTTTTCAGCTCCTCGATCGCCCGGATGGCGCGGGTGTCGGTCAGTTCGAGGTCGAGGATCGTCGCGTCGATCGCGCCGCGCGAAAGGAGCAGTTCGGCTTCATTGACCGCGTCCTTGGTGATGAGCTGGAACTCGACGGGATCAAGGACGGCCTGAATCGCGTGGGCCAGACTGGGTTGTTTGGTGACAACGAGGAGGGTACGCATCAGGCAATGGTTTCTTCGACGATTGCGCTGACCGGTTTGGGTTGCCGGCTGGGGAGATCAATTTGCACGGTTGTTCCCTTTTTGGGCTGACTTTGGATGTTCAGCTGCCCGCCGTGCAGGTTGACGATTTTGCGGCAGATGGCGAGGCCCAGGCCGAAGCCGCGCGTCTCGTCGCCGCGATTTTTGGTGGTGAAATAAGGAGTGAGAATGCGGCTTAGGTTTTCCTTGGGGATGCCTTCGCCCTGATCGATGACGCGGATGCGCAGCCATTCGCGTCCGCCTTCGGACTTGGCGAGACGTTCGAGTTGCACCCGGATGTGCGCGCCGGCGGGCGAGGCGTCGATGGCGTTGGAAATCAAATTTGCGATGAGCCGCTGGATGAGCACTTCGTCCACCTCCGCCAGCACCTCGGACGGCGTGTCGGTGACGATATCCATTTCCTTTTTTCGGCTGGTCCGGGCGACCTCGGCCGCCTGGCGCACCACGAGGTCGAGTCGCCCGAGCTGGATGTCTGGCCGGAGGTTTTCGGAAAAGAAGAGGGCTTCCCTGATGTAGGCGCGCATGGTCTTCACGTTGCGCAGCGCGACCGGCAGCAACTCATCGTCCACGGGCTCGGTATTGCCAGTTTCGGTGGTGAGTTGGAGAAGCGTCCAGACGGGGGTGAGGAGGTTGTTGAGGTCATGGGCCATGCCGCGGGACATCTTTCCAAGCAGATCGAGTTCCTGCGCCTGCATAATTTGGTTTTTGAGACGCAGTTGGTTGACCATGAGACTCATGTTTTTGACCAAAGACACGAGCAAGGCAATGTCCGACGCAGTAAAGGGATCGCCGTTTGTCTTTCCGCCCACAAAAAAGACTCCGAACGGTTCATTTTCCCAGGACAACGGAAAGCAAAGATCCGCAGAAAAACCGCCGAACTGCTGCCGCGCCTGCTTCTCCAGCGCACTCGCCCCGCGCCAGCCGGAGGCTTTGCCCGAGAGCACGAGATACTCCGCCTTTTCCCATTCGAAATAGTGGAAAGCCGCGGTCGCGAAATTCAGGTCCGGCGCCGGCCGGGGCACTTCGTCGGGGTGGGCGCGGACGAGATTGAAGGAGCGGCTCGTTTCATCGCGCAGGACGATTTGATAACTCTTCAACCGGAAGGTCATCGTCAGCATGTTGTGCAGATCGTTGAGCAGTTCCGGCAGCCCATTGTACCACGCCATGTTCTCGACGAAATTGCGGACGCGATCCTGATACTCGAAGCGGTCCCCGAGGATGCGGCGCTCGAGTTTTTCGACGCCTTTCATGTCGAGCAAACGCGGAAAGACGATCGAGGCGACGATGATGCTGATCACGAAAACGCCGAGCGAGATCCACAGCGACACGAACGTGAAGGCCTGCGGAAAGACGAGGGTGCAGGCCAGCAGCAGGGCCAGCGTGGTGACGGTGAGAAACAGCACGCGCGCGATCTGCGCCGCCACCCGGCTGAGGCTGATCTGCATGTCCAGCAGGTCGTGCTGGAGAACGCTGAAGGCGACGATCACGCCGTAGAACACGGCCGCGATGCTCCCGTACGGATAGACCGGGAAATTCGTCAGCGGATAGTTGTCGAAGCCATTGAGCGGGAGCGTGTCGTTCGTGCCCAGCACCGCGAGCAGGGTCTGCGCGACGATCAGCGCCGAATAGCGCGGGCGGTGGAGGTGCGGGACCGTCCGGCGCTTCCGGATGAGCATGACGATCGCCACGAACATCAGCGCGAACGGCAGGTTCGCCAGATGCAGGCCGAGGCCGGGAATCGCATACCAGCCGGAGGTGCCGAGATGGCGGACGCCCTTGATGAAAAAGTCCGTCGGTAGCGTCACCGCGAGCAGCGCCAGCAATCCGTAGCCGATCGGGAGCAACCGCCCGAGCTTCGTCCCGGTCGCGAGCATCGACAGATGGAAGAGCAGCATCGGGATCGGCAGGACGCCGAGCCAAATGATGCGGACCCAGAGAAGTGCGGATTCGCTCGATTCCGAAGTGAAGGCGTAAAACTGGCCGAGGTTCCAGACGGCGATAAACATGCCGAGGAAGAAGAAGACCCGGTTCTGCGGCGCCCGCGGCGCCCGGAAAAGAACGAAGCAGGCCAGCAAGACGTTGCAGATGCAGCCGACCAGCGGGATGAGCGCGGCGACTCTCATCGGGCGCGCTCGAAGCGACGCAACACCATGCAGGAATTCTTCCCGCCAAAACCGCTATTCAGGTTCAGCACCACCTTCAGCGGATACGGCCGC
>JBBQIZ010000218.1:0-7102 GCA_038325425.1 Chthoniobacterales bacterium
TGCACGCGCGGCTGCTTGAACGGATACGGCTTCCCATCGTCGCGCTGGAGCAGCGGCTTTGGGTCGAAGGTGTCCACGTGACTCGGCCCGCCTTTCATAAAGAGAAAGACGATCCGTTTCGCTCGCGCGGGAAAATGCGGCAGCTTCGGCGCCATCGGATTCACCACCGCGGCCTGCGTCTGCTCGCGCCCGAGCATGGCCTGGAGCGCCAGGTAGCCAAAGCCGGCCGCGCTGCGCTGCAGCATGGTCCGGCGGGTGATGGGTTGGAATTGCTGGGGGTTCATGATGTTTACCTCAAATAGATGAACTCATTTGCGGCGAAGAGCGTCTGGCAGAGCAGCGCCCACGCGCGCTCGGGTTTGTCCGCTGCGGTGAAATCGCGAATCAGCGCGAGCGCGTCTGCTTTTTCGTGATCAAGCGGCGGACGCCCGTAAAGCGCGGCGTAGAGTTGCTGCACGCGCTGCGCGTCATCCGGTAATTCCGCGAGACGTTTGGCGAGGCGCGCGCCGCTTTCCATCACCACGGGCGCGTTCATCATGATCAGCGCCTGCGGGGCGATGACCGTGCTGTTCCGACTGCCCGTCGGCATGGTCGGGTCCGGGTAATCGAACTGCTCGAGCATGTCGTAGAGATGGTTGCGGATGATCGGGAGGTAGAGCGCGCGGCGCGGGCTTTCGTAGGTCGTCGCGTCCTTGCTGGTGTGGTTGAAGACGAACTCCCGGTTGCGCAGCGGGATCGTCTTCCCGCCGATCGTCGCGTCCAGCCAGCCGCTGACGTAGAGCATCGCGTCGCGAATCTGCTCCGCTTCCAACCGCTGGATGTTCGCCCGCCAGAGCAGACGATTCTCCGGATCGACAAGCCGCGGGTCGGCTTGATCCGACGTTGAAAAACTCACATTGCTGGCCTGCTGATACGTCGCCGATTTCATGATCAGCCGGTGCAGATCTTTGATCGACCAGCCGTTCTCGATGAACGTCCGCGCCAGCCAGTCGAGCAGTTCGGGATGCGAAGGTTGGCCGCCGAGCAGGCCGAAGTTATCCGTGCTGTTCACGATCCCCTGCCCAAAGTGCCAGCGCCAGACGCGGTTCACGATGACGCGCGCGGTCAGCGGATGTTCGCTGCTCGCCATCCAGCGCGCGAGTTCCAGCCGGCCGCTGCGTTTGGCCGGCAGGATCGGCTTCGCGAAACTGGTGCGCATCACTTCGGGAAAACCGCGCTCCACGGGTTTGCCGAGCGTGAGGTAACTGCCGCGAATGTGGACCGGCAGGGTCCTCACGGTGTTCGCCTCCGCCACGCTCATCAGCGCGGGCAGATCCGGCTGGGTCGCTTGGAAGTCCTCCACCTCCTTGTTCATCGCCGCGATCTTCGCCAGCGTCGCGGCGTCGAGCACATCGGCATCCTTCGCCGGAAGCGCGAGGAAACCTTTGGCCTCCACCAGCGCGTCATATTCCGGCCCCTTCTTCGCCTTGAGCGCTTCGACAAAGATCGGTCCGTAATGCTGCCGGATGCCCTCAACGTCCTGGCTCGGCGCCAGCTCACGCCACTTCGCGAAGACCGGGTGATCGGCCCGTAGATCCAAATATTGCCGGCAGGTGAGCACGACATCCGCATCCAGACCGCTCGCTTGCGCCGCTGGCTCCGCGTCGGCGAGTTTCGCTTTCGCGGGCAGGAGCGCCGCCACCGCGAGGTAATCCGCCGCGCGCTTTTGCAACTCGGCTTTTACCGCACTCCGCGCTTGCCCGGTGAACTTTGCGACCTCCGCTTTCTTCGCCTTGAGGGCTTCGTCGAACTTCTTTTTCTCCTCGAGCTGCTCGGGAGTGGCGAGCGAATGCTCATACCAAAACTTGATCGCGCCCATCTTCTCCGTGGCGAGGCTGCGCGTGCTGCGGAAGATCGCGGCCATCGCGTAATAATCCTCATGCGAGATCGGGTCGAACTTGTGATCGTGGCAGCGCACGCAGCCCAGCGTCATCCCCATGAACGCCTTGCCGATGGTGTCGATCTGCTCGTCGATGATGTCCATCTCGAGCTTTTGCACATCGGGCTCCGCGAGGACCCGCGCCCCGAGGGCGAGGAAGCCCGTGGCCGTGATCGCTTCCTCGCTGCGCGGCAGCAGGTCGCCGGCGATTTGCTCGATCAGAAATAGATCAAACGGCTTGTCCTCATTGAAAGCGCGCACCACGTAATCGCGATAACGCCAGGCGTTGCCGAACGCGATGTTTTCGTCCAGGCCGTTGGAATCCGCATACCGCGCCACGTCGAGCCAGTGCCGTCCCCAGCGTTCGCCGTATTGGGGCGAGGCGAGCAGCTGTTCGATCACGCGGTCGAAGGCATCAGGCGCGGGGTCGGCGAGGAACGTTTCGATCTCCTGCGGCGTGGGCGGCAGACCGATGAGATCGAACGTCGCGCGGCGCAGCAGCGTGCGTTTATCCGCCGACGGCGCGGGCTTCAGGCCCTTCTCGGCCAGCTTCGCTTCGATGAAACCATCGATCGGTGAAGCCAGGGGCGGAACGCTCGGCGGTTCGACCCGGGCGAGCGGGGTGAAGGCCCAGTGTTTGCGCCCTTCGTTGATGTCGATCGTCTTGGCGGCTTTCGCCGCCGGCGCCGCCTCGCGCGGATCGGGCGCACCCATCTTCACCCAAGCTTCCAGCACCTTGACCTCCCCGGCGGACAACCGCTTCTTCGGCGGCATCTGCAGATCGTGGTTGCTGTAGCGCACCGCCTCGATCAGGAGACTTTTTTCGGGATCGCCCGCGACGAGCACCGGCCCATTATCGCCGCCCTTGAGCGTGGCCTCGCGGGTATCGAGCGCCAGTCCGCCTTTCGTCTTCTTCTCCGAGCTGTGGCATTCGTAACAGCGCTCCACCAGAACGGGGCGGACCTGCTTTTCAAAAAACTCCGTCTGCTCCGCCGAGGGTGCCGCCGCGCACAGCGCCCCGCCGGTCGCCCATGCGAGCAGGACGATATGCAGAAGCGCGGAAGTTTTCAAAGTCATGGGCGGGTCAAACGGAATTTAAGGGCTTATCGGGTATTGTCGGAACAAGGACGTTCTTACCGGGATCGAGGCACTCTCATTTCGCCGGAATGATCGGCAGGATAATGTGCGAGGGATGATCGGCGTCGTGCCGCAACGTGTTCGTCGCGATGACGAGCCGGCGGTGGGCGTTGAGTGGTTCGCCGGTATTTGCGTTCACGTCGAAGCGCGGGAAGTTGCTGCTCGAGATGTCCACCCGGATGCGGTGGCCTTTCTTAAAGACGTTCGCCGTCGGGTAGAGCTTGATCGTCATCGGGTAAACCGTGCCTGGCTCCATGAGTTTTTCCTGTTTCAGCGAGTCGCGAAAACGGGCGCGCACGATGCCGTCGGTGAGGTTCAGGTCGAAGCCGCCGGGCCAACCGGCGCTCGGCGGATGCACGTCCACGAGTTTCGCCGTGAAGTCGGTGTCCACGGCGGAAGACGAAGCCCAGAGCTTTACCTCGATCTCGCCGGTGACCTCCACGTCCTCGGTGAGCGGCTCGGTCTGAAAGACGAGCACGTCGCGGCGCGCGGAGAGCGGGATCGGCTTCGGCCAGTTCCAGAATTTCTCGCCGCCGCGCTGATCCCACGCTCCTTGCTGCATGATACCGTCGCCGGAGGAGATGTTGCCGCCGAGCGTCGGCACGGGATCGCGTGGGTCGAAGTCGTAGCTCGTGCCGGCGTTGGCCGCGGTTGGTTTCGCCGGAGCCAGCGCGCCACCGGGCTGGAAATAGAATGGCGTCGTGCGGGTCCGTGCCAGCGGCCATTCGTGCTCTTCGCGCCAGAAGCCGCCGTGGCGGAGCATCCCCTGCTCCGTCTTGCCGCCGTCGCCCGTGCCCATGACGAAGATGCGCACCTTTGTGGTGAAGGGGGCGGACCGACCGATGGCGTTTTCTTTCCCGCCGAGAAAGTGATCGAACCATTCCAGCCGCCACGCGCGTTCGTCGGCAATCGCCGCGTCCTTGCCGAAGTCCGCCTGTCCATGCGCCGACTTGCCCTGCGCGCCATGAATCCACGGACCCATGATGAGATAAACCGGGCTCCTCAAAATGCTGCTCAGCGCGCGGAAGTTTGCGGTCGTATTGCCCGCCCACGAGTCATACCAGCCGCCGACGAGATAGACCGGGATGTCCTTGTAACGCGTCGGGTCGCCGAGGATGTCGTTCTGCGACCAGAAAGCATCGTCCGCACCGTGGCTCATCGCCTGCGTCAGCCACTCCTCGTATTCCGGCGCGAGCTTCAGCGGCGTAGCACCCGCGCGCAGTGGCAGTAGCGGGAGATAATCGAAGCGCGTGTCCGCCATTTCCTTGAGCACCGCTGCGGTGGCCGGATCGCGGCCCGCGCGGCTGCCGCGCCCGGCGTTGAGCATGATCCAATTCCAGAACCGCAGCTCGAACGCGCCGGCGTTGCGCATGCTTTGCCGACCCATGTTCGAGACCGCATCGACCGGGATCACCGTGGCGAGCTGCGGCACTTTTTCCAGCGCCATGGCGTGCTGGGTTCCGCCGACATACGACGTGCCGAGCATGCCGATCTTTCCATTCGACCACGGCTGCGCGCCGATCCACGCCGCGCAATCCCAGCCGTCCTTGCCGTCATCGGTCATAAAATGCCACACGCCCTCCGAGCCGTAGCGCCCGCGCGTATCCTGCGCCACGAAGGCGTAGCCGCGGGCCGCGTAGTATTCGCCATAGCTCTTTGTCGCGGTCTTGTTGTAAGGCAGCCGCGTGAGAATCACCGGCACGCGTTCCGTCAGCGCCTGCCCGCCGCGCGCGGGCAGATACACGTCGGTCGCCAGCTTCACCCCATCGCGCATCGGCACCATGACATCGTGCTGCACCGCGACCTCGAACTGCGGCTCCCGCGCGTCCAGCCACGGGACGCAGGCGAAAAAGCAGGCAAACGCAAGGTAGCGAAGTGCGGTGCGAGGAGTCATGGGGTCAGCTTCTTGAGCGTTTCCAGCGCCTTCGTCTCGAAGAGCTTCTGCCACTCGGGCGCGACGAGCGAATCGCAGTCCTCCTGCGCGTAGCCGGTGTTGTTTCGCTGCTCCACGGTCGGCGTGTAATAGATGTAGCCGTTCGTGTAGCCGGCCACGAAGGCGTGCGGATCGTTCGCGGCTTTCTTGATGTTGAGCCCGACCTGCACGGTCAGTTCGCCGGGGAAGGTGACCAGCTTGAAGTCGCCGATGCGCACGCCGGCCACTTCGACGTCGAGCGTAGGTTTTCCGGCGGCCTGGTTTTGCGCGAGATGCTTTTTGAGCAAGGCGAGGTTCGTGTTCAGTCGCGTGAGTTGCTCCATCGTTTGGAGATTTTGCAGATAGGCCTCGACGCTGGCGCGATTGTCGGCGTCGAGCTGCGGCAGCGCTTTCCGGTCGAGCATCTGGTCGTGCAGATAGCTCTGCGCGTGGTGCGACGGGAAATCCGGCGAGAGCTTCTGCTGCAGGAGCAGCGGGAGGAAGGTCTTGAAGTTGATGTTCGTCGGCCGGAGCGATCCGAGCAGCTTCGTCTGTTGCGCCTGGATGGCCGCGATGCGCCGCTGCAGATCGGTCCCGCGCGGCACCGCGATGACTTCGTTGCTGATCTTCAATTCGCCGTCCGCCTTGGTTTCGATCTTCCGCACCCCGCGCAGCACGCTGAGACCGAGACTGTTTCCGAGCGGCTCCGTGTCCGCCGGACGACTCACTTCCTTGTAACGCACCGGATTGATATCGCCGCAGCAGCCTTGGACGAACAACGCGATCGCCCCGCCGCCGAGGTTCTCCTCGATCACCCGCGAGGCAATTCCGGGGAAGTCCGCGGAGTTCCCCTTGCTCGGCGGATTCATGATCGGGTGACACGCGAACTGGTAGAGCACCGCGAGCGGTCGTCCGTCCTCGCGATCCAGCCGCAACAGCCCGATCTGCGGATCGATCGGTCCCACGCCCGCCACATCTTCATCGCGCGGCATCGAGTAGGCGCGCCGCATGTCCACCTCGCTGCCGTCCTTCATCTTCAACCGGCGGTTCTCGCTGATCCGGTCCTCGCGCCCCGCACCCGCGCCTACCTTTACCGGGACCATCTCCTTCCAAGCTTCCTTCACGGCCTGCACCGTCAGCACGTCGGTATCGAGGCGCACGACGCTATGACAATGGCTGGCGTTGATCAGGACGTTGGCGGGCGGAATCCCCAGCTCCTTTTGCAAAGCCGCGCGCACGGTCGCGAGATAGCTGTTGCCGATTCGTCCGATCTCGCCGATGGCCACGACATCGACCGTGACGATCACCGCCACGGTGCTGCCGTTCCTCAGCACCAGCGCTTTCACATACGAAGGATCATTGACCGGTCCCGCGGCGCGATCGGTGATCTCCACCCGGGCGACGCCCGCTTCGAGCTGGCCGGCCCGACATGCGAGTGGCGCCAGCAGCAGAGCGGCGAGGAAAGCGATGACGCAGCGCATCGGCACGAGGGATCAGGGCAACTCGCGCACGCGCAGCTTGCGGAACTGAATCGGCGAGCCTTCCGACTCGAGGCAGATGAAACCATTCGCCGGATCGCAGCCCGTGCCGCCGGAAACTTCCTCGCCGTTCACCCACAGGCGCACCTCGCCGTTGATCGCGCGGATGTAGTAGTGGTTCCAGTTGCCGTGCCCGCGCGCCATGTGTTTGCGCGGGAAGCTGCGGCTGCCGTCGGGCGAGAGCGGTGGGAAAGGCGTCATCTTCACGCGCACCGGAAAGACATCGCCATTTGTGCCGAACCAATCCGTCTTTTTGCCCTTCGACGCCATCAACTCGGTGAAGCCGTGATCGAGGATCTGCACCTCGATGCCGTTGGGCAGGCCGGGCTTGCCCGCCGCGGCCAGCTTTTCCACCGACTCCGGCGTGACCCACATGAAGACGCCGGAATTACCCGCGGGCTTCTCGTGCATCCACTCGACGACCATCTCGACGTTGGTGAACTGCTTCGCGGTGCGCAGCACACTCACCGGCTGGCCCGTGCAGTGCAGCACGCCATCCTTCCACGTCCACGTATCCGCGGCGCTGTTCACCGGCGCAAAGTCCTCCGGCCCGAGCGCACGCCAGCCGAGCCCTTCGCCATCGATCAGCGCCGCGTG
>JBBQIZ010000219.1:0-7050 GCA_038325425.1 Chthoniobacterales bacterium
TGGCGCGCCCAACTCCGCGCCCATCCCCGAACCCTCCACCGCGCTCTTCGGCCTTGCGCTGACCGGCCTCGTCGGCTTGGCGCGCCGCCGCCGCGCCTGATTGCCCATCCTGCTTCTCACTGAACCACCACGCAAAAACACAACCCATTCTCACATGCGTAAATCCATCCTCACGGGCGCCCTCGCGCTCGCCCTCAGCCCGGTCGTTTTCGGCCAGGGTTTCCTCACGACGCAAAAGCCGTATCTCGTCCCGACTCCGGGCAGCGACTACGTCTTCACGCCGATCATCACCGCGGGGGAATTCGTCCCGCTGACCGGCGGCGGCGCGAACGATCAGTATCAACTCGTCGGCATCCCGGACGGCACCGGCGCGTTCAAGAACGCCGCGGGCAACGTGGAATTCCTGGTCAATCACGAATTCCCCAACAACACCCCGGTCACGATGACGCGGCCCGGCGGCACCGCCGGCGTCCCATCCGGGCCGATGTACCGCGGCGCGTACGTCTCCAAGTTCATCCTGCACGGCACCTCCTCGGGCGTTCTCTCCGCCGGCCCGGCTTACTCGAAGGTCTATCAGGACGACACCCTCGTGGGCGACATCCAGACCGACATGAATCCGAGCGTGCCGCCCTTTGGCCGCTTCTGCTCGGCCACCCTCGCGGGCCGGGAAGCGGGCTTCGATCGCCCGATCTTCTTTGCTAATGAAGAGTGGAACACGACCGGATCCTTCGGTGTGCCCTCGGCCAATCGCTTCCATCAGAATGGCGCGCAGGTTGTCGCGATCTTCGACAACAACGGCGTCGGCGAAGCCCACGCGCTCTCCTACCTCGGCTTCTTCCCTTGGGAAAACAGCCCGGTCATGCCCCGGCGCGATGCCTTCACCGTGATCATGGGCATGGAAGACGGCCCGAACACGACCGACAACCAGCTCTACATGTATGTCGGCCGCAAAGTGCGCAGCGCGACGGCGACCGTCCTGCAAAAAAACGGCCTCGTGAATGGCAAGCTCTACGTCCTCCGCTCGACCAGCGCCGGCTTCACCACCGAGACGAACTTCACCGCGCAAGGCACCAGCATCACCGGTGAGTGGGTCGAAATTCCAAATGCCAATACACTGACCGACGTGCAGCTCGAAACCGCTTCGGACAGCCTCGCGGGCGGTGCGGCGTTCGGCTTCGTCCGTCTGGAAGATGGCAGCTTCGACAAACAGAATCCCACCAAGAAGTTCTACTTTGTGACCACCGGCAGCGGTGCTGCAGCGACGAACAACGTGCTCGGCCGCCTCTACGAGATGACCTGGAGCAATCCGGCCAATCCGCTCAGCCCCGTGACGCTGAAGATGATCTACAACGGCGACACCATCGACGGCGGCGCGGCCAATACCGGCGACATCGCCTTTGGCCCCGACAACATCGACAACAACGGCGTCCGCCTTATGTTGCAGGAAGACGGCTTCACGCAGAGCCGCGCCGAGATGACCGCGCGCGGTCGCGACGGCAGCATCTGGAGCATGTCCATGCCGCCGACCATCGCCAGCGCCAAGCGCCAGGCGCAACTCGACCCGCCCGCGCCCGCGCCGAACAACCAGCTCATCACCGCCGGCGTGTGGGAAAGCACCGGCATCATCGACGCCTCCGGCTTCTACGGCGCGGACACTTGGCTGACGGCCGTGCAGGCGCACTCGCCGACCGGAGCCCCTGCGGGCACTGGGGAAAACGGCCAACTCCTGCTCATGAAGCCGGTCGGCGGCGCGCAATAACGTCCACTGCAGGCTGCGCATCTCCCGCTCGGGCGGGTCGGTGACGGTCTGTGACTTCCGGGGCTGCACCTCACTCGCTGAGCGGGGTGCAGCCCTCAAGTCGTCTTCGCCTCATGCATCTTCCGATTCATCCCGTCCCCTCACAGACGCCGTCCGCTGCACCGACGGCGACTGTGCGGGGACAGGCGGTTTTCACGCTGTTGTTTGCGGGCCTAGCGGGGATCGGTTGGTTCTCCGGGCGGGCCGATTCGTCGGGGCTGGCGTCCGCATTTCTCGCGCTCGGGGCGTGGGCGGTGGGCGCCGCGCTGGCGGCGGCGATGGGCGTTTCGTGGCGTCGGGCTGTGGTGGAATGGGCGACGCTGGCTGGTGTTAGCTGGCTGCTTTGGAATGGGTGGCGAAACTTGCCGGTCGCGGCGCCGGTGGGGGAGTCGCTGCGGCTGATCGCCGTCCTGCTGCTCGTGCTCGGTGTCATACTCCGCTTCGCGGCGCTCCACGCCGAGTCGCTCCAGCGCCTCGAAGGCCGCGCCGCGCCACTCGCGCCGCTGGCCCGCTTTCTTTTTCTCTACTGCCTCGCCGCCGCCGGGGCGCTCTTTCTTCGCCTTTCCGCCGGCTTCGATGCCACGGGCGCGGTCGCCCTCGCCGGCCTCGTCAGCGTCGTGCTCTTTCTGGGCGGAGCGCTCGCCCGCGCCGCGCTGCGCTTTTATCAGCCGCTCGCCTTGCGCGACACCGATCCGCTGCTCACCGGCGGCCTGCTGGCCGTTTTGCTGCGGGGCGGTCATCCGCTGCGCGCGTTGGCCGCGAGCCTGGAGCGGCAACTCGGCGTGCGGCTCGGGGAAATCTGGGCGCTGCAATTCGTCCGCTCGCGTCTGCCGGTCGTCGCTGCTACCACGACCGTGCTTGTGGTGGGCGCGTCCTGTTTCACCGTCGTGCCCACCACGGCGCACGGCGTCCGCGTGCGGCTCGGGCATTTCATCGAACCAGCGCTCGGCCCCGGCCTGCACGTCGGCTGGCCGTGGCCGCTGGAGCAGATCGCGATCGTGCCGACCGGTGCGGTGCAGGAAATTTCGCTCGGCTTCGAGCGCGACATCGGCGGGGCGATCCTCTGGGCGGAAAAACACTTCGAGGGCGAGCGCAATTTGCTCGTCGGCACCGGCGAGGAATTGCTCACCGTCAACGTCCCGATCTATTTCCGCATCGCCGATCCGGTCGCGTGGCTGCGCCACACCGCGGACGCGCAGACCGCGCTCACCCACCTCGCCGAACGCCACCTGCTCGCGCTCACCGCGGCGCACGAGAGTTTCCGCCTCATGACCACCGAGCGCGTGGCAACGGCGAATCAGCTCCGCGCCCGCCTGCAGTCCGACGCCGCCGCACTCCGCCTCGGCGTCGAGATCGTCTTCGTCGGCTTGAAGGACGTGCATCCGCCCGTGGCCGTGGCCGCCGCGTATCAGGACGTGGTCAGCGCCGAGGAAGACAAGGAGGCCCACATCTATCTCGGGCGCCAATACGCCGCCGACCAACTCCCGCGCGCGCACGAGGAAGCCACCCGCCTGCTCACCGCCGCCCGCGCCGCTGCCGCCGCCAAGCTCGCCGCCGCCACCGGCGAAGCCGCGCGTTTCGCCAGTCTCGAAGCCGCGCACCGGGCCGCCCCACAGCTTTTCCGCCAGCGGCTGAAACTCGAAACCCTCGCCGAGATTCTGCCGCGTCCGGAAAAGATCGTCATCGACCGCCACCTCGCGGCCGGCCAGGCGATGACCCTCGACCTGCGCTCGCGCGACGGCGGTAACTTCCTCGACGCCGCGATCACTGCGCCGCCCTCCAGCACCGACGCCACTTCGCTCGACGCCTTCATTCAGAATCCGCATCCCGTCCCGTCCGCTCCCAGCCCGCCATGAAGAACCCGCTCTTCGCCCGCCTCGCCATCGGCCTCCTCCTCCTCGGCCTGCTCGTCTTCGCCACCGGCTCCTTCCAGGTCCGCGAAAACGAATTAGCCGTCCTCACCGCCTTCGGCAAACCCGTGCGGGTCGTGCGCGAGCCCGGCCTCTACCCGCGGCTGCCCTGGCCGTTCCAGTCCGTGCAGCGCTTCGACGCGCGGCTCGACTTCTACGAGGCCCGCATCTCCGAGGCGCTCACGCTCGACAAGCGCAACGTCATCGTCCCCGTCTTCATCGCCTGGCGCATCGCCGATCCGCTGCGCTTTTTGCAGGCCGTCGGCTCCGCCGAGAATGCGCGCGCCCGCTTTGATGCGCTCGTCACCAGCGCGCGCAATTCCGTGCTCGCCAGCTACGAGTTCCGCCAACTCGTCACCACCGACGGCGCGCAGCTCCGCCTCGTGGCCATGGAGGAGGAAATCACCCGCATCGTCCGCGAGCAGGCCGATGCGCTCTTCGGCGTGGCGGTCGAGCGCGTCGGCGTGAAACGTCTCGCGCTGCCCGAGGCGAATACCGAATTCGTCTTCCGCCGAATGCGCGCCGAGCGCGAACAATTCGCCGCAAAATTCCGCGCCGAAGGCCGCCAGCAGGCCGACGAAATCCGCGCGCAGACCGACGCGAAAAAGTCCACGCTCATCGCGGACGCCCGCCGCGAGGCCGAGGAAATCCGCGGCCGTGCCGAGGCCGAAGCCGCCGCGATCTACGCCCAGGCGCACGGCGAAGACCCCGAGTTCTACGGCTTCCTCCGCGAGCTGCAGGTCCTGAAACAGACCGTGGGCAACAACACGACCATCGTCCTCGACACCGACTCCGAGCCCTTCCGCCTGCTCAAGGAAAAAGCCGCACCGCCGCTGCCTGCCGCGCCCATTCAAGCCACGCGATGAAAGCCGCCCGCCGCTCCGCTTCGCGCAACGCGCAAGCCATCCTCGACGCGCTCCGCTCCAGCCTGGCGCTGCTCCGCTGGGCGCTCGTCGTCCTGCTGCTCGTCTATCTCGGCTCCGGCATCACGAGCGTGGCGCCGCACGAGACGGCGCTCGTGCTGCGCTTCGGCAAACTGCAGCCCGCACTGCGCCACTCGGGCCTCGTTTTCGCCCTGCCGCCGCCGCTCGACGAGGTGGTAAAAATTCCGATCAGCAGCGTGCAGGAGATCGCGCTCGAAGCGTGGGCCGCGCAGCCCGGCGAGGCACCCGTGCGCAAGTTGGAATTCGAGGCCTCGCAGCGCACCGACGACCCGCAGGTGCTCCTCGTCCCTTATCTTCACCCCGTGCATCACGGCTACACGCTGACCGGCGATGCAAATATCGTGCAGGGCCGCTTTGCCGCGCGTTATCAAATCGCCGATCCCGTCGCGTGGTTCCGGCTCGGCGAGCGCCGCGTGGAGTTGATCGAGGCGCTGCTTTACGACGCGCTCACCGTCGCGCTCGCCGGTCGCCCGGTCGATCATGTGCTCACCTCCGGCTTGGAGGAAACGCGCACCGCCATCCGCGTCCGCGCCCAGTCCGGGGCGGATCGTCTCGCGCTCGGCGTCCATTTCACCGCCGTCGAAGTGCGCGAACTCACGCCCGCGCGTCACGTCCTCCCGGCTTTCGAGCAAGTGGTCAACGCGCAGATGGAAGCGCGCACCGCGCTCGAAGCCGCGCGTTCCTACCAGGTCTCGCAGCTTCCCGGCGCCGAATCCGAAGCTTACCGCATCCGCCAGGCCGCGGAAGCTTCCGCGCAAAGCCTGCTCGCCGGCGCCGGCGGCGAGGCCGCGTCCTTCCTCGCCATCCTCGCGGAATATCGCCGCCACCCGGGCCTTGTCCGCACGCGACTCCGCGCTGAGACGCTCCAGCAGGTCATGCCGAAGATTGTCTCGAAATCCTTTCTCCCGGCCGATCAGGAAGGCACGCGCATCCTGCTCTCGCCGCGCCACCAGTCTCCATGAACTCTACGCCCGCGGCCGACGCCGATCTCCAGCACCGCCTCGCGCTCGTCCTCGCCGGTGCCGCGCTGCTCATCGCCAGCGGCCTCACCGGCTGGCTGCGCCCCGCGCAGCCCGAACTCGCCGCCTTCGCCGCCATGGCCGGCGCGATCATCGTCGCGCTGCCGATCATGGCCGATGCCGTGAAGTCCCTGCGGGCCCGCGGCTTTGCGGCGACGAAGTTTTACATGGATCAATACATCACGCTGGCGGTGCTGGCGTGTCTTGCCGCGGGGCAATACGTCACCGGCGGCGTCGTGGCGATCATCCTCGTCGTCGGCCAGGTGCTGGAAGAACGCAGCGTCCTCGGCATGCGCGAGGCGCTCGACAAGCTCGGCCAATACTCGAAAACGCGCGCCCGCCGCTGGCGCGCTGGCGTCGAGGAGGAAGTCGATGCCGCGGATCTCCGCGCCGGCGACCGCGTGCGCGTGCGTCCCGGCGACACCATCCCCGCGGATGGCCGCGTCCTCACCGGCACCTCCACGGTGAACCAGGCCAGCATCACCGGCGAATCGCTGCCCGCCGACATCGAGCCCGGCAGCGATGTCTTCGCCGGCACTTCAAACCTCACCGGCGCGTTCGAGTTCGAGGTGAAGGAAGCCGGCGACCGCACCGTGCTCGGCCGCGTGCGCCACATCATCGAGGAAGCCACCGGCACCGAAGCGCCGATCATGCGCCTCGCCGAGGAATACGCGCGCTACTACACGCCGCTCGTCCTCATCATCGCCGCGTTCGTGCTCTTCTTCACCCGCGACCTCAACCGCGCGATCTCCGTCATCATCGTCAGCATCCCGTGCGCGTTTGTGCTCGCGAGTCCTTCGGCCATGGTCGCCGCGCTCGCCACCGCGTCTCGTCTCGGCATCCTGGTGAAAAGCGCGCGCTTCTTTGAAGTGGCCAGCGAGATCGACACCGTCGTCTTCGACAAAACCGGCACGCTCACCGAAGGTCGGCTCGAACTCGCCCGCATCGAGCCACTCGCCGGCCAGTCCGAAGCCGAAGTTCTCGCCCTCGCTGCCGCGCTCGAGCAGCACTCCAGCCATCCCGTCGCCCGCGCCATCCACGCCGCTGCGGTCGCCGCCGGCGTGATCATCGCCGAGCCCACCGATCTCGTCGAGCAGCCCGGCCGCGGCGTCGCCGCGAAAGTCGGCGGGCATCAGGTCGTCGTCGGCCGCGCCTCGTGGCTTGCTGCTCAAGGCATTTCCGTTGCCGAGTCCGACGACACGCTCAGCGTCCTGCACCTCGCCGTCGATGGCACCCACGCCGCCCGCTTTCACCTCCGCGACCGCATCCGCCCGGAAGCCGCTGCGGCTCTCGCCGCGCTCCGCGCCGGTGGCATTGAGCATTGCGTCATGCTCACCGGCGACCCCACCGCCGTCGCGCATTCCGTCGCGGCGCTCGTC
>JBBQIZ010000220.1:0-7019 GCA_038325425.1 Chthoniobacterales bacterium
CGGCGGACTGGAAAACTTCGGCAGCTCCTTCCTCCCCGCCAGTCATCAAGCCACGGTAATGCGTGCCAAAGGAACGCCCGTGGACAACATCACCCCCGGCGATCCCGCCGCCACGCAGCGGCGCAAGCTGGCGTTGCTCGCCAGTCAAAACGCCGCCTTCGCCCACCAAAGCTCCGACGCACAGGCCATCGAAGCCGCCATCACCAACTACGAGACCGCCTTCCTCATGCAGACCGCCGTGCCCGACCTCGCCGACATCAGCGGCGAGCCCGGGCACATCCGCAAACTCTACGGACTCGACTCCCCCGATGAACATCAGCGTCTCTATGCCACCCAAGCCCTGCGCGCCCGCCGACTCGTCGAAGCCGGAGTGCGCTTCGTCGAGATCACCTGTCCGAGTTTCGATGGCAACAACTCCCCTTGGGACCAGCACGCTCAACTCAAGCAGAATCACGAAAAGAATGCCCGCATCACCGAGCAATCCGTCGCCGCCCTCATCACCGACCTGCACCAACGCGGAATGCTTGACGAAACCATCGTCCTCTGGGCGGGAGAAATGGGCCGCACACCGCACACCCCCGCCGTCAAGGAAGGCTGTGGCCGCGACCACCATGTGGATGGCTACTCCCTCTTCCTTGCCGGCGGCGGCTTCAAAAGTGGCACCGCCTATGGCGAAACCGACGAATTCGGTAACGCCGCCGTCGTGAACCCCACCAGCGTCCACGACATCCACGCCATGATCCTTCATCAAATGGGTCTCGACCACACCCGGCTCACCTTCCGCCATGGCGGCCGCGACCACCGGCTCGCGGATGTGCATGGGCACGTGATCAAAACCATCCTCTCATGATACCGAAGGCCCTCGCGTCGTCGGCAAAAAGCCTGATATTTCCTGATTAATTAGGAAAATGGCAGCGACTCTTGGGGTGCTGCCGTTTTTCTTGCCCGATGTTCCCCCGGTTACCCGAACGATTTCCCATGAGACGCAAAAACGCCCTCACCCTCCGTCTGATTCTAGCTCTGAACCTGCTCACCCTCTGCGCTCTGACCGCGGGTCCTCTCTTTCCCGACGGACTGAAGAAAACCCAATGGACGCAATTTGATGCGAAGGGTTACTCCAAGCCGGTCACTGGAATTATTTTCCGCGGGGAACCGCAGCCTGTGACCGGTGCGCCGCTCGGCGTTTTAGATACGGGTTTTATCGATGTCTCAGCCAATGGAACTCTCGGCTTTACCTCGATCTTTAATGATCTGGCTCCACGCGGCGGTCCGCTCGACCTGCCGTTTGTGGGAATGAGCGTGGGCGGTATAACTTGGCTGCTCGCTTCCGATCAAAGCGCGGAGGTGGAGGACACCGTCGCTGTTCCGATTCTTCCCGGTGCCGGCGGCGTTTTTGAGGTGGCGTCCAGTTATCAAATTCCCGGGGCCGTTCTACCGCTCGAAGACAACGACTGGATGCAAATGGGCGAGGCTCGGACGAATCGCAAGGACGGTCTCGCGGCTGTCGTCAAAGCGCGCGCGCCGAAGTTCAACCTGCAGGCGGGCGATGTGGGCGGTTGCACAGAAACAACGCCAGCGGGAACCCCGAACGATCAGGTGACGTGGATCGCCTGGAAAGCGCCGTCGAGCATGAAGGTGACGGTTAAGGGCGGCGTCTGGTCGAATCACGAAGGGCGGGAATGTGCCTTCGTCGTTCGCAAAAACGGCAGAGTCATCCACGGCGGGATTTCCGGCGATAATACGCCCGAACTTCTCATCAACAAAAACGCCACTTCTGCCGACCCCGAGAAATTTCAGCTGACTGACATCCAAGTGGCGGCGAACGACACCCTTTCGTTCAGCTTTCATTCAAAAGGCGATCCGACCTATCCCAATTTTGGCACCATTTTCGGCATCTCGGCAAAGATCGTGGGGCCAGGTCAGACTTGGGATCTGACTCAGGATTTCGATCTCACCAAAGGCAATCCGAATGGGCCGTGGTCTTATGGAAATGGCCAGATCGAAGCGCCGAAAGAATCACCTCTGGCCAAAATCGCCGGAGTCCGTAAAGCGAGCAGCATTGATTTGGGGGCACTATCCCATCATCGATATGCAGTATGCGACCGACGCCCCGGTCGAGGTCGCCATGCGTGCCTGGGCTCCTTTTATTCCGCGAGACATCAAGGCGATGAACACGCCGGGAGCCGTTTTCGAGATCCATTTGAAGAACAAAACCGACGCGGCACAGAAAGGCGCGCTGGCCTTTAGCTTTGCTGGATTCAAGAAACACCAGACGAAGAATCGAGCGATCGGATTTCCTAATCTGGCCATCGAACCCGTCATGCCCGAACCCAAAGTCACCCGCGCAGCTATCACGGGCGAGAATCCGGGGGTCGTTGTAAAAGATGAGGCTTGGAATGTGAGTTACGCCCTTACCGCCATCGGTGAAAAGAGCGCACGGACGGGGGCCGAACTCGGAGCCGACGGAGACCGCTGGGCAACGATCGAACAAACGCTTCCAGAAATCGGAGCCGTGGACGATGGCGGCTCGTCATTGGCAGTCGATTTTCAACTTCAACCCGGCGAGGAACGGGTCGTCCGCTATGTGCTCTCGTGGTATGCACCGGAATGGAACGGCAATGGCACGCCGGGCACCGGCGCCGCACGCCTTTTCGCCAATACCGGCGCGACTTACGCTCATATGTATGCGGCGCGCTACAAAGACGCGCAGGGCGTTTCCGATTATCTGACCAAGAACCACGAGTCGCTGCTGCGTCGGATTCTTTCCTGGCAGGAAGTGCTCTATAGCGCGAGCGAAGTGCCCGGTTGGCTGGCGGATTCGTTGATCAATAACCTGATGTATTTCCCGCGTTGCAGTGCCTGGGCGCAAGCGAAAGCGCCGATCGGAGACTGGTGCAAGCCGGAGGATGGCATCTTCGCGATGAACGAGAATCCGCGCAGTTGTCCGCAAATGTCGTGTCTCCCCTGCGACACCATTTCCGGGATGCTGCCGCTGATCTATTTCGCGCCAGAAGCCGCGCTGTCCACCCTGCGCACATGGAAGGCGTATCAACTCCCAAATGGCGATCTTCCGTTTTCCTTCGGTGTCTATTACGACATGAGTTCGCCCCAAGGCGCTGGTTACCAGCAGGTGATGAATGGGGCAAATTACATTATTCTTCTGGATCGTTGCTGGAAGGCCACTGGCGATGACGCTTTTCTAAAGGAGTTCTACGAATCGGCCAAGAAAGCGACCCAGTTCTCTTACAGCACTCGCCCGAAATATGGCTTGTCGCAGATCGTGGCCATGCCGGAACCGACCAGCCCGGCGAACCAGCTCGAGTGGTTTGAAGACCGGCATTGGTATGGCTATGTCATTCATCCCGGCGGCATGCGATTGGCACAAGCCGAGATGACGCGCCGCTGGGCAGAAAAAATGGGCGATCAGGAATTCATCAAGGAACTCGACACCTGGCTCGAGGCAGGCACGAAAGCGCTCGAAGAGAAGCTCTGGAACGGAAAGTTCTACGACGCCTATAACGAACCCGAAACGGGCAAACGCGAAAACGCCTTCTTCAGCCCCATGACCAATGGCCAATACTTCGCAAAATCCACCGGTCTCCCGGGCGTTTTCCCGAAGGATCGCATGGATAAAGTGCTCGCCATGATGCGCACCGCCAGCGAAGCGACTGCCACCGGCATGCCACCAGTCCTCATCAATAACGACGGGACATTGTTCCAGGAACGGGAAGGCAATACCGCGGCAGGCGCCGGTTATCTAACTGGGAAATGGGGCTACACCAACGCACAGGTTCGTAAGATCGCCATGGCGTTTATGTATGAGAACCAGCACGACTACGGTTTGGAAATGCTGAAGAAAAACCTCGCGCTGACCAATCTCAAGTGGGGCTACATCTGGGACGGCCCCCATGCCTCTAGCCAGAAAGCGGATGATGGCGCCCGCTCTTACGGGACCGACTACTATCAAAACATGGTCCTCTGGGGCGCACCGGCCGCTTTGGCTGCTGAAGACATCGCCGGCCCGCTCAAAAAAGGAGCCTTGGTGGATCGAATCATCCAGGCTTCCGCGGAAAAGTGAATCGTCTCTCAGTTCAATGAAACTCCCATCATGAAACTAGCTCTCGATCCTTGGATGATTCGCGACCGGTCATTCGCGACCTCGCAGGCGGAAGCGAATGACTACCACAGTTTACGCGACTGCTGCGCCACCCCGAAAAACGCCTGAGGTCGCGCTCCCGGAAAACTACCCATCCGAGGGCGGGCGACGGCGCGATTGTTCTGCGCCGACCAACTCCGGCCCACCTCACACCACCATGAATAAATACCTCGCAACGCTTTTCTCGATCGCCGCGCTCAGCCTCTCGGCTGTGGCTGCGGATGAGAAGAATCCCAACACCGACAACACTGGAAAAAATGAACGTGATCGTTCCGGCGAAACCAAAACGCCCGTCGATCAATCCAACACTCCAGAGGATCTGAAAATCACCCAGGCGATTCGGCAGGCGGTGGTCAAAGATCAGTCGCTCACGATGACGGCCAAGAACGTGAAGATCATCACGGCGGGCGGTCAGGTCACTCTCCGCGGCCCGGTGAATAGTGCCGAAGAAAAGATGAAAATCGAGGCGTTCGCCAAAGCGGCGGCTGGCAACGCGAAGGTGGATAACCAACTCGAAGTCAAGGCAGCCGATCCAAAGTAAAACCCAGCAACCAACTCCATATCCCTATGTCAAAATCCGTATTCTGCATCGCAACTACTCAAGGTCAGGCCGAACGCATCGTGGACCGGCTCCAGTCTCAAGGCTTCGCCGCTTCTGAAATCTCGGTCCTGCTCCCCGATACATCGGGCACGGGCGACTTCGGTCACGTCAAGTCGAGCAAAGCCTCCGAGGGTGTTACCGCGGGGGTGACCACCGGCGGCGTCGCCGGGGGCACACTCGGCCTTCTCGCCGGCATCGGCGCCCTCGCCATTCCAGGCGTCGGTCCATTCATCGCGGCCGGCCCGATCATGGCAGCGCTCAGCGGTGCCGCCCTTGGAGCCACCACCGGGGGCATCGTCGGAGGGCTGATCGGTCTCGGAATTCCGGAGATCGAAGCGAAGCGTTACGATGAGAAGCTTCGCAAAGGCAACTACCTCGTGTCCGCGCACGGAAACACCAGCGAACAGCTCGACCGTGCCGAAGAAATCTTTGAGGCCGAAGGTGCCGAAGACATCAGCACAGTCCGGGAGGCGAGCGTGCCGAACGCATAGTCAGCCGACACACCGCCGCTCTTATGAACCCCGCACGCCTCCGGTGTGCGGGGTTCTCTTTTCCACGAACTAACGGCGCTACTTTTCCCGGGACGGATCAACTAATTGGGAGTGCGTCGGAAAAAGCTCTGCGGGGGCGTCTGATGGCATCGGATCACGCAACGCCTTGAGAAGGAGCCCGCAATATGTGCGAGAGCGAGTTTGAGGGGCCTGCTCGCTGCGGACGCCCTTTTCGAGAGCGGAGGGATAGAAGTCGAGATCGCCGCGGACCTGCGGGATGGCGAAGGTGATGGGGCCGAGGCGGGTAGAGAGGGCCTTGGGTTTGAAGCCATTGGCGTAGCCGGTGCGGGCCCTCGGTGCGCTCGAAAGGCTCGGCCAGGAGCGCGGCGGAGCGTTCCGCGCGCATGGCTCCATTGACGAGGCTTGCGGCAAAGGCTTCGGAGCCCCCGTCGGTAAGAAGTTGAAGGATGGATTTGAGGAATTCAGGATGATCGTGGCGGGTCGTGTGTGGTGCGGTTGTTGGATGGTTTGAAGCACCCCGACCCGAACCCATGTGGCCCGCCCTTTGCCAGACCGAAAACCGGCGGCAGCTCCCCTGCGGGGGCGGCGGCGCTCGGCTCGCTACGCCGCTCCCGCAGGGGAGCTGGGCATTGCGGACGAAGAGCAATTTACAGAAAGACTTTTACACCCCCTCGGGATGGGCGCCGACAGCGCCCGCAGCCGGGCCGCCGGCTACCGTCATCATTTACTCAAGCCGTTCAAGGTGTCCGAACTGAGTGCGATTCTGGCCGAGGTATCGAGTTAGGCGTCGGGCAATCTCCGCGAGAAGCGGGGACGTTTCAGCGCTTAAAAGATCAGCCAGAGAATCAACACGAGCGAAAGCGGCACACCCATCCACCAGAGGATGGCAGGAACGACGATCGCGTCTTCGGAGGCAGTGGATGAACGGTTCATGGAAGTTGAGGTTTTCATACCTTTACTTCGCACCTCGGAGCGCGGTTGCGTTCATCGGCGATGGCCCGATCGATCGATCAGTGCTCATCCCGACAGCACTGGCTAGCCGTCGCGCCTCGTCAGCAGGTCGAGGCGGTAGCTCTGCGTGCGCTGCTCTGCCGCCCGTTTCCAGTCTCGGCCCTCCTCTGCGAAGAAGGTCTCATGCACGGCGTCGGCGGTCAGCGGATAGTTCGTTTCGCCGGTGTAGTGGACGAGCAAAAGATCGCCGCCGGAGGCCAACGCGGCGGCGATGTTTGCGCGTAGGACTTGGAGATCTGGCTGGGAAAAATAGTAGCCGACCTCGGAGACGAGAATGAGATCGAAGCGGCCGGCGGGGAAATCGGCAGTGAGATCGCGCCGCTCGAAAACGACTTGGGGAAGATCGGCGCAGCGGGTGCGCGCTTGGGACAGAGCCGCCTCCGAGACATCGGTGGCTAGCAGGCGCTCGCAGCGCGGGGCGAGTAGGTGCGTGAAGACGCCGATGGAGCAGCCGAGTTCGAGGGCGTGGGAATAGCGCGGGTGCGGTAACGCCGCGAGCGTGGCGGCGTATTTCGCAGCTTCGTAGGGGCTGGATGCAAAGTCCCACGGATCGCCGCTCTGCGCGTAAAGGCGATCGAAGTATTCCGGCCCGAGCGAACCAGTGACACTCTGCGTGGGTTCGATGTGCGGGGTCCGGTCAGACATCGGTCGGTTCGATGAAGAGTTCCCACGGCTGCGCGAAGTAGCTCAGCATCTCCGGCTTCAAAACGAATCCCTCGGGATCGTCGTGAATCAGCGC
>JBBQIZ010000221.1:0-6927 GCA_038325425.1 Chthoniobacterales bacterium
TAAGGAAATGGCACTTTTCTTTCCATGTCTGCCCTCTCGCCACTGCCTTTGAGAAACCTCCCCGCCCTGGAGACGCGGGAGGTCTGGGCGGCGTTGACGGTTGCGCATCGGCACTTGGCGGAGCTGAAAGGGCTGTGCGAATCCCTGCCGAATCAAGGCATCCTGCTGGATACGCTGGGCATTCAGGAGGCGAAGGACAGCTCGGAGATCGAGAACATCATCACGACGCACGACGAACTATATGCTTATCAGGACGACTCCGGCGCGACGGCGGCGGCGAAGGAGGTGCGGCACTATGTAGCGGCCCTGCGCACGGGGTATGCAGCGGTGCGGGGCTCCGGCTTGATCCGGCTGGAGACGCTGCTGGCCGTGCAGGCCGAGCTGGAGCAGAACCGGGCGGGACTGCGCAGGCTGCCGGGGACGGTGTTGAAGAATCAAGTGACCGGGCAGACGATCTACGAGCCGCCGCAGGATGCGGCGGTGGTGGAGTCGCTGATGCGGAACCTGATTGATTTTATCCACGCCGACGATGGCCTGGACCCGCTGCTGCGCATGGCGATCGCCCACCACCAGTTTGAGAGCATCCATCCCTTCTATGATGGCAACGGGCGCACGGGGCGCATCCTCAATCTGCTGATGCTGCAGCGCGATGGCTTGCTGGACCTGCCGGTGCTCTACCTGAGCCGCTACCTCACCACGACGAAGCCGGACTACTACCGCCTGCTGCAAACCGTGCGGGACGACGACCGCTGGGCGGAGTGGTGTCTCTATCTGCTGCGCGGTGTGGCGGTGACCTCCCGCAGCGCCATCACGCTGGTGAAGGCCTTCCGCGATCTGATGCAGAAGACCAAGCACGATATTCGCAACCGACTGCCGAAACTCTACAGCCAGGATTTGCTGAACAACCTGTTCCGCTACCCTTACACGAAGATCGAGTTCATCGAGCATGAGCTGGATGTCTCCCGCCCCACCGCGGCGAAATACCTTGAGCAGCTCACCGGTGCGGGTCTGGTGCGCAAGCAGCGGATGGGCAAGACCAACTTCTACATCAACGAGCCGCTCTTCGCTCTGCTGAGTGGCGTGACCTTGGAGGAGCCATGAACGAAGCCGAAACGCGCGCCGAGCACATCGACCCCTCGTTGAAGGCGGCGGGATGGGGCGTGGTGGAGGGTAGCCGCATCCGGCGGGAGTATCCCATCACCCTCGGGCGGATCGAGGGACACGGGCGGCGGGGCAAGGCGCTCACGGCGGATTACGTGCTGGAGTATCGCAACACCAAGCTGGCGGTGAATGAGGCGAAGGCTTGGGATCAGGAACTGACCGAGGGCGTGGCCCAAGCGAAGAATTACGCGGGCAAGATGGCGGTGCGCTTTGCCTACGCCACCAATGGCCAGGGCATCTACCGGATCGACATGCAAACGGGCGAGGAAGGCGAGATCGCCAGCTATCCCACGCCGGATGAACTCTGGGCCATGACGCACGCGCAGCCGGATGTCTGGCGGGATCGGTTTGCGGCGGTGCCTTACCCGGACAAGAGCGGCAGTTGGACGATTCGCTTTTATCAGGAAATCGCGGTCAACCGCGTCCTGGAACGCATGGAGGCCGGCAAAGACCGGATGCTGCTCACGCTGGCCACAGGCACGGGCAAGACTTCCATCGCCTTCCAAATCGCGTGGAAGCTGTTCCAAGCCCGATGGAATCGGAGCGGCGAACCCACCCGCCGCCCGCGCATCCTCTTCCTCGCGGATCGCAATACGCTGGCCACCCAAGCCTACAACGACTTCACGTCCTTCGCGGCCTTCGCCGACGACGCCCTCGTGCGGGTGAAGCCGGAGGACATTCGCAAAAAGGGCAGGGTGCCGAAGAACGGCAGCGTGTTCTTCACCATCTTCCAGACATTCATGAGCGGGCCGGTGAAGGACGGCAAACCGTCGCCCTACTTCGGCGAGTATCCGCCGGATTTTTTCGACTTCATCATCATCGACGAGTGCCACCGCGGCGGCGCGAACGACGAAAGCAACTGGCGCGGGATCTTGGAGTATTTCGCTCCCGCCGTGCAGCTCGGCCTGACCGCGACGCCCAAGCGAAAGGACAACGTGGACACCTACCGCTACTTCGGCGAGCCGGTGTTCATCTATTCGCTCAAGGAAGGGATCAACGACGGGTTCCTCACGCCCTTCAAGGTGAAGCAGATTCAGACCACGCTGGATTATTACACTTACACCACCGACGACACGGTGGTGGAAGGGGAGATCGAATCCGGGAAAATTTACGAGGAACCGGACTTCAACAAGGTGATCGAAATTCGGGAGCGCGAAAAGAAGCGCGTGGAAATCTTCATGGAGCAGATCAACCAGAAGGAGAAGACGTTGGTTTTCTGCGCCAACCAGGCGCACGCGCTGCTCGTGCGCGATCTCATCAATCAGGTGAAGACGAGCAAAGACCCGAACTTTTGCCAGCGGGTCACGGCCAATGACGGAGAACTGGGCGAGCAACACCTGCGGGATTTTCAGGACAACGAAAAAACGATCCCGACGATCCTCACCACGTCGCAGAAACTTTCCACCGGGGTGGATGCGCGGAACATCCGCAACATCGTGCTCATGCGACCCATTCGATCCATCATCGAGTTCAAGCAGATCATCGGGCGCGGCACCCGCCTCTATGACGGGAAGGACTACTTCACGATTTACGACTTCGTGAAGGCGCACCTGCATTTCAGCGATCCCGAATGGGACGGCGAGCCGATCGACCCGGAAGCGTGTCCGAAGTGCGGCGCGAGTCCGTGTGTCTGCGTCGTCGAGCCGCCAGTAACGTGTCCGGTATGCGGGAAAGTTCCGTGCGCGTGCCCGGCGGAGCCGTGCCCGAGGTGCGGGCAGCGCCCGTGCGTGTGCCGGAAGCGGGTGAAGGTGAAGCTCGCCGACGGAAAGGCCCGCAACATCCAGCACATGATGATGACGACGTTCTGGCACCCGGACGGCACGCCCATGTCCGCGCAGGAGTTCATGGAAATGCTCTTTGGAAAATTGCCGGAGTTTTTCCAGAACGAGGATGAACTCCGCACCCTCTGGAGCGCGCCGGAAACGCGGGCGAAGCTCCTGGAGGGGCTGGCGGAAAAAGGCTTCGGCACTGCTCAACTGACGGAAATGCAGAAGATCATCGACGCCGAGAAGAGCGATCTCTTCGACGTGCTGGCGCATGTGGCCTACGCCCTGCCGCCGCTGAGCCGGGCGGAGCGTGCCGCGAAGGCGAAGGTGGCGATCACGACGCACTTCAACAGCAAACAGCAGGTCTTCCTCGATTTTGTCCTATCGCACTACGTCGCGGTCGGCGTGGAAGAGCTGGACCAAAAGAAACTGACACCTTTGCTCCGGCTCAAATACCACGATTCCATTTCCGACGCCGTGGCCGATCTCGGCAAGCCGGATGAAATCAGCAAGACGTTCTCCGGCTTCCAAAAGCACCTCTACGCCAACGCTGGCTGATGGCGGTTGAGGGGAGTAGTGCCGCGCCGGGAATGCGGCGGGCGGGAATTGATCGAGCGGGATCGGCGCTTCGGTGCGCTTCGTTGAAAGCGGCTGGCGTCGTGTCACAAAGACCTTCCGAAATTCTTCTGGCGTCATTTCCTGAACTTCGCACAGCCCTCGCAGTGCGCTTTCGGGCGTTATCCGCGGCAACTGCCCGCGCCGCTTCCGCCGTGACGTATCCTCCGGCGATCCGGGATCAGGGATTGCGACTTCATCCGGCTCACAGCCTCGTATTCAAGCCGTCCCGCAACGCAAGATTCGCGTTCATCCGACGGCAAGCCTGAGACTCGGAAGGTGGCTCACGGCATTGAAATTGAAGCTACCACTCTTGCGCTTTGACCAAAGCGTGTCGGGTCGAAGACAAACTTTTCCTTTCGCACGCGGCGTTCGCCGTCCCACCGATACGCGACCAGTGGCCCACCAGCGGCCACGCTGTAATCCAGGCATGCCACCGTAGGCGTGAGAGGGACGGGTCGCTCCGGCGGCAGCCAGTAATGGCCGATGAAAACTGGACAACTCCCGTCGTGGTGCGGCGTCAGCAATGCGTCGAAATCAGACGGAATTAGTCATCGAACTGACCGACTTCGCCAGGCAATGCGCGGGTGAGCCGCTCGAAGTAACGCTCGGCGCTGGAGCCAGCGTCATGGAATGGTTGCTGATGCCCCGGCTGCCGATCTTGCGCAAAGCGATGCGCGGCTCGCAGGTAAAACTCATTCGCGAGCGCAGCGAAATCTTGGCCATGCAACTGCGCGAGGCACGTCTCGATATCGCCATCATTCGGGAGGATGCCGTGGTCACTCCACTTCAAACGGAACCGTTCGTCGCCTTCCGTTATGCCCTTTACGTGCCGCGTTCGTTGGCGGGCAATCCGCGCAGCCTTTCCCGGTGGCTCCCGCAACTGCCACTGATCTCTCCGGCAGAGGGCTGGACCCGGGAGCGAGTCGATGCGGCAGCCGCTGCGGCGGGGTTGCATTTGCGGATCGAGATAGAAGGCGCATCCGCTACCCTGGCCGTGCGCGCACTTCGCGAAGGGCATTACGCGGCAATCCTGCCGGAAATCGCGAGTCTTGAGCTTGCGGGGGGCCGATGTTGTCATCCTGCGGCCTGCGTTCCTCCGCACGCTTGAGCGCCGGCTCGTGATCGCCTGGCATCCGCGGCAGGCAGAGGCCCGCGCCATCACCGCCCGAGCCGTGGAAGCTATCAAGAGGCTGCGGAGCACATCCGAGTAAGACGCGGCTGGCATGAATGGACAAACGCTCGCGAGGCTGGAAGACGGATGCGCGGCGCGGAACAGGACCGCTCCAAGTCAGCATGTTTCCGTTCGCGGTGCTGCTGGCCGCTCGACGTTTCGCCTGACGCTTCAGGCTTTCAAATTATCTTGAATCTTGGTCAGCCGGCGCATGCCGGTCTTCGCTTGGTTGGCACGAATTTCAATGTCATTGTGCGCCCAGCGAAACGCTTCTTCGAAACGGAGGCGCAGCAGTTCCTTCGGACGTACTCCGGCGAACAATCCGCACGCGGCGTAGGGCAGCAGTTCCGAATTTTGCTTTTGGATTTCGGCCAGCAGAATCGTAACGGCGGCGATCGGGGAAATGCTAATGGTGGTCGGAGCATTGAGCTTTTTAATTTCCGACACCGGGACCGGCAGGCCGAGGGGCAGGTAGCGGTTGTTGCGAGCCCATACACTGAACGTGATGAGGATCGCCCGCTCATTGTTGCGCGACCGCTTGCGCAGCCCGCGGCTGACAAGCCACTTGTTGATTTCCGTGGCTGTCAATTCGTGGAGGTAGCCGGGAAACCGGCGGGCGAAGCCGCGCAGTTTCGAGCGCAGTCCCGTAAAATCTCCTCCGCGAGATCGTGGCGCACGCTCGCCAAATACTCCTCCAGAATTTCGGGAATTTTCTTCCCGGTCTTTTCGGGCCGGTGCTTCAAGTAGTAATCCACCGCCTCCGTGATCGGTACGCCGCCGAGTTTGGCCGTGGCAACCGCGAAAACGCGGGCCGCTTCATCGACGGAAGCAACTCCGTCGAGAACGGTCTGCGCGGCGCGGAAAATCGTCGCGTCTTCGGTCTGCGCGAAATTCGGTGCGCGTTCGTTGAGCATGGCCAGAATTCGCGCAGCATCTTGGTGCGCTTCCTCCGAATCGGCCCGCATTTTCAAGCGGCGCTTCCCGGCGACGTAGTATTCGAGGCGGAAGACGGTGCGCCCGCGATTCGTGACCTGTCGTATGGTAACGCTTTCGCCCCCGTCTTTGATTGTGACCGGATATTTGGGTCTGGCTCTCATTCCGGCCAGCTACACCCGACGGCGGATGGTGTCACGAGCTTTGGTATGTTTTTTGGTATGCAGAATCCGATGAGAAGGGATTGCAACAGAGAAAATGTAATGATGCCGGGGAGGGGACTCGAACCCCTACACCTTGCGGTACCAGATCCTAAGTCTGGCGCGTCTGCCAATTTCGCCACCCCGGCTTACTTGATATTGAAGGACTTATGAGGAAAAAATGGATTGGCTATTGCTCGTGTTCTACTTTTTGTGCTACTTTCACGCCATGCAACGCCTTGAAACGCCGTGGGGTCTGCCCGCAGGGCAATGCTGGAGTGGAGATGGGCGGTTCGTCGAAACATGAGTTCCCTATTCCTAGCCGTCAGGGATACCAACCGCAAGCGCATCCGCGGGCTCTGGCAGCGGGGCGACCGGTATTATCTGCAGGTCCGCCTGCCCGGCGAGAAAACGCCACGAAAATTTCCGCTGCAAGCGGCCTCGCTTTCCGAGGCCAAGGCCGCCATGGAGGAAAAGCGCACTGAATTGCGGCAGGCGAGACGCCTACCCGCGGGCGAAAGAAGAGCGCCTGATTCTTTCCCGCGGGAAAGCGACTCTCGGTCGAAGGCGGATCGATCAGGGTCACGCCCGCTCAGGTCGCCGCGTATCGGCGCTCCCAACTCTCATACCGCCTGGATCAGTTTTCGGGGAGCAGGCCAGCCGCTTCAGCGAGCCAGACGCGCAGGGAAGCAAGGCGGCGGTCCAACTCGGGCGCGGGAAGCCATGTCGTCCGCACGGCCCACCACAACCGGGCCAGTCCTCGGGGCGCAACGAGATGTTGCCGCAACAGCGGCAGAAACTCAGGCCGCGCGTAGCCTTCCAGAAATGCCTGTGCATTTGGCAGCCAGCGCTCGCATTCGATCCGCCCCATCAGGTCCTGAAGGAAAATCAGTAAGTCATCCACCTGCCGCTCACGGGCCTCGAGTGCAGCGTGATGCATCACCTCGAAATCAATCAGGCGAGCGCGCTGCGTTGCCGGGTCAAAAATGAAATTGCCGGTGTGCGGATCGCCGTGCGACCAAGGTGCCCCATACGTCGGGCACCGGTTGGCGTGCGCCCGGCTCAGCTCCCGCCCGGC
>JBBQIZ010000222.1:0-6867 GCA_038325425.1 Chthoniobacterales bacterium
ATCGTGCCCGCGTCGGAATAGCGGACGAGATCGTTGAACTCGCGCCGCGTACCGGCCACGTCGAGCGTGCCGCCCACGGTGACATCGCCGGTGCGGGCGCGCAGCGTGAGCTGGCCGCTCGGCAGCAGGATGCTGGTATTCGCGACCATCTGGCCCTGCGCGGTGAAGGTGAAACCCGCACCGAGGCCGCCCGCAATCGAGCTGCCCCCGGCGGCGGCCGCGAGCACCAGATCGCCGCCCGAGACGACTTCCTGCGTGGCACCCTGCCGTCCGACGAGGACCGGTGTGGTAATGGTCAGATTCCCAGTGGTCGTGAAAGTCGGCACGAAACGCGTGCCGTTGATTTCCTGCACGGTGCCTTCGCCGATCACCCCGTTGGCGGCGTTGAGAGCGACATCGTCGAAGCCGGACACCGTGAATGAAAAATCGCCAAAGCGGACGGTGTCCGCGTCCACCTGGAAAGCCCCGGAAGTGACCGCGGGCGCGGGGAGCGTGGCCACGTTTGAGGGATTGGCGAACAGGACGCTGCCGGCCTCGAAAACGACTGTGCCGCCGGCCTGCTCGTAGCCGCGCAGACCGCCCGCGAGCAGGGAAAGCGTGCTCAGGGATTCGCCGAAAGTGCCCGCGCCATAAATGTCGATCGTCCGGTAGCTGAGCAGAGTGAGGCTGCTCACCTCCTGCACATCGCGCAGGAGGTCGCCCGCGAGAACGAGATGCGGATCAACGACCGAGCCGGTCAGCCCGCCGGCCGGGGTCTGCAGCAGGATGCTGATCTGGCCGCTGCCGAGAGTCAGCGCGGTGGCTTCGAGGATGGTCGTCGGATCGAGCGCCGTGCCGTAAGTGGAATCGAGGATGACGCCCGCGCCCTTGATCGCCGCCCCGGCTCCGATGGTCAGCAGCGGAGCCGTCGAGTTGAAGGTGCCGGTGCGATTGATCGCCGCGCTGGCGTCGCTGCTCACGCGGAGCAGCGTGCCGTCGCCGGAAATCTGCCAGAGCGGTGCCGGTTCCGACATGGCCCCGCTGGCGGAGAGCGCGGAGCCGGCGGTCATGGTCAAGCCGGCGCGCGCGGCGAGCGTCACGTCCGGCGCGGAGAGGGTGGCGCCGGGATTGTCGAGGACGAGATTGGTGGTGCGCACGTCGAGGACGGTGCCGGTCGCGGAGTCGCGGCGCAGGCCGCCGATGAGCAGACTTTCCACGCCCCACGCCTGGACCACTTCGGTGCGGATGACCGCGGTCGCTCCCGCCGGCTCGACCCCGCTGCCGCCGACGATTGTGATGTCGGCAAAGCTGCTCAGGTCCACCGCCGCGCCGCGCCCTCGTTCCGGCCGCCCGGCCAGCACCGTGCCATCCGGGCGCAGGCCAATATTGCCGTGCAGACTCAGATAGCCGGCGTCGATCGGCATCCGCTGCGGCTGTGCGATGTCGAAACGCTGCGCCGCATCGGTGAAGAAGACGTTGCCGGTGTAATCGTCGTACTGCGCGCGCATCCGGGTGACTTCGGAAGTGGTGACCTCGAATTGCGTGCGCACGCCGGAGAACTCCGCCGGCCGGTTGAATTGGTTGAACGTGTAGCCCGAGGCATACGCCGCTCCGTCGGGCAGCGTGATCGTGCCGAGCGTCTGATTCTGCGTCGGCGTGACGAGCAGCGCGCCAGGCAGCAGCGCGTAGCGTCGCGGCAGCAGCGTGTATTCGCCAGCCTTCAACCCCGGCAGCGCTTCGAGATAAATGCGGTCGCCGATTTTGAGGGACTGGCTGACGTAACCCTGGTCGCTGCCGAGCAAAGTGGAATTGGCCCCGGTATTGAAGGGCGCGTAGGGCGCGAGGTCGGATCGGAAGCCCGGCACGACGGCGTAGGACTCCGGCACGAGCGACCAGAAGAGGCTGACCTTGGGCGTCTCGCCGCTGTTCGTCACGCGGGCCGACCAGGTCTGCCCGTCGTGGCGGACGAGCTGGCCGGGCTCATAGGTGCCACCCGCGACCCAGGTGGCGCCGGCTTCGCCGAGCAGATCGATACTCCCGCCCGGTCCCGGCACCCAGCGGAAGGCCGAAAGATCACCGCCGCCGCGAATATCGATCACCGAGCCCGGCGCGGTCGTCACGGACTGGCCGGCAATGGAGATGGTCTTCCGCGGAAGGCCGCTCGCGGTCACGTTCACGCCGCGCGGATCGATCCACGAAAGCCCATCCGGGCTAAGTCCAAAAGGGATGAGCATCTCCGCGCCGGTCTTGAAATCGATGGCTGCGACCGAGGTCAGGCTGCCCGGCAGGAGGGTGACCTGCTGGGTCGTCGGAAGGATCAGCGTGGTGCCGGTGATGCGGTCGAGCGGACGGTCGAAATCCGCATCCGAGGGATCGAAATCCGTGCCGTCCCAGCCGAGGACGATCGACCCGAGCGGGGCGCGGAGATTCCCTCCCTGCGTGATCTGCGAGGCGAAAATATTCAGGCTGCCGCCAGCCGAGAGCGGGGCCGCGGGCGTGGTCGAGGATTGGACAGTGACCGAGCCGAGGGCGAAGGGCGACGCCACCGGCGCGGCGATCGTGGCGTTTGCGCCCGCGGCGAGCGTGACCGTATTGCCCGCGATACTCTGCACGGTGGAGCCGAGGAGCGACGAGCCGACCCCGAAGCCGTAGGGTAGCGCGCCGGCGGCCAGTGTGACCTGCGCCGCGCCGAGCGTGCTGGCGGCGACGAGCACCGTGCGATCGTAGGCCACGATGGTGAAGTCGCTCGCCGTGGTCGGATAAATCTGCCCGGCGGCGAACACGAGATCGCCGGCGATATTGATCGTGCCGTTGCCGCGGATGTCGCCGTCCGGCGCGCTCAGCCGGGCGCTGGCGATGTTTTGCAGCGAGAGCGTGCCCGCGTCGATGAATCCAGCGTCGATGGAGATCTGCCCGGGGCCGGCGGTCGGCGCGAAGGTGTGATCCGAAGCACCCGCGCCCGCGCCGAATTTCAGGAAAAGCCGCACCGGATCGTCGGGATGCAGTGGCCGGCGGAACGGCTGCCCGACAGCGATGTACGGGGCTTGCAGCGAAACCGGCGCGTCGGCCTGAATCACGCCGCCGCCCGCGACGCGGAGCTGGCCGCGCGCCTGGATGGAAACCGGGCCGCGGAACTCGACGTTGCCGCCAAAGGCGATCGGCGTGGCGTTTTCGAGGAACTTCGCGCCGAGGTCGAGCGAATCGAATCCGCCCTGGATAAAGCGATCGACGGCGAAATAACCGAGCCCGGTTTCGGTGCCGACCTGCCGCCCGATGCCGCGATTTGTATAGTCCGTGGGAATCGTGTTGCCGGACTGCGTGACGACGAGATTGATGTCCGCGCTCGTGCGCAAGCCATCCGGCACGTAGAAGCGACCCGAAAACACCGAGAGCGTGCCGCCGACCGCGGTCGGTCCACCCGCGTGTCCGAGCAACGTCGCATCGGAGTAGAGCATCTCGCCGCCCTGCAGATCGATCAGGCCGCCGTCGCTTTCGAGCCGGACGGGAACGCTGCGCAACTGCCACAGCGGCGCATTGATCCCGCTGGTCCGCGGCACGATCGGCGAGGTCGTCTCGCCCAGGCTGGCCGGCGCAAGATCGAAGGTGCCGGCCGCGCCCGAGACATCGAGCACCGCTCCGGCCTCGGCGACGATATTTCCCGAGACGAGGATGCTCCCGCCATCGAACAGCGTGCCGTGCCGCCGGCCAAATTCATCCAGGACGATGACCGCCGTGCCCGCCGCGGAGAGCCGCGCCTGCGCGCCGATGAACACGGTCGGCTGGGCGAACTGGATGTTCGCCGCCTGGATGCCGCGCAACGGAAAACGATTCGCCCCGGCGATGGTGATTGTGCCGCCCGGCGCGGTGACCGACCCGAGCAGCGTGACCGTGTCGCCGTCGAACGAAACGTCCGCGCCGGGATCGGTGACAATCTGCGCGCCCGCGCCCATCACGATGTCGCCGCGCACTTCGAGCTGATCAATGGTGAAGGAGTCGTCGGAGCCGAGCGCGGCAAAACTCACGCTCGTCGCGGCCCGGCGACCGACGGGGTTCAGCACGCGCTGGAGCACGACTTCACCAGTCCCCCGCTCCAAAGGAAGGGCGAGCCAGTTTTCCGCGACCGGCGCGATGCGGGTGCCCGGCGCGATGGCGATGGCCGGCGCGTAGGGCTGCGGGTCGCCGGGAGCGAACGCTTCATCCGACGGCGCGCCGATGCCGATCAGCGTGTAGCTGGTGAAGCCGCCCTGACGGAAGAAATCCGGCGCGAGCACGAGGGTATTCGGGAAGCGGGCCGCCCCGCCGATCTGGATCAGGCTGGTCTGCACGGTGAGGTCGCCGCCGGTCGTTCCGGAAAAACCTTCGAGCGTGGAATCGAGTACCAGGCTGCCGCCGATCACCGCCTCGAAGCCTGGATCTTTCCCCGTGCGAATCGCAATGCTGCCGCCGCGACCATAGCTCACCACCCCGCGCCCATTCAGCGCGGCCCCGCCCGAGACGGTGATCGTGCCGCCGCCGGCGAGATTGGCGCTGAAGGCTTCGATGGAAATGTCGCCGCCGTCGATCACCCGCGGCTGGCTCAAGCGGCTCGCGCTGTTCAGCCGGTTGTCCAGGAGCAAGCCCGCGGCGTCGAGCGTCGCGTCCGAGCCGAGAGTGAAATTTCCGCGCGCGCGGTTGGCCAGCGGAGCCAGCGCACCCGCGGGATTGAGGATCGGGAACTCTGCAGCGAAGGACGGCGAAATGGTGAAAGCAGTAAAGCCGAGGCGGCCGCCGGGTGCCTTCACGGTGCCCTGCACGGTGACATTGGCCGCCGCAAATTCGACCGAGCCGAGCGGTGCCGTGGTGAGGCTGACTCCGGCCGGGACGGTGATCGAGCCGTCGGTGTTTTCGATCGAGAGATGGCCGAAGCCCTGCTCGTCGAGCAGTTCCGTGGACAGAATCACCGTGGCCGTGCGATCCGCCGGCAGTGCGGCCGGTACGTCGCCGACGAGGACCATCGTCGGCGCGGTGCGATCTGCAGGCTTTCTTTGGAAAATGATCGCCGGCGGAGTCGGCGACACCGGCAGAAACGCAATGTTGTTCGCGTCCCGCATGACGATCTTCTCGGCGTTGAAATTCAGCGCGAGACGACTGTGCTCCGGCGCGGAACCGTGGCCGTTCGGCGGGTTCACGGTGTGCCCGCGCAACTCGCCATCGATCGCCATGCTCGGCGCGGTCATCTGGAGCGAGCCGCCATTCGCGCCCTGCACGAAGCCCTGCTCGAAACGCGCGCCCGTCATCCACGGCACGGTGAAAGTTTCCGAAATGCCCCAGCGTGCATGGCTCTGCGTGAATTTGCCGGTGTAAACCCCATCGTACACCTGTCCGGGCACGGCGTTGTGGATCTCGACCAGCCGGCCGCCCTGGCGCAAACGCGTCGTCTGCACCATCCCGCCCGCGTGCTGGAAAAAGCCGCCCGAGACATCGATCGTCGCGCCATTTTGCAGCACGATCGAACCGCCGGATTGCAGCGTCACCGTGCCGCCCACCGCGGTAAGCTGCGCCGCGTCGCGCTCGATCAAGCCGGCCAGGCCGGTCACGTCGCCGAGCGGCGTGCCCATCCAGAAGCGTCCGTTGTTCGTGCCGGTGCGGCGGAGATCGACGGTCAGCGGCACGCCGCGGAGCACGCCCGAGCGTTGCAGCGGCGAATCGGCCAGTTCCGAGCCGAGGAATTGCACGTCGAGAATGCTGTGCGCGAGCGGCACCGCCACATCCACACTGCCGGCCACGCTCAGCACCGCCGAAGAGTCGAAGTAAATCTGCCCGCCGGAGAAGAAAAAGCGCTGCGTCGGGCCGGAGAAAAAATTGTTGAGCTGCGGACTCACGTTGCCGTTGGCGTCAGCGACCGTGCGATCGCCGTCCTCGTCCACATACGGCCAGACCCCGGCGCGCACCGAGACGGCGGCGTTCGGTGCCAGCACCGTGGAGCCCTGCTGGAAGCGGATGACCTGCCCCTCGATATTGATCCGCGAGCGCTCGGGCAGCGCGGTGCCAGGCACTTTGCTGAGATTCGCGTATTCGGGCAGGATGCGCGTGACGCTTTTCGGCCCAAGCGTGACCACGCCGGTGTTTTGGAAAAGGAACATCGGCCCGCCAGAGCCGGTCGCGGAGGCGCTATCAAAATTCGGATTGGCCACCGCGCCGTAGCTCGCGAGGAGGTCGATGCGGCCGTTCAAGCTCACCGAGGTCGAGCTTTCGATCGAGCCGAGCTGGTTGAGATGGCGCCCGTGCATCGAGGCGCTGCCAGTGAAGGACTCGATCAGGCCATGATTCGTGACCGTGCCGGAGCCGTCCGTGACCGCGCCGACGAAAACATCCAGCCCACGCAGGCTCGGATCGTCGCTGGCATGCGCCGCGATGGCGACCTGCTGGCCGGCCGCAAGGATCGTCTGGCCCGCCAGCGTCGCGATCGTGCCGTCATTGCGGACATTCGGCCCCACGAGCATGACGCGCCCGCCATTCCCATCGCCGCCCGCCGTGCTACGCAACTCCGCCCCCGGCTGCACGATCAAGTCGCCGATGCCGGCCAGCGGCGGCGGCGCCGGATTGAACGCGGGCGTGCCGTCAGAGCCGCCCGGCACGCTGAACGAGGAAAAGAGGAACTGGGCGTCGCGATTGTTCAGCAACCCCTGCTGGATCAGGTTGTCATTGATCGGCAGCGAGGAGGCGGTGAAGGAGCGGGTGTTGATCTGGCTGCTGCCGCCGAAGATGATGCCGTTCTGGTTGATGACATAGACCTGGCCGCCGGCTTCGATGTTGCCGAGGATCTGGCTGGGGGCGCCGCTCGGATCCTGGATTTTGTTGAAGGCGATCCACTGCGATTTCTGGGCGCCGCCGGCGTTCTGGTCGAAC
>JBBQIZ010000223.1:0-6787 GCA_038325425.1 Chthoniobacterales bacterium
CCGAGCACATGTAAGTCGCCGCGCTGCTGTACTGGAAGACGCTGCCCGGCGGGTGGGCGATCGAATGGGCGAGGAAGGCGCGGACCCAGTCCTCTTCCTTCACCATGGCGCCGGTCGGCTCCTTCTCGCTGCCGACCGCCATGGTGAGCAGATCCTTGATCCGCAGCGCCGCGAGGTGCTCGCTGACGGTGTCCGGCAGGTCATTCGGAAAGAAGGAGATGACCTTGTCCTCGACCGTCAGCTTCTTCTCCGCGACCGCGAAGCCGATCGCCGTCGAGGTGAAGCTTTTGCTCAGGGAATACATCGTGTGCGGGACGTCGGCGGCATACGGCGCCCACCAGCCTTCGGTGATGACCCGGCCATTCCGGAGGATCATGACGCTGTGCATCTCGTGCCGGGCGGCGGAAAGCGCATCGAGGAGATCCTGAATGCCTTGCGACGCGACGCCTTCCGCCTCGGGCGTGCTGCGGGCCAGTTCGGAGAGGTTCTCCGCATGGAGCAAGGTCTGCGGCGATCCGGCGAAGACGAACGCGCCGGTGCCGAGGCCGAGTTGTTTGAGGAAGGTTCTGCGGGTGGAAAACATGGCCGCGAGAGTGGAGCGAGGCGCGCGGGAAAGACAAGCGCTTGTCGACCGGAAGGCCGCTGCGCACGATCACCTGCCGCCCATGAAATTCTTCGCTCATCTGCTGATCTTCGCGCTGCTCGCGGAATTTGCGTCCGCCGCGGAACCCGTTGATGCCAGGTCGCTGCGCGGCAAGGTGCTGTGCGGATACCAGGGTTGGTTTCGCTGTCCAGGCGATGCGCTGAATGCGGGTTGGGTGCATTGGAGCCGCGACGGCAAAAGGATCGCGCCGGAGACTCTGACCTTCGAGATGTGGCCGGACATGAGCGAGTTTCCCGAAGGTGAGCGTTTTGCCGCGCGCGGTTTTACCGACGCGCAGGCAAGACCCGCGTATTTGTTCAGCTCCGATCACGCGGGCACGGTGCGGCGGCATTTCGAGTGGATGCGCGATTACGGCATCGACGGCGTGTGGCTGCAGCAATTTCTCGTCGAGCTGCGCGGCCAGCCCGGCCAGCCGCGCTACGATTCGCGGCTGCGGGTGCTGGAGCATGTGCGCGCCGCGGCGCAGCAGACCGGTCGCGCATGGGCGATCACCTACGATCTCACCGGCATGCCGCCGGAGCAGTTGCTGGAGACCCTCGTGCGCGACTGGAAAAAGCTCGTCGATAGTGGTGTGACGCGCGACGAGCGTTATCTCCGCGAAGGCGGGCAACCGGTCGTCGAGGTCTTCGGCTTTTACGCGCAGAGCGCGAGCAACACGCTGAGCGCGGAACTCGCTAATCAGATCATCGACTTCTTTCGCGCGTCCGGTCCGTATCAGGCGTTCCTCGTCGGCGGCGGCGAATGGAACTGGCGGCGCAACCCCGATCCGGAATGGCAGAAGATCTTCCGCCGTTTCAACGCGTGGTCACCGTGGAATACCGCGAACTATTCCACGGACGGCGCGGGAGAACTGCAGGCGACAACCAACTATTGGGCCGAGGACAAAGCAGAGTGCGACAAACACGGCATCCTCTGGCTGCCGGTGATTTATCCGGGATTTGCGTGGAGCAATCTCAAGAAATTGCCACCCGGCTCGGGCACCATCCCGCGGCGTGGTGGCCAGTTTCTCTGGGAGCAATTCCACACGCTGTCCACGCTCGGCGTGGACTCGGCGATCGTCGCGATGTTCGACGAAGTAGACGAAGGAACCGCGATTTTCAAAGTGACGAACGAGCCGCCCACGCAGGCGCATTTCCTGACCTATGAAGGATTGCCGAGCGATTGGTATCTGCGGCTGGTCGGTGAAGGCACCCGGCTCCTGCGGACGAAACAACTGGTGCCCAAAGAAATCCCGCTGCAGCCCTGAGCCACATCGGCGTTGTCGGCGCCGTCGAGAACTGCTTGCCTCCGCGCATGGCCTTCTCCCCTCGCATCCTTCTCTCCACGCTGCTTCTCGCGCTGGTCGGCGCCGCCTCTGCAGCCGACTATTTCCCGCCGCCCGATAGCGAAGGCGGCTGGCGCACGCTGTCCTCCGTGCAGGAAATTCGAGAGAAGGCGGGCATGGATCTCGATCGTCTGGAAAAGGCTTACACCGTCACCAAACGTAGCGCGCCGAACGGCGGCCTGCTGGTCGTGCGGCGCGGGTATCTCGTCTTTGAGAAATATTTCGGCCGCGCGAGCCGCAACGCCAATCCCGACATGGCTTCGACGGGCAAGGCTTACACCAGCATCGCCTGCGGCATCATGCTGAATGAGTTCCGCGACAAAATCCCGCAGGGCCTCGACACGAAAGTTTTCACCGCAAAATATCTCCCCGAGGCGCTGCCGCTCGACGATCCGCGCAAGGCGGAGATCACGCTCGGGCAACTCCTGTGCATGAGCGCGGGTTATTGGGGCGAGGGCCAGACGCCGAATGGCATCGTCATGGGCAAGGTCACGCCGCTCAAGCCGGTGCCGGGGCAGAACATCCGCGACCTCGATCAATCATCGCTGCGCGTGCCGCTCTGGACCGATCCGGGCGCGGGGTATTCGTATTCATCGCCCGCGCCGCACATCGCCTCGATTGTTCTGCGTCACGTCACCGGGATGGAACTCCAGGATTATATCAACGAACGGCTGGCCAAGCCAATGGGTTGGGGGCCGTGGGCCTACTGCCTGCAACGCGGCGATTTCCTCATGCCACACGCGAATGGTGCGGGCAGCATCGCGGTGCACGCCACCGACGCGCTGCGCTTTGGCTACTGCCTGCTGCGCGGCGGAAAGTGGCAGGATCAGCAACTTGTGCCGGCGGATTACATCCAACTTTGCCAGCGGATGTCGCCCTACAATCCGCACGCGCCCTTCACGCTCCAGTGGGAGCAGAACTCCGATGGCCACGTGCTCGCCGCACCGCGCGATGCGTTTTTTAAATCCGGGTCCGGCGGCTTTTGTCTCTACGTCGTGCCGTCGCTCGACCTTGTGATTTACAAGCTCGGCGGGAAGGACGGGCAATACGATCCCGCGCTGACCGGACTTCCGCAGCCCGCGCAAAGCCGCGACCGCGACGGCTGGCAGCCGCTGCCTAACACGCCGTTTTTCGAGGGCAATCCGCCGAACGCGCTTTGGCGCGTGCTCGAATTGGTGGCGTCGGCGGTGCGCGATTGAGTGCGCTTACAGGCGCGCCACGCCGTGTCCGTCGCCTTCGTGGATCTCGGGCGTGGTCCCGGTGAGGTAGGCCTTGGTCGCTTCCCACAGGTATTTGACCCGGTTCACGCCGGTGTTGTCCCAGAATTCGCCGAGAACCGGGCGCACGACGATCAACTCGATGCTCGGATCGTCCTGGCCGCCGGGGAACCAGACGCGGAACGGTTCGCTCCAGAGCTCCGCGATCTTTTCGCGATCGCCGATCAAGGTTGCGCGTCCGTTGAGCGCGAGGAAGGCGCTGTCGCCGTCTTGGGCGGTGAGATGGACCTGCGAATCGTTTTCGATTTCGTGCACCTTGGCGGTGTTCGCGGCGGTGAAAAACCACATGCGCCCGTCGTCTTCGACTTTGGCGATGGCCATCGGACGGGCGTGAAAACCGTGCTCGCCGGTGTGCGTGACCAGCATCGCGGTGTGAAATTTCTTCAGCAGGGAAATGAATCGCTTCTGCTGTTCGGCGGGGTTGGCGGTCGTGCTCATACCTGCTGAATCGCGTCTGCGGCGGGAGACGGATGGCTGCGGCCACGCTCCCCCTACTTGCATCGGGGCGGTGGTGCGACGATCCATCTCCGCATGCCACCACCGCTGCGGATGATTCGGGCCATGATCTTCGACGGACGGGGCAGGCCGCCCCAGCCGGCGCATCGGCCGGACCCGGCGCGCTGGCGCTGGTGTGAGGGCGGTTTTTTTTTCGCGACACCCGCCGCCTGCCGCAGTTTGAATCCGCCATGCACTCCTCGTTAAAGAAGCTCCCCTCACTCCTTCGCTGCGCGCCCACCCTCGCGCTGGCGATTCCGTTTCTCGTCATAGCCCCCGCCGCGCAAGCGCAGGATACGCCGCAGCCCGCGAAGGCTGAAACCGCGTCTGCGGTCACCCCCGAAATGGAGGCGAAACTTATTGCCACGCTGACCAAGGCGACCTTCAAGGGCCGCTGGGCGGGGATCAAAGACGGCCAGCTCGGGCCGGAGAAGGAAGACTCTTATGAGATCGTCAGTGTGACGAAAATCGGCGGGGACAAATGGACGATCAACGCGCGTCTGAGCTACGCCGGACGCAGTATTGTGCTGCCCATTCCCGCGCAAGTGCAGTGGGCCGGCGACACAGCCGTGCTGGTTATCGATCAGCTTAGTCTCGGCATTGGCCCGAGCTATTCGGCGCGCGTGATGATCTACGAAAAGACCTACGCCGGTTCGTGGAGTGGCGGAGGGCAGGCGGGCCTGCTCAATGGCCTGATCACGAACGCCGCGAACTGAACAAAGCAAAACGCCCCGGTCTCAACGACCGGGGCGTCTGCGAAAATCGATCTCTCGCGGCGGATTATTTGTCCGTCTTGAGGATGAAATCCTTGAACTGCACGACCATCGGCGGGCCGGCGTGGATTTGCAGCGCGAGCAGGCCTTCCTTCGGCGCGTGCGCGGTGTCTTCATCGGTAACGTCGATGGTCTGTTTGCCGTTGATGAAGTGCTGCACGTGGTTGCCCTTGGCGACGATTTTGTAGTCGTTCCAATCCTCGTTCTTGATCGAGGCTTGGATCTCGTCGCTGTTGCCGGTTTCGCCGGTCACTTCGACTTTGAAGTCCTTCGATTTCGGATCGGCCGGATCTTTCGCGACCGGCTTGATCACCGTCTTCTGCCCGCGCAGGGCGAGGATGGCGCGACCGCGCTCCTCGTAGAGAATCCCGCTGTATTTCGCACCCGCTTCGAAGTCCGCCTGATAGCCGCTGATGATCGGCCCGTTCTCGCCGGGGGCGAGTTCCTTCGAGCGGTACTGCACGCCGCTGTTGCCCTTCTCGATGCGGTATTTGAAGGTCAGCTCGAAGTCGCCCACCGTCCCGCCTTTCCAGACGAGGAAGGTGTTGTGCTTGAGGATCGACTTCGCCGGATTGGCGGGATCGGCCGCCGTCTTGCCGGTGATCGCGCCATCCTGCACGCTCCAGAGCGACGGGGTGCCTTCCCAGCCGGTGAGGTCTTTGCCGTTGAAGATTTGTTTTTCTTCTGCGCGCAGCGAGGCGGCGGCGAGAAAGGTGAGGGCGACGAGGGGGAGGAGTTTCATGAGTGTGGAGTGAGTAACCGTTGGACGCCTTACTTCTTGCCGAAAAGCTTCTTCAAGTTCGCCAGGCCCTTCACCGGGATGTCGTCGCGTTTGGGTTCGATCTTGCGCCAGATGGCCGCGGCGCGGGCGATGACTTTCACGTCGGTGGTGAACGACTCGATGACCACGTCGCCCTGATAACCGACCTGCTTCAGCGCCTTCACGATCGGCTTCCAGTCGATGTGATCCGCGCCGGGCGTGCCGCGGTCGCTGCCGCAGGCGTGGAAGTGGCCGAGCAGCTTGCCGACCTTCAGAATGCCCGCGGCCTGATCCTTTTCCTCGATGTTCTGGTGGAAGGTATCGAGGTGCACTTTCACGGCCTCGCTGCCGATGGCTTTCACCAGCTTGAGCGTCTGATCGACGGTATTGAGGAAGTCGGTTTCGAAGCGGTTGAGCGGTTCGATGCACAGATTGACGCCCTTCGATTCGGCATACTTGGCGAGTGGTTTGAGGTTTTTCACCACGAGATCGAAGTGCGCCTTCTTCTCCTGGTCATCATGCGCGCCGGTGCGCCCGACGACGGAGTAGAGCGGCCCGACGAGGCTGTGCGCGCCAAGGATCGAGGCCTGGTCGATGAGCGCCTTCACATAAGTCGTGGCCGTCTTCTGATCTTCCGCGCTGCCGCGGAAATCGCGGCCTGGCCCCATCGCCGCGCAGATCGTGCCGATCGCGATGCCGACCTTGTCCGCCGCAGCACGCACTTTCACCGGGTCGATGTGATCGGGCGATTCGATCGGGATTTCGACGGTGTCGAAACCCCATTTCTTGAGCTTGGCGAAAAGCTTGGGCGCTTCCGCGGTGGTGAAGGGGCTGGCGTAGAGGAAGGTGTTGAGACCGAAGCGAGGCATGGTGTTGATTTTGGGGTGAGGAGTTGGCGATCCGGGAGAGACCCGCGATGCGAGCGTGCATTTGGGGGAAGCTCCCGGTGGGAGTCAAGCCGCGGCGCGGCGTCAGTCCCGACCTTCGATGCCGGTCTCCAACGCGCTCACCCCGTTCCCAGCGTGGAGCTTGAAACCCAGCCCCACGCGCTGTCCTCTCGCGTGACCCGCTACAGTCCGCCGATTATGGCTTCGGATAGTCGCGCCAGAGCCAGCGCAGCGTGTCCGGGAAGATCGAGCCGCCATGTTTGCCGCTGTGACCGCCGTCGCCGAACACGAATTGGTAGTCGTAGCCGGCGAACTTCAGCGCCGCGGCCATGTCTTGATTCGAGAGCGGCCAGTTGCCGTGGAGGTTGTCGAGATCGTTGCTGCCGTCCTGCAGGAAGACGCGGAGCGGCTTCGCGGGTTTGGTTTTGCGGAGGAGCGCGGGATAGACGTAGCCGCCGCGGATGTTGGTGAAGCTGCCGATGTGGCTCACGACTTTCTGGAAGGCCTCCGGGTTTTCCCACGCGACGGTGAAGGCGGCGATGCCGCCGGAGCTGTTGCCGCAGATCGCCCAGCCGGCGGGGTCTTTGACGATGTTCAGGCCTTTGGT
>JBBQIZ010000224.1:0-6602 GCA_038325425.1 Chthoniobacterales bacterium
GACCGCGGACATTCTCCCGCGTTACCTCGCCCTCGCGCTCATCTGCGGACTCGGCTTCGCGCTCCGCGATCGGGTGAACCTGCTCCGCCTGCTCGGGGCCAGCGTCGCCGGTTCGCTGCTCTTCTACGTCATCACCAATACCGGCTCGTGGATCCATGATCCCGGCTATGCGAAAAACGCCGCGGGCTGGCTCCAGGCCATGACGAGCGGTCTGCCGGGCTATCCGCCGACGTGGACATTCTACCGCCACACGCTGCTCAGCGACCTCTTCTTCACGCTGCTCTTTTACGTCTGCATGCAGGCCACCGCGCGCACCTCCAGCCAGCCGGCCGGCGAGCGCGCGGCGCTCGCGTCGTAATCTTTGGCCGTGCCGCCGGTCGTCTCGAAACGTCGCGGAATTCCGCGACGCCAAATCCTCCTGAACCACTTATGAAAGCGCTCCCCCGCCCCCGCCCCTGCCCGCCAAAGTTCCACTCGCTCCGCCGCGCAACTCCGTGGCTGCTCGCTCCCCTCTTTGCCGCGACCACTTTCGCCGCAGCGATCGACAACCCCTTTCCGGAGCCGATCCCCAAAGCGGATGTGCGGGTCGAATTGCAACCGATCGCCACGGGACTCGCTTCGCCCGTGCTGCTGGTCGCCGCGCCGGATGCGCCCGCGCGCCTTTTGATCGTCGATCAATCGGGACTGATTCGCGTCGTCGATAACGGGCAGTTGCGCGACGAACCTTTTCTCGACGTGCGCCAGCGGTTGGTGGAATTGCGGCCCGGCTTCGATGAACGCGGGCTGCTCGGGCTCGCCTTCGATCCCGATTATCAAAACACCGCGAAACCCGGCCATCGCCGCGTCTTCACCTACACCAGCGAGCCAGTCGGCGAGCGCACGGACTTCCCGATCGTGCATGGCGACACGCCGCCGGACCATCAGGCGGTCATCGCGTCGTGGAAAGTCAGCGCCGACGGCCAGCGCATCGATCCGGCGAGCCGCCAGGAAGTGCTGCGCATCGACGAACCGCAGTTCAATCACAATGGCGGCATGATCGCTTTCGGCCCCGACGGTTTTCTCTACATCGCGCTCGGCGACGGCGGCGGCGCAAACGATCTCGGCCCCGGCCACAATGTCGAAACCGGCAACGCGCAGGACAAAAACGTGCTGCTCGGCAAGATGCTGCGCATCGACGTGAACGGCACTGACGCGAAGAACGGCGCCTACGGAATTCCGCGCGACAACCCGTTCGCCAGCGGCGGCGGCTTGCGCGAAATCTACGCGATCGGCCTGCGCAATCCGTGGCGCTTCAGCTTCGACGGTCCGGCGCTGCTCGTCGGCGATGTCGGGCAAAACAAACTCGAGCTGGTGCATCGCGTGGAGTTGGGCGGCAACTACGGCTGGCGGATCAAGGAAGGCACCTTCAAGTTCAACATCAACGGCACGATCGAAGCGGCCGGGGCGGGGCTGCCCAACGGTCTGACCGACCCGGTGCTGCAGTACGACCGCGACGAAGGCACCTCGATCATGGGCGGCCACGTGTATCGCGGCAAAGCACTGCCCGCGCTCGCCGGGCAGTATGTCTTCGGCGATTACCGCTTCGGCAAAGGGACCGCGGGCCGGCTGTTCGTCGCCAGCCTGCCGAATGGCAAGATCAGCGAGTTGCGGATCGGTGCCGACGACCGCACGCTCGGCTTTCTGCTGAAAGGTTTCGGTCAGGACAACGCGGGCGAAATCTACGCCTGCGGCAGCACTCAGCCCGGCCCGGTCGGAACCGGCGGTGTGGTGGTGAAGATCGTCCCGGTGAAATAGAGCTGACGCTGGCGACGAATCGCTCCGGGTAGCGCGGGCCTCCGGACCGTTGGTTTCGGCATCCTGCCGAAACCAACTTTCTGAAAGGGCTGCCCGCACGGACGTCTTGCCGTAACGAGAAAAGTTCGTCGGCGCAGGATGCGCCCACCAACGGGCCGGAGGCCCGCGCTACCCGGAATCCCTCAGCCCCGCGTTGCGGCTTCCTCGACCACGCCCGTGGCTTGTGGCGCCGGTCGGCGTGAGCGCGAAAACCGCCGGGCGGCATCCGCCAGCAGCGTATAGACAACCGGCACGACGAGCAGCGTGAGCACCGTGCTCGAGAGCATTCCGCCGACGACGGCGATGCCCATCGGGCGCCGGCTTTCCGCGCCCGCGCCGAAGCCAATGGCGATCGGCATGATGCCCGCGATCGTGGAAAAGGCGGTCATCAGGATCGGGCGCAGCCGCGTGCGACCGGCTTCGCGCATCGCTTCGAGCGCCGACTTGCCGCGCTCCATTTCCTGGTTCGCGAACTCGACGAGCAGGATGGAGTTTTTCGTCACGAGGCCGACGAGCAGGATCAGGCCGATCTGCGAGAAGAGGTTCACATTCATCGCCGGGATGCGCGGGACAAATGGCTGGAGCGCCGCCATCCAAGCGGGCGCGCTGCCCGGCGGTCCGTGATGCGTCGCGCCGTAGAGCATCTGTCCGAAAAAATCGACCCAGCTCATCAGCCACAGCGCGCCAAAAGCGCCGACCGCGGAGAAGACCACCGCGAGCATGACGGTGAACGGGTGAATGAGGCTCTCGAACTGCGCGGCCAGCACCATGTAAACCACGATGCCGGCGAGCAGCAGAACGAAGGTGAATTCGCCGCCGGTTTCCTGCAGATCGAGCGCTTCGCCGGACCATTCGTAGCGGAAACCGGGCGGCAGTTCACGTTCGAGGAACTGTTCGATATTCGCAACCGCGGTGCCGAGCGGGATACCGATGGGCGTGGCCTCGATCGCGCCGCTGCGCAGACGGTTGTAGTGACTGATCTGACCCGGCGCGGCGAGTGCCCTGGCGTTCACGACCGCGGTGAGTTGCACGAGTTGGCCGGTTTTGCTGCGCACATAAACGCTGTCGAAATCGTTCGGCGTCAGCCGCGACGCGCGGTCGAGTTGGACGATGACGTCGTATTCCTTGCCCTCGCGTTTCACCCGGCTGAGATCGAGCCCGCCGAAGAGTATCTGCATCGTGCGCGAGATGTCCTCGATGCTCACGCCGAGCGCCGCCGCGCGGTCGCGGTCGATGGAAATGTCGAGCTGCGGTTTGTCGATGCTGAAGACGCTGCGCACGTTGAGCAGCGTGGGATCGGCGCGCAGTTTGTTCGCCAGCTCGCCGGTCACCCGGGCGAGTTCACTCAAGTCTTGCGACTGGATTTGCAACTGCAGCGCCTGGCTGAAGCTGAAGCCGATCGCCTTCGGAATGAGCGCAAAGGCGAGCGCGCCTTCCACTTCGCCGAAGAACCGCGCCTGCATGCCGGTCGGACCGCCGACGATGTCGCGCACGCCGCGTCGCGGGCCGGGTTTGAACTTCATGAAAATCAGTCCGCTCGACGGATCGCCCGGTCCGCCTTGCGAAAGGGCGACGGCGGAGAAGTAACTCTCCACTTCGGGAAACGACTTCACAATTTCCTCCATCTTCCGGAGCTGGCGGTCGGTGTATTCGCTCGTCGAACCTTCCGGCGCCACGACGATGCAGAGCAGCCGGCCTTTGTCTTCGTCGGGCAGATATTCGCGTTCGAGCTGGCTGAAGAAAAACGCCGCGAGCGCCAAGCTGGCGAGGCCGACGACGGCGGTGATGAAGCGATGCCGCAGCGCGCGGTCGAGCCAGCGCCCGTAAAGGCGCGTCATCCAGCCGATCATCCGCTCGAAGCCGCGCAGCAGCCAGTTCTCACGTTCTTCGCTCACCGGCTTCAGCAGCCTTGCGGACATCATCGGCGTGAGCGTGAGCGCGACGAACGCGGAGATGATGACCGACACCGAGACGGTCACCGCGAACTCGATAAACAGCCGGCCGGTGGCCGAAGTCTGGAAAGCCAGCGGCGTGAAGACTGCGACCAGCGAGAAGGTGATCGCGAGGATCGCGAAGGAAATCTCGTCCATCGCCTTCTTCGCCGCAGCCATCGGCGCCAGCCCTTCCTCGATGTGCCGGTAGATATTCTCCAGCACGACGATCGCGTCATCGACGACGATGCCGATGACCAGCACCAGCGCGAGCATGGTGAGGATGTTGACGCTGAAGCCGCAGAAATACAGGGCCGCGAAGGTGCCAATGATCGAGACAGGAATCGCCACGACCGGGATCAGGGTCGCGCGGAAGCTGCGCAGGAAGACGTAAATGACGACGACGACGAGCGCGAAAGCGATGAAGAGCGTCTCCCAGACTTCGTGCACGGAAGCGCCGACGTATTCGGATTCGTCGTAGGGCAGATCGAGTTCGATGCCTTCGGGCACGGTGCGGCGCAGGCGCGCCATTTCCGCTTTGATGCCCTCCGCGACTTCGAGCGTGTTGGCCTGGGTTTGTTTGACGATGCCGAGGCCGATCGCCGGCCGGCCGTTAAAACGCCCGATGCTGCGTTCGTCTTCGGGACCGACGCGCGCTTCGCCGATGTCGCCCAGGCGCACGAGATTGGCGCCGACGTTGCGGATGACGAGCGCGTTGAACTGCGCCGGATCCTTCAATTCGCCCTGCGTTTGGATCGTCATCTCGCGGTCGAGATTTTCCACGCGCCCGCTCGGCAGTTCTACGTTTTGCTGCCGCAGCGCCGTCTCCACGTCGGTCACGGTCACGCCGCGCGCGGCCATTTTCGCCGCATCGAGCCAGATGCGAATGGCGAACCGCTTCTCGCCGCCGATGACGATCTGCGAGACGCCGGGCACGGTCTGGAGCACGTCCTTGAGCTGGCGCTCGGCGATGCGCGACAGCTCCAGCGTGTCGTAGCGATCGCTGTGCAGCGCGATCCACATGATGGGCTGCGCGTCCGCCTCCTGCTTGGCGATGATCGGTTCCTCGATGTCCTCGGGCAGCTTGCCGCGCGCCCGCGAGACGCGGTCGCGCACATCCTGCGCGGCCACATCCACGGGGCGCGAAAGATTAAACTCGATGGTAATATTCGAGACCTGCTCCTTGCTCTCGGATTTCAGCGTCTTGATGCCTTCAATCGAGTTGAGTTCCTCCTCGAGGCGCTCGGTCACTTCCGTCTCGACGACTTGCGCATTCGCGCCCGGATAAACCGTCTGCACGGAGACGATCGGCGGGTCGATGTTGGGCAGTTCGCGCACCGGCAGGCGCATCAGCCCGATGATGCCGAAGAGGATGAGCGCGAGGCTCAACATGACGGTGAGCACGGGCCGGCGGATGCTGATTTGAGGAAGCTGCATGAGTCAGAAAAAATTGGCGGACGGCATGCCTTCGGGCATCTTCCGGCCATGAGCTTCGACGAAGTCCAAACTGCCGCTGCCGCGCTTCCGTCCGAGCAGCGCGAGCGATTGATCAACTACCTCGTGTGTCTCGGAGTGACGGAGGATCCCGAGTGGCAGCGAACGGTGCGCGAAAGCTTGGAGCGGCACGGCGGGCGGGTCGATTCGGAGCAGCCGCTGACCGCGCGGGTTGCTGAAGCGCCCTAATCGTCCCCGCCGATGGCCGTGAGGAAATATCAGTACGTCGTCGAGCAGGCGGCTTTCGAGTTCTGGCCGGACGAAGAGTTGCATCGGGCGGCGCTGGCTTTTGCGCGTCTTGCGGAACAGCCGAACCTCAAGCCCGATTTGGAACTGCCTGGATTCGGCGGCCGCCGTGTCAGCCTCCATTGTTTCGGGTTCCTGACCGTGACTTCCTGGGAAGACGCCCCGGTAAAGGAGATTCGCATCGTCGCAGTCACGCGGCGTTGACCGCAGCAGTCGCCAGTTCATTTTGCCGCCGCGTAAGGGGCCGCCTTTTCCGCGGGCGCGAGCTTCACCTTCCCGCCGGGACGCGTTTTCTGCCAGCCTTCCACGACCACGGTTTCATCGGCCTGCAGACCTTCGAGAATTTCCGCCCGACCGGCGGTGCGCACGCCGACTTTCACCGGGCGCATCTGCGCGGTCAGGTCCGCGCCGACCACGATGACCGCAAACGTATCGCCCTGCGGCATCAGCGCGGCCTCGGGAATGACGATCGCTTCGTCGCGCACCCGCAGTGCGAGTTCGGCGCTGGCAAACATCCCGGGCTTGAGCCGCAGGTCTTCATTGGCGACCCGCGCCTTGACTAGCGCAGTGCGGTTGATCGGGTCGAGATGCGGCGCGACGAAATAGACTTCGCCCTCGAATTTCTCGTCGGGAAAAGCCGCGATCGAGAGCATGACTTTCGCGCCTTCCTTGGCCAGCGCGAGGTAACGCTCCGGGACATTGCCCTCGACCTTCACCGGATCGAGATCGCTCAACGTTGCGATCACCGTCTCTTTCGAAATCACCTGGCCCGGGCTGATGTGCCGCACGCCGATGATGCCGGCGAAGGGCGCCTTGATTTTCAGGTAGCGCAACTGCTCGCGCATCTGGTTGACGCGCGCTCCTGTCATATCGAATTGCGCCCGCGCTTCATCGGCCTCCTGTTGCGACATTGTGCGGTTCTTGAGCAGATCGCCCGCGCGCGTCCATTTCGCTTCCGCGAGCCGCTGGTTGGCCTCGGCTTCCGCGAGCATCGCTCCGGTCGCGCCGCTATCGAGTTCGACCAGCAACTGCCCCTCGGTCACCGGCTGACCTTCCTCGAAATGAATGCCCACGACGCGGCCATCGACCTCCGGTTTG
>JBBQIZ010000225.1:0-6583 GCA_038325425.1 Chthoniobacterales bacterium
ACAGCGCATCGCCATCCCGCGCCGTGACCGTGAGACAGCAGCCATTCACCGCGACGCTGTCGCCGAGCAGCGCATCGGACGCAACCAGCGGCGCCCGCAGAGTCAGGCGGGCGCCACCGTCGGTGCGGTCGTGGGCCACGAGGCTGCCTGTTTCTTCGACGAGTCCGGTAAACATGGGCGGCGAGATTGGCGGGTGCTCTAGTGAAAAGGCGAGAGATAGATGCGCATCATATTCACCTGTCCGCCGGGAAAGTACCAGCGCGGCTCGAATTCAAAACTCCGCGTGCTGGCGCGGTAGAAAAGCCAGCTCGGCTGGCTGGGATAATTCGGGTCATAAACAAGGAACGAAATATTCCCCTCCGCCTCGCGCCGCACCGCGTAAGGCACCACCACGTGATTCATCTTCGGAAACCGCGCGAGATACACCGCCCGCGCCTGCCCGCGTTCCAGCGACTCCGCCAGCCAGCGCGCCCCCGCCGCCTGGCCGATGCGCGGATGCCCCATCGCCATGCGCCAATTGCCCACGCGCCAATAGGTCGGCCACCAGTTGCCGAGGTGCTCCTTGAGCAGCCCTTCGTAAGCCCGGGAAAAGTCGTGGAGATTCGCGTAACCGGGAAACACGATCTTCTCCCGCGGCCCGCCGCTCCAGACCGGGATGCGGCACAGTTGCTTGATCCGCCGCCGATATTCGTCCCGCGAAAGCCGCGCCTGCTTCGGCTCGAAACGCGCGAATTGCCGGAACTGCAGCACCGCCCGCGCGAGCACAAAACAGCGATGCGAAAACGCCGCGGGAATCTCCCGCCGCGAGAGGTGCAGCTCGCCCTGCTCATCCACGCCGTATTGCCAGGCGGTGTCGTTGGAGAAGGCGAAGGTGTCGCGCCGGAGATCGAATGGACGCGCCCCCGCCAGCGGCGCGGCGAGCAGCAGGACGACGAGAAAGCGGGCAAGGAAGATCACGGGCGCGCAACGAGTCGGCGATACCGCCCGCGGCTGTCAACGCCGGAGGATTGGCAGCCGCACAATTCGCGGGCAGCTTCCGTGCGCCCATGACCTCCGCCTCCTCCGCCGTCCGCGTGCGCCTCGCGCCGCTCGCGGAAGTGCGCGCCTGGCCCGCATGGCGCGATGGCCTCCGGCAGCTCGCTAAGGATCATCGCTATTACGAAATCGTCGCGGACACCCTCGGCTTCGATTGCCGCGCGCTGATCCTCGAAAATGCCGCCGGCGACGCGCTCGCCGTGCAGCCGTGTTTCTTCGTCGAGCAGGATTTGCTGACCGCTGCGCCCGCGCCGCTGCCGGCGTGCGCCGCTCAAATTCGCCGACTGTTCCCACGCTTTCTCCGCCCGCGGATCTTCATGCTGGGCTGCGCCGCGGGCGAAGGGCATCTCGCGCGCGGCACCGTCTCGACCGAAGAAATGATCCGCGAAATCCGTGCCGCGCTGCCGCGGCTCGTTCCGCCGCAGGGCGCGCGACTCGTCGTCTGGAAGGACTTTCCGGCCCGCGAGCGCGGCCCGCTGGCCAGCCTCGCCGATCCACCCGCGGAGACCGCCCACGCCGTTTTTGCCAGCATGCCCGCCACCCGGCTCGCGCTCGATTTTGCCAGCTTCGACGACTACCTCACGCGCCGGCTCAGCCACGCCATGCGCAAAAATCTGCGCCGCAAATTTAAGGCGCTCGCCGCCGCACCACCGCTCACCCTGACCGTGACCCACGACCTCGGCGACGCCGTGGACGAAGCGCTCGCGCTTTACGAACAGGTCTTCGGCCGCGCCCCGCTCAAGTTCGAGCGCCTGACGAAATCCTTCCTCCAGCAACTCGCCGCGCGTCTGCCGGATCGCGTCCGCTTTTTCCTCTGGCGGCAGGAGGGCCGGCTCGTCGCTTTCAGTCTCTGCCTCGTCCATGACGGCGTGCTCTCCGACGAATATCTCGGCCTCGACTATCGCGTCGCGCTCGACCTGCATCTCTACTTCGTCACCTTCCGCGACGTGCTCACCTGGGCGCTCGCCCAAGGCCTTACCGAATACCGTTCCACGCCGCTCAATTACGAACCCAAGCTCCACCTCGGCTTCGAACTCGCCCCGCTCGATCTCCGCATGACGATCCTCCATCCACGCCTCAATCCACTCCTCGGCCCGCACCTCGCACGCCTCAGCCCCACCGGCGCCGAACCCGCGCTCGCGCATTTCCCAAATGCCCACAGCCTGAAACCCGACGCCTGATGTCCCGCCTGCTGCATCCGCACTTCCAACTTTTCCTGACCGTCGCATTCATCACCGTCTCCGAGGTGTTTCTCAAACGCGGCGCCGACGCGACCGCGCCCGAAGATCACGGCTGGCTCGGCCTCGCGTCGCTCGCATTGCCCGAGGTCTGGCTGGGCGCGCTGCTCCTCGCGCTGAGCGCGATCACCTGGATTTTCGTCGTCCGCGCGATGCCGCTCTATCGCGCCTTCACGCTCTGCAGCGTGATCCACGTGACCATCCCGCTCTGCTCGTGGCTGTTTCTCGGTGATCAAATCAGCATCGTGCGCTGGGCGGGCATCACGCTCGTGCTCGCGGGAATCTGGGTCATCGCGCGCCCGGCCAGCCGCATCGAGGAGCGGGCGTGAGCGCGACCACCGTCTTTCTCCTCATCGCGTCGCAAGTGCTGCTCGTCGCCAGCCAGCTCTTCCTCAAGCACGCGCTCAATCTCAGCGACCGCACGCCGCGCCCGTGGGCTGGGGTGGCGCTGCACTTCAGCCTCTTCATCGCGCTGATGACGTTCTGGTTTCTGCTCTGGCTGGGCTTTCTCCAGACGATGCCGCTCAGCCAGGTGCTGCCGTGGGAAGGGCTCAGTCCGGTGTTGCTCGTGCTCGGCGCGGCGATTTTTCTGCGGGAAAAAATCTCCCGCGACGCCTGGATCGGCATGGCGCTGATCTCCGCCGGCGTGGTGCTCGTTTCGCTGAGCTAAGTCACCGCGCCGTCTCCGTCAGCTCCGTCGAACGCTGGAACGAATGGCGGATGAAATTCGCGCCGAGATCCCAGATCGGGCCGGGGAAGCTGCGGCAATCCTCCAGCACCGCATCGAGCGCCGCGACGAACCGCTCGATCTCGCGCTCGCCGATGATGAGCGGGGGCAGGATCTTGATCACATCCATCGCATGCCCGGCGAGCTGCGTCAGGATGCGGTGGTTTTGGAAAAGTGCGGTTACGATCATCTGCGCGAACAACTCCCGCTCGACGCGGTGCAGCAACTTCCAGCCGAGCCGCGCGGCGAGTTCCTCCGGCTCGTGAAATTCGATCGCGATCATCAGTCCCAGCCCGCGCACTTCCTTGATCAGCGAATGCCGCTGCTGCAAGTCCCGCAGCCTTGCGAGCAAGGCCGCGCCAGTCTCTCGCGCCCGTTCGACCAGCCGCTCATCGTCGATCACCTGCAGCGTCGCCAGCCCGCTGGCCATCGCCAGATTGTTCCGCCCGAAGGTCGTCGAATGCACCACGCACCGATCGAGCCGGCTGAAAGTCTTCTGATAAATCGCCCGCCGCGCCACCACCGCCGCGCACGGCACATAACCGCCGCTCAGCGACTTCGCCACGGTGATGATGTCCGGCTCCAGCCCCCAATGCTCGAAGCCCCACCACCGCCCCGTGCGCCCGAGCCCCGTCTGCACTTCATCGCAGATCAGCAGCGTCCCATGCGCGCGGCAGAGGCGCTGCGCTTCGCGGAAAAAATCGCCGTCAGGAAAATGCACGCCCTTGCCCTGCACCGGCTCGATGACCAGCGCCGCGACATCCTGCCGCGCGAGCCGCACCTCCAGCGCCGCGAGATCGCCCATCGCCACGCGCGCACAATCTTCCAGCAAAGGCCCGAAACCCTCGCGAAAATGGGTGTCGCCCATGACCGACAGCGCGCCGTGCGAAAGCCCGTGGAATGAGCCTTCCAGCGACATCAGCCCCGCGCGCCCGGTCGCGGCGCGGGCAAATTTGATCGCCCCTTCCACCGCCTCCGCGCCGGAGTTGCAGAAGAACACCGCATCGAGATGCGCCGGCAGCTTTTTCAGCAATGCCTCCGCGAGCAGCCCGCTGAGCAGCGAACAATCCATCTGCACCATGTTCGGCAGATCCATCTCCAGCACCTCGCGGATCGCCTGCTGCACTGCCGGGTGATTGCGCCCGATGTTGAAGACGCTGTAGCCGCTGAGGAAATCGAGGTAATCGCGCTCGTCGAGATCGTAGAGATACGCGCCCGCCGCCCGCGCATACACCTGATCGAAGCCGATGATGCGCTGCACGCTCACGAGCGTGGAATTGAGATGCCGCTCGTGCAGCGTGTAGTTTTCGCCGAGACGAGCGGTGACGAGGCTCTTCAGGTCGAGCGGCATGACGGCGGTCACTTTACGCGGGGTTTTCCGCATGGCGAGCGATGAATGCCCGTCATTCCTGAATGCTGCTGGGGGCAGTGCTTGCGCGCTTCCGGCGCCGGGCGAACGGCATTCTTCGGCAGCGGCATGAGTTCCTCCGCTTGCTCATCGCGCAGGCACCGCGGAGAGTGTTCCCATGCCCCTGGAATTAAGCGCGCTGGAAACTCGGATCCTCGGTTGTCTGCTGGAAAAGGAACGCCTCACGCCGGAGAATTATCCCCTTTCGCTCCATAGCCTGACCGCGGCGTGCAACCAGACCAGCAATCGCGATCCCGTCAGCGCGTATGATGAGAACACGGTCGAGACGGGACTGAATGTGCTGCGCGAAAAGAAGCTCGCGATGGTCCTCTTTGGCGCCGGTTCGCGGGTGCAAAAATACCGACACCGCTTCCCGGAGCACTACGACCTCAAACCCGAGGAGGTCGCGCTCCTTACCGTGCTCTTGCTCCGCGGGCCGCAAACCCTCGGAGAACTGCGCACCCGCACGGAACGCTACTTCACCTTCGCGAGCCTGGACGCGGTCCGGCAGTGTCTCGAAGATCTGGCGAAGGCGGAGACTGCCCTGGTCGGGCTACTCCCTCAGCGGTCCGGCCAAAAGGAACAACGCTACTTCCAGCGATTGTCGGTGCCCGTCGTTTTCGAGGATTCCCCACAGGACCAACCCGCTCTCGAATCCACCCCGACGGGAAATCTGCGGGCCCGCGTGGAGACCTTGGAAGAGCAGGTGGGCGAGCTGCACACGGAATTGCGGCGGGTGCGGGAAGAACTGGCCGCGTTTCGCCGACAATTTGAGTGAACCTGGCGGCCGCCGACCGGAGAAAGAAGAGTGCACATCGGCGGAGGGTTGGCGGGCGGCCGGCATGGTCTTGAGCTTGCGCCCAGAACCACGCGCCCCCCTCCGATGGCGATGGAAAGCTAGCAGAAAGTGGCGGGTTGTCTTGTCGGCAGTCGCCTGAATCTTTGTAAGCCTCTGCGCCGTAGCGGTCGGAGCTCACCGCGAAAAACGCCGTCAAACGGAACGCCGTTCGGCGGCCGACACTCATCGATTTACCGAAGTCGCCGTCGGACTGACGTCAGTGCATCTCGACGGCGCAGGAACCCAGCCCGCCGCGGAAATAATTGAATTGGACATTCGGATGATCCGCGAGAAGCGACATCGGCACCGCGGAATCCGCGACACCCTTGGAAATCATCAGCGCGGTCAGCCGCTGCCCGAGTGGATTGTCGTGCATCCCGGCCTGCCAGATGGACACCTTGTCCGCCAACCAGGTTTCCTTCGGCCCGACCGTGATCGCCATTTTCGGCACCATGGTGACGTTCCCGCCCCCGGAGGTCCGCGCATTTTGGGCGAGCGTGACCGGGTGCAGTTCCACCACCCGCGTGCCGAGTTTCCGATATTCCGCAGGCGAAGGCGGCGCACTTTTGTACTTTCCGACGCGCTTCAGCGGATCGTTGAAAGCCCAGTGTTTGATGTCGCCCTGGCCGCCCTGCATGACCGCGCAGCGAACCCCGCTATGCCAAGTCTTCACGTAGTCCGCGATAGCGCTCGTCGGGAAATGCAGGTTGGGCTCCGGCAGGCTCAGCGGCTTGGCGATGCGATCGAAGCAGAGCTGGCGGTCCGCTTTCTGGAAGGAAAGCGGATGCGTCACTGGCACCTCCGTTTTCGTCACCGGATCATACCACTCGTCCATCCCCCAAAAGTGAGCGTTTTTCAGCGAAACGCCGAGTTCGTTGACGAGACGGGCGACCAGCGGCAGCTGCTCGGTCGGGCCGACCGGGCCGCAGATGCCCACGGGATTGTCGGCCGTGGCCTGACGCCAGGCGGCGATGTATTCCAAAGCCTCGGCGAGATAGAAATCCTCAAGCGTGTCGTACATCACCACTCGGAATCCGGGACGCTTGAGCTTCAGAAGATCGTGGGCGGTCAGCCGCGCAGCGTCGTTGATGAGTTCGCTGTCGAGCGTGGTGTAATCCCACCAGTCCGGGGCGATGTGGCTGAGTTTGCGCATATGTTTTTTGGGGTAAATGGAGGGGTGCGGCTGAGTCTGGAGAAGATGTCGGACGGGTCGTTCGTGAGACGATCGCTCACAATCCTCCCGATCGGATCGCCCCGCTCACAGCAAGTCCGAGGTGTAAATGCCCGCGCCGGCCTTCGGCAAACTCAAATTCGCCCGCAGTTGCTCCATGTCCGCG
>JBBQIZ010000226.1:0-6466 GCA_038325425.1 Chthoniobacterales bacterium
CCTGCCAGCGGCGCACGGGCTGGCGCGGCTTTTTGTGGCGGGTGTCGGGTGCGAGGTCATGCTCGAGTGCCCAGCGGCGGATGGTGGCGCGGTCGAGTTTGAGGCCGTAGCGGCGATGGACTTCGGAAGCGGCCAAGCTGTAGGAAGCGGCCGGGTCGGAGCCGAGGAGTTTGCGCAGCAAAGCGCAGACGGCAGGCGTCCACTCCTTGCGCTGGTCGCCGCCGGAGAGTCCCGGCTGCCACTGGCGCTGGCGACGCTGGGCGCAAGCAGCGAGGTACTCGGCATAGAGGACAGAGAAGCGGCTGCGACTGAGGCCGAGTTCGGCGGCGGCGTCCGCGGCTGGGAGGGACTGCGCCCGGAAGCGCGCCAGGACATCACGAATGAAAGGAGCCGCGTGGCGGCGGCTCAACTGCTGGTCGTTTTTTTCGAGCGGCCACCGTAGGGAAAAAGGGGCGCGAGCGCATCCCGGCGCATCCTCCGCTACGCTTCGGATGCGCCGGGAATGCGCTGTCCTGCTTCGCCGCACGCTCTGTCCTGCTTTGCTTGCCCGCTGTCCTGCTTTGATCGCACCACGACAGATTTTTCGGAAGTAGCCCGCAAATTCCCGCAAACAAATGGGTTGCGGGCGATGGGTCTAAGTAGGGTGAGACTGTTAGATTCCGCAAAAAGGGGGCCTTTTCGTCATGTTCATACCAGCTTTTTGGTATGCAAACAGAGGGGAGGGTCGCGATGAAAACCCACTCGCTGTCCATTGCGGCCACGCTAACCCGCGTGGTGGAGGAAATAATGGAGCAGGCCCAGCAACAAGGCGGTGGCTCGCTGCTCGCGGAATTCGAGCGCGAGGAACTGAACGAGGACCGTTCCAATGTGGAGACGTGTGGCGAGATCGTGGTGCGCGTCTGCATCGTGCCCGCGGCGACGGTCCCGAAGGTTTATGCGATGGTCGAGAAGGCGCGGGCCAAAATGAGGGAGGGCAGGAGTGAGCGACGACCTGCAAACGCGACTGGCCGAGCACGCCGAGGAGTTCGTGCGCGAGCTTTATCCACGCCGAACGCGACGAGTTCGCGCTGGTGACCGCAAGGACTCTCCCGTGTTCGTCGGCGGCCTGTGCGTGAGGCTCGTGGTGATCGGCGAGCGGCGCACCGGGCTCGTAATGCTGGCGCAAAGCGCGAAGAGGATGAATTTCGCACGAAGCGCCGCCGTGGAGTTGGCAGGGGCTGTCGGACCGCGGCGAGGCAGGCGAGGTCGGGGAAGGGGAGTCGCTGACACATCACCGGCGGACCCACGGGGAAGGGGTCAGGCCGACCGCACCCTAGTCTTTCTCGAACTTCTTCAATGGCACTCAGGCGCCGGCCAGCGATCGAAGATCACCCTCAACGAAAACCAAAACCAACGCACCATGAAGACACCAGCCCTCAAACCTAACCAGCCCACCATCAATCTCCCGGCTTCTACCTACGCCATTTTACATCGGGAATCGAGGATGCCTCACTTTAAGATGAGCGTCGCCTTCGTGACGCCGGAACTGGCCCAGATTCTCGTGGCAAACTCCGCCAGCGGCAACTCGCCGGTAAACTCCCGCAAACTCAATCGCCTCATTGAAACCATGAGGGCGGGTAAATTTGAATTTACGGCGACCCAATCCGTTTCGACGTGAACGGCAGACTGGTCGATGGTTGGTCCCGTCTTACCGCGGTGAGCTGCAGCGGAGTGGCGGTCCCTCTTCTCATCGTATCGGGGCTTCCCGCTGGGGTGCACGTCGAACGGCATCCAATTACCTAGCCTACACATGGAGCCGTCGCTGATAGTTCACCGATCGCCGCCGCACGCCGCGGACGCGGAGCGCGGGCTGCTGTGCTCGTTCCTGATCGCCCCGAAGGAAATCGGCGGGCGGTGCGCGGAGACGGGCATCACCCCCGCGAGTTTCCATCTCCCGCATCACGCGCTGATTTTCGAGCTACTGCAACGGCTGCGCGCGGAACGGATGCCGATTGATTTCATCACGCTGACCACCATTCTTCGCGATCAGGGCAAGCTGGACGGCTGCGGTGGCCAGGCGGCGATCACCGAGCTTTTCACCTACCTGCCGACCGCGGCGAACGCGACCCATTACATCGAAATCATCGAAGAGAAGCACACGCTCCGGGAGATCATCGGCGTTTGCATGGAATACGCGGATCGGAGCTACGGCGCGCAGGACGACATGCCGAACCTGCTCGATGAAGTGGAGCGCAAGATTGTGCGAATCGCGCAAACACGGGTCGGCAAAAGCCTGCGCGGATTGCTGGCGTCGCGCCGCTTCGACGCGACCAAGCCGCCCCCGGAGCCGGTGGCGGTGTTCAAGATCGGGGACGCGACGATTGCCACGCCGGGCAATATCCTCGCGATCCAGAGCAAGGCGAAGGCGGGCAAGTCGGCATTCATCGGGGCGCTGATCGCGGCCATCCTGCTGGCGGCGGATGCCAAGGGGGGGGCGACACCCTGGGCGTCGCCGGCGCGTATCCCCACGCGCATGGGGTGCTGTTGCATTTCGATACCGAGCAAAGCCCCTGGGATCACTGGCAGTGCATGCGGCGCGCCCTGGATCGGGCCGGACGCAAAGAGGCTCCCGGCTGGATGCGAAGCTACTTCATCACCGACCTGACGCTGAAGCAGCGGCTCGAAGTGATCCGTATGGAGATGCGGCGATCGAACGACGCCGGGGAGGCTCTGGTGGCGGTCATCATCGACGGGCTCGGCGATCTTTGCCTCGATCCGAACGACGCGGCGGAAAGTAATGCCCTGATCGATGAAATGCACCGCCTGGCCATTGAATACAACACGGTGATTGTTTGCGTGCTCCACGAGAATCCGGGGAGCGACACCGGGAAGACGCGCGGACACCTCGGCAGTCAGCTCGAACGCAAAGCAGAGACGAATCTACGCCTGGAGAAGGACGCCGAGGGTATCACCGTCGTCTTCTGCGAGCGTGCGCGGCACACGCACATTCCCAAGGACAAGGGCATGCGTTTCCAGTGGAGCGACGAGGCGAAGATGCACGTCACTACCGACGCGCCTTTCACCTCGGCGGGAAAGACGAAGAAAGACCCGAACGCGCCGCGCAAGAACGACATGACCCTCAAGGCGAAGGCCTGCCTCGGACGCTACTTCGCGCGAGGATCGACGGTGCGGCGTGCGTTGGTGTTGAAGGAGGCGATCGTCGCGAAAATCATCGGCGAGCGCACCTTTGACGCTCATTGGGCGGCCATAAAAGCGGCTGGTCTAATCGTCGAGAGTCCGATGAGACCTGGATTTTTCGAAGCGTCGCCCGAGTGGGCCAAGGAGCTGGCCGCAGACTACCCGGAAGAGGATGCCGAGTGATCGAACCCAAGGTCTTCGTCCGCCGAAGCGGCACGCCATCGCCTCAATCTTCTTTTGTGACCCTATAAAATATTCAAATGCAACTTCGGGAAGGGTGTGTCCTGCGAAGTTTCCGTGACCGATCAACCGCCTGCAACGGGCAGTCATGTCCTTAAACTGCGATGGTCCGGGCAGCCAACGCCCCGACTTCTCCGCGCCTACAATGCGTGGATGAACTCAGTCAACCAATCGCTGGCGGATGAATGGGGAGGAGCCCTCGTCCACATGTTTTTCGTCTCCAAAACCAGCGCCGAGATATGGACGTATTCGCCGGGCAATTCTCCGAAAAGAGTCGAGGTGATCGCTGAGCCATGAAGGCGCACCGCAACTTTCAAAACATTGCGGTAAAAACTTTGCGGTTGTCCCGAAGGTTGCGGCGCAATTACCGCAAGTTTCCGCCTATGTAATAGACGGATACTTGCGGGGATTGCATCTGCCTCCCGCAACAATTAAGCCCCGTGCAAATTCTTGCGGTGACTTATTGCGAGACGATTTAGCCACAGCCAAAACCCAAAATGAAATCGACAGAAGGTGAAACTCGACCATCGCTTCCTTTGACCGATCCATCCGCTAACCGCGGCGGTCGCCCACCGACCTTTGACCGAACGCCGGACGCGCGGGCGATCACAAAAGCTGGGTCCACGCTCGGGTTGATCGAGCGCCAGCCCTACTCCGAGGGCGGCGGTGAATAAGGGATGTCCCCGCCCCGACCGAACCAGCGAAGCGCCTCCTCGCCCCTCATCTCCTTGAAGTGCTTCATCCCATCGGCGGCGTCCTGCGGCGTGATCGGCGGCAAGCGCCGCTGCTGCGTCGGCCCCGACCGTTCTCCCCGTGATTCACGTTGCGGCTCCGGTGAATTCGTCATGGGTTGTGTTATCATCGTCCTCTTCGATGGGCAATGTCGGTCGGCCTCGGCGATTTGGCCTCGGCTTTCGCCATCTCGACTAAGACTTGTCGTTCGGCTTCGTCGGTGCGGTGGTGAACTGGAAGTTGGCGGCGCAGGCCGTGGCCGATGGCAAAGCCACGCAGGTGGACGGCGCGCCGGTGCTCGATCCGGCAAAGATTCCGGGCCTCGTGCATTTGCTGCCGATCGGCAAATCGCCTCACGGGATGGATGTCGATCCGAGCGGAAAATATGGGAGCGACATAAGTGGCGCTGGCATTGGTCTCCCTTCGTGGGACGCTGCTCGTTCGACTGCACCGAGAAATTCGATGAGATCGCGGATTTCGCGCTTGGCCAGCGGTGGCGTCGGGCTGGGTAGTGGAGTTAGCTCGGCGATGTCACGAGGCTTGAGTTTCCGCTTCTTGCCATCGACCACCGACCTGAGCGTGAGGTCATCGCCGGTTTCAAAAGTGATCACGTCGGAGATTTCTTCGCCATCTTTCGGCTTTGAGCATCGCGGGCTGAAAGCCGTGAGCCACCGTTGAGGTCGGACGAATGCGCGATTCGAGAATGCCGATGCGGTCGGTGGAATGACGAAGCCACATCAGGTCGCGACCGATCAGGCCGCCTTTCCCATCGACCGCATGGCAGCGGATGCGCCTGCCTCGGGTTTTTCGGAAGATGACGCGACCCTCGTCGGTATCGCCGCCTTCGAGGAATTCGCGGAAGCGCCCCAGTTGGTCGGTCGCCTTGTGACGTGTGTCGATCTATTCAGCGCCTCTCCAGATCGCGGCGAGCAACACAGCATTCTTGGTCCCCGTTAGGACGTCACGACCTTCGGTATGTAGCTGGCGTAGCGGGCGCGCTGCTCGGGCGTGAGCTTGGAGTAGTCGTAGCGCTCCTGCTCGACGCCGTTGATTTTCGCGTGGATGACGTTGGCCATGTCCGCCGCGGCGCTCTTGATATGCTCGGCTTTTTCCCCGGCAAACAGTTCGTCCACCGTCGCGGAGAAGAGCGTGAGCCAGCGGTCGAATTGCCGTCGCCCCATCGTCGTCAGCGGCACGAGCCTTGCGTGTGCGGCGAGCGGATTCCCGGTGAATCCGCCGCTACGAAAAATCATCGTTTCCCAGAACGCATACATCTTCGGCAAGTGCGCAAGATGCTCGGCATCCTTTTTTGGACGAGCTTTTGACGCCTGGCTCTTTGGCGGCGCGCCCGAAGCTGCGCTTCATCGCCACTCGCCCCGCTCGCCGCAGATATCGCCTTTATTCCACTCCTCGTGCGCGGTGAGCGGTTTGTCCGTTCGCTCGCGCGGTGGCGCGCAATGCGCGCAGTAATCCGTCGAGAGAAGGCGGCGCGCCCGCGACCCAGCGACGAACCAAACCCGCCAAAGGTGCGCGCACCCGCCCGGCGCGGGCGAGGGCGCACGCGGAGGTCGCGGCTCGCGCGCCCTCCGGCAGCCAGCGCATCTCCTTTTCGATCTGCGCCACCGGTTTTCCCGAGGCGAGCAACTGCCCGAACTTGCGATTGTGGCTGTCGCGGGAAAATCCCGTCGCGACCAGATCGCCCAGCCCTGCCATTCCGTAAAGTGTGCCCGCCCGACCGCCGTTTGCGCCCGCGATGGCGGCCATCTCGTGCATGCTGGCGCTGAGGGTGGCGGCTTCGAGATTGCGCGCGTCCCCGCACAGCGTTTCGAGACAGCCGAGGAGAATGGCATAGACATTTTTCAGGATGCCGCCGAGTGCGGCGCCCGCCACATCGGTCGTGGTGCCTGGGATGAAAGACGGCCCGGCGAACCAATCCGCGACGCGCAAGGCGATGCGCTCTTCCGCCGCAGCCAGGACGATGGATGCAGGCACTCCACGCGCCAGTTCGTTGGCGATGGCTGGCCCGGCCAGATGCACGCAGCGGTGGGCGGGAGCCAGGCGACCCAGCATGAATGGCAACGGCTGGCGGGTGCCCGGAGCGAACCCCTTTGCGACGTTCAACAACACCGCATTCTTCTCCAGCGCGGAGACGACGGGGGCCACAGTCGAAGAGACGAAAAGCGACGGCACGCTCACCACGATGAGCGCCGCCCCCGCGACACACTCGCTCGCGCTGCCGGCGGCGTGGACACCATCGTGCAGACGGACGCCGGGCAGGAAGCGTCGGTTTTCGCGGTGCAGGCGGATGCCCTTCACG
>JBBQIZ010000227.1:0-6390 GCA_038325425.1 Chthoniobacterales bacterium
AAACTTTTTTGATGGCTGCCTTACTAGGATTCGAACCTAGACAAAACGATTCAGAGTCGTTTGTGCTACCGTTACACCATAAGGCAAAAAGCGGGACGCAGAACCTAGTTGGGAGGGCTCCTTTGTAAATCTCTTTTTCGGGGTGCGGTCATTGACCGAGCGGTTGCGAGATGTTCGCCCCGGCGGGCGGGGTGAAGTCGAAGGTCTTTGCGGGCACAGAAGTGAAACGCTGGTTTTTGTAGGTGGTGACGACGCGGTCGCCTTTGGGGAGCGTGGCTTCGGTGCGTTGGATGCGGAGGTCGTCGTCGAACCAGACGGTCAGTTCCTTGAGCAGACGTTTCAGTCCGCTGCTGCGCGGCAGAAGCAGGATACGGTGGCCGCCCGGTTCAGGGGTCGCCCGGTAGGTGAAGAATTTCTCGATGCGCTGGAAATTCAGCCCGGCGGTGAGCGCGGCGATGGAATCGTCGAAGAAGGCTTTTTGGCCGAGCGTGTAGAGTTCCGCTTCCTGAAAGCCGGGATAGTAGATCCAGAGTTTCTCGCCGTTGCAGACGGTCAGGCTGGGATTTTTGCCGGTGACTTCGCGCCGAAATTGATTGGGCGTTTGAAAGGCGATCGTCCCGCTGCTGGTCAGCGGTTTGGTGAGGAGGCGGGTGGTTTTTTCCTCGAGGAAATCCGCGGTGAAGGAGGGGAACTTGGCGCGGTGTTGGGCCAGGCTTTGGAGGAGCGCTTGGGCGTCGGACGACGAAAGTTCGGCGGCCCGCAGGGGTAGGGTGAGGAGGAGCAAAAGGAGACAAAAGCGCATGAGAGAAAACAAAATGGAGACGTGGCTGGCTCGCACGGATCGGAAGCCGGGGCCTCGGAGACCGTGCATTTGTGCGAAGCGCCCGCGGGAGGGCAAGCCCAAGTGTGGACGCAACTGCGGCAGGCCTGCGCCGATCAGGCCGGGTCGTTTTCGCGCCAGATGGGGACGTAGTTGAACCACTGGTCGGGGTGTCGGCGGATGATGCCTTCAAACATCGTGGCAATGCGCTGGGTATTTTCCGCGAGGGCCTTCGGCTCTTTTTTCGCTTCGATCATCGGGATGAGCGGCTCGGCGACCATGGTGTAACCGCCGCGGTCGTCCAACAGCGTGAAGGCCGGCAGGACGGCGGCTCCGGTGTGCTGATGGAGCAGGGCGGGGGCGCTGGAAAATTCCGTGCGGTGCCCGAAAAAATCCACGGGCGCGCCGGTGCCGGCGTAGGGACGGTCCACGAGCATGGCGAGGAATTCATTGCGGCGCAGCGTCTGGATCATCTCGACGAAGGCGAACGGGTGGCCGGGGCCGACGGTGATGGTCTTGATGCCTTGCTGCCGCCGGCAGGCTTCGCGCCAGCGGGAAAGTTCGCTGCTCGGCTCTTCGAGGGTGATGACGGTCAGCGGCAGTCCGTGTCGCACGAGCATCAGCCCGCCGAGCTCCCAATGGCCGAGGTGACCGGTGACGACGATCGCGCCGCGGCCGCGTTCGCGCGCTTCGCGAATGTGCTCCGGGCCGCTGCGCCCGTGGAGCAGGCGCGCCGCCTGGGCGGCGGCGTCCGGGCCGGAGCAGAGGAAATAATCCGCCAGCATCCGGCTGAAATTGCTGACGTTTTTGCTGCAAAGCGCATCGAGATCCGCGCCAGCGAGGCCGGTGACGAGCGCGAGATTGGCGCGCAAGGCGGTCTGGGCTTCGCGGCTGCGCGCGTAAGCAGCGAGGCCGATCCGCGCGGAGAGCCATTGGCAAAAAGCGCGCGGCATCAGGTGCGCGGTGGCGAACGCTACCTTGAAACCAGCGAGCGAATAGAGCGCCTCTTTCATGAGCGGACTTCCTCTTTCGCCTCGCGCCAGGCGTAGGCCGGCAGCAGGAAGCAGAGCGTGGTCACGAGGCACCAGGCGACGCCGAGCGCGCAGACCAGACCGAGGCCGCGCAGCGCGGGATTCGCCGCGAGCCCGAGTGAGGCGAATCCGCAGGCGGTGGTGAGCCCGCTGAGCAGCACGGGCTTGACGACCGTCGCGAGGTTGCGCTGCGGATCGCCGGCGTGCCGCATGGCGAGGGCGACGTAGATGCCGTAGTCCACGCCGACGCCGAGCACGAGCGGGAAGGCGAGGACGTTGAACATGTTGAGCGGTATCCCAAAAAGTTTCAGCGAGGTCACGAGTGCGCCGATGGCCAGCGCGAGGCTGAGGAGCAGGAGGAAGAGCGGAAACAGGCGGCGGTAGAGGACGGCGAGGAGGAGCGCATTGAGCGCGATCATGATGGCGGAGAGTTCGAAGAGTTTGCCGCGCGCCCACGGGACGAGGTCTTGCAGCGTGTAGCTCCAGCCGGAGATTTGAATCGGGACGCCGGTTGCTTCGAGGGCGGCGCGAAGTTGCTCTTTTTCCGCGAAGGTGGTGAGCGTTTTCAGCGGGGTGATGTAGGCGGCGCCGAGGTGCGGATCGCGGGAAAAGAAACGGTCGAGCACGAACCACCAGCTCGAATTTTCCGGCAGCGCGGCGCGCCAGTCGAGGCCGCCGCGTTCTCCTCGGCCGACCGTGTGGAGTGCGTCGAGAAGGGCGAAGGCGGCGCCGAAGGAGTCCGCGCTGAGTTCCTCGCGGGCGAGCGTGTCGCGCAACGCGGTGCGGCTGGCGTCGAAATCGAACTGCGCGAGACGCGCGGCGTTGGCTTCCATCCGCGCGGGCGAAAGGGCCAGCGCCGCGGGTGAAGCGGCACCGCGGATTTGTTTTTGCGCCACGAGTTCGGACCACGCCGTTTGCAGCTTGTTCCAGCCTGCGTGCAGACCTTCTGCGCTGGGGTTTTGCAGGAGGACGATGACGGGCTCGGCGGCGATCGGCATTTTCGCCTGAATGGTCCGCAATGCTGTGCCGGCGCGGCTGTGCGGCGGCTCCAGCGATTTTGGATTGGCGTCGAACTGCAGTCGGCCAACGGGCGCGAGGGCGAAGATTGCGCTGGCGACGAGGATCGTCGCGGCGATCAAAAAATACGCCCGCGGTGCCCGCCAGACGGACGCCACGAAGCGCTGGCCCGCCCGCCACAGCCAGTCGCTCGCCGGCGGTTGGCATCGACGGCCGAGGAGCGCGAAGAAGAGCGTCGTCATGAAAATACCGACGGCGAGAATGCCGACGGCGATGAGCACCCCGAGTTGTTCGAAGCCGGTGGACTGGCTGCGAAGAAAGCACAGGAATGCGACGGCGGTCGTTAACGCCCCGAAGAACACGCCCCAGCCGTGATCGTGAATGGCGGTGGCGATGGCGTCCTCGTGGGTCGCGCCGTGGCCGCGCTCCTGCGCATAAACGCCGTAATACATCATCCCGCAATCGACCCCGAGACCAATGAGGATGGCGCAAAGGCCGATGGTGATGATGTTCAATTCCCCGAGCGCGACGGCGCCAAACGCGACGCTCAGGATGCAGGAGACGACGAGCACCGCGACGATGGCCACGAGTGGCCGCAGCCGCCGGAACCCGACAAAAAAGAGGAGTGTGACCAGCCCGATGGAACTGGCCACTGTCGAGAGGACGTCGCCGCGCATGGTCAGCGAAAGCTCGCCGACATACGGCGTGCGGCCGGTGACGAGGATCTGCGGCGCGGGTCCGCTCCATTCCTCCACGACGCGCCGCTGGAAATCTTCGACCTGCCGCATGATTGCCTGGCACGCGGCCGCGCCGAGATCGGGCTGGTTCGTTTTTACGAGCACGATGCGCAGCGTGCCGTCGGGCGAAACCAGCGGGCGCGTTTGCTCGATGGAGAATGATTTCGAGAGTGGCAGGAGCGCGGGTGCGATCAGGCCGAGCGGGTCGGACTCCAACTCGAACTCGGCTTTGGGCGAGCCGGCTTCGAGGCCCGCGCGCAGTTTGCCCAGTCGCGCGGCCATTTGCTCCGGCGCGAGCTTTTGTAGCGCTCGATCAAAGTCCTCTGGCGCGAGATTGAGCAGCAGCGGCAGGGCAAGGATCCGCACGCCCTCCAGCCCGTCGGGTGACTCCATCGGCGAGCGATCCATGACCCGCTCGACCCAAGGTTCGGCGCGCAACGCGGTTGCGAAATGCTCGGTGAACGCGTCGAGATCGACCGTGCCGGTTTCATCGAGCAGGCCGAAGGTCAACTCGCGCGCCTGGCTGAACTCGCGGTCGAAGGTCTTGAACGCTTGCACCGCTTCGAAATGCTGCGGCAGGAGATCGAGGACATCGGACGCAAACCGTACCCGCCAGCCGATGACCAGCACCGCCAAAATGACGAGCAACGCGACCGCGCCGAAGAGCGCGTGGCGATGATGGACGACGATGCGGGCGAACGTGCGGGACAGCCTCATGCGTGCAGCGGATGAGCCTCAGGGCTGGAAGCGGAAGACGAATTCTTCGTCCGAGCTGAGCGCGCGCACGCGGATTTGGTCGATGGTTTTGCCGGTCGCCTGGATCTCGACGGATACGCCGGCCGCAGTCCACTGGCGTTGTCCCGCATCCGTTGCGGCGAAGATCGCGGGCAATTGCACCCACGTCTGCAAATGGTCCGGAGCCCGATCGAGCGCGCCCTGCCACGAACCGCGGGCCAGCACCCCTTCCGCGCGCGCATCGCTGCCGGACATCCAGAGCTTCAGCAGGCGAAAGCTGCCGCCTTTGAGAAACTCGAGCTGGAACTCCTGCGGCGCCGAGCGCGTGACGATGACTTCACCGACGAGCGTGCGTTCGCCGGAATCGTATTTGAGCTGGCCGATGTGCGACTTCCACGATGCTTCCGGCGTGGCGAATGTGCGCGGCGTCTGGCATCCGGTGACGAGCGCCATCATGGCCAGCGCGGCGCCAGCGATCAGCGAACGCATGCGGGGGCGGGATCGGTCTTCGGTGCGGGGACGAGCGTGAGCCGCGGGACGAGCGTGGCGAATTTTTGCAGATACACGACGAGGTAAAAGAGCTGCATCCGCCACCAGATGGAAAAGCCGCCGTTAATGTTCCCGGCGAGCACGGCGTTGACCGCGGCGGGGAGCTGGAAGCGCGCGGTCGGCTGGCTGATGACTTCGATGAATTCGTGCTGATACCACGAAGTGACGAAGCGCAGGTAGAGGTCCATCACGCGGTTGAGCCGCTTTTCATAGGCGGCGAAAAGCTTCGGCCCGCGCGCCGGTTTGGTCAGCGCGGCATCGATGGCGTCGGCGCATTGTTCGCCGGAAGCGATGGCGAGAAAAACGCCGGTGCTGAAAACCGGATCGATGAATCCCGCGGCGTCGCCCGCGAGCATCCAGCGCGGCCCGACGAGGCTGGTGTTGCGGTAGCTGTAGTCGCCGGTCGAATAAACCGGGGTCACGCGCTCGGCGCCTTCGAGGATTTCCTGGAAGTGCGGCTGCTCGGCGAAGCTGCTTTCCAGCGCTTCTTCGGGCGACAGTTTCATCGCTTTGAACGTCGCGGTGTCCGTGACCATGCCGATGCTCGTTCGCGTGTCGCTCAGCGGGATGACCCAGAACCAGCGGTCCTTGGAGCGGATCATCCGGGTCAGCGTGCAGCCGTCGTCGCCGGGTTCGCGGCGGACGTGGTCGTAATGCGCGAAGACTGCGAACTTGTTGAGGTCGGGATAGTTCTTCTTCAACCGCTGCTGCTGGCCGATCACCGTATTCCGCCCGCTGGCGTCGATCACGTAACGCGCCTGGATCGAGCCACCATCCTTACCGGCCAGCCGCACGGTCACGACATCCTCGGCGAAATCCACGCCCGCCACGCCCGTTTCCTCGCGCACCTCCGCGCCTTTGGCCGCGGCGTTGTCGAGGAGCAGCTTATCGAACGTCGCGCGCGTGACCTGATAAGAGCGGTGATGCTGGAGGCGGAAGCCGTTGCGAAAATGAAACCGCAGATGCCGCGTGCCGCAGGCGGTGATGATCTCCGCGCCGTACTTGGGCTGCGCAGTGCGGTCGAGTTCCTCACGGACGCCGAGCCGATCGAAGACCGGCATGCTGTAGGGCAGGAGCGATTCGCCGATGTGAAAGCGGGGAAATTTTTCGCGTTCGAGCACGATGACGCGCCGCCCGGCTTGGGCGAGCAGGCCCGCGGCGGTGCTGCCCGTCGGGCCGCCTCCGATGATCGCGACGTCGTAGATTTCGTTCATGAGTGGGCGGGAGAGTACACGTGGAGAAGCTCGGCTCAATCGCAACGTGCGCCAGATCGCGGCCGGATGCCCGCTCGAAAAGAAAGCGTGGCCGGTCGCGCAAAGCAGCGTCTATGCTCCGCGCCCGTGTCCGCTCCAATGCCTCCCAAATCATGGATTCGCCCGTGGTTGGTGGCCGCGAATTTTGGCGCGCCCGTGGTCCTGATCGGCACGCAGTTTCAGTTTCCGTGGCTGAACGCTGCCGCCATTGGCGTTCACGCCGCATTCTTTTACGCGATCGTCACGCC
>JBBQIZ010000228.1:0-6377 GCA_038325425.1 Chthoniobacterales bacterium
GCGGCTCTGGAACAGTCGGAGGGCCGCGCTCCTGCGCGGCCCCTCCCCGCTCTCCCCGCCGAACGTTTGGGCGGCGCGGGAGCGCAGCCCTCCGAGCGGTGGACCTGGCGCGCGGAGTTCGAGCGCGAGTTGATCGCCGCCTTGCCCGGCGCGCAGATCGTCGGATCAGCCGCGGAACGGCTTTGGAACACGGTTTCCGCGGTGATGCCAGAACTGGCGAACTGTCGCCAGCGCTGGGTGGTCAAACTGGACAAGCTCGGTTTCGCCGTCTCGACGGGCTCGGCCTGCGCAAGCGGCAACGAAAAAAAATCGCATGTCCTTGCAGCGATGGGAGTTACGTCAGAAGCTTCACATGTGCTGCGCTTCAGCAGCGGCTGGACGACGACTCGCGAGGACTGGAGGCAGTTACTCGAAGGTCTGCGCCGGGCGCACGCGGAACTCGCGGGCTGATCCCACATGCCGGGCGGCGACTTCGTGGTGCAACTCGGCGGCGAGATTTGCGGCCACCGCTGCGGACTTGTGCGACGCCATGGCGCAAATGCGGCAGGAGAGTCATGTCGCGCCGACCGCAGATTTCACCAAGCATGGGGCCGGTGCGAGGCGGTAGCTGATTACCGAGGAAGTGATGGGCGCACAGCGTCAGGTGGCACACTCCCGAAAGAGCGCCGGAACCAGGCGGGCGATTTCGCCTGCGTGCGATTATCGTGCGAGATGCACCGCAAGCAGCGCCAGGTCCGCCGGAGTCACGCCGCTGATCCGGGAGGCTTGGCCGAGCGTCTCCGGGCGGACCTTTTCCAGTTTCTGCCGCGTCTCCGCCCGCAGACCGGAGATGGCTTGGTAGTCGAGTTGCTGCGGGATGCGCTTGGCCTCGTTCCCGCGCAGTCTTTCAACCGAGGCTTCCTGCCGGACGATGTAACCCTCGTATTTCAGCTCGATCTCGACGGCTTCCCACAGCTCGGCCATGAACGTACCGCGGGCCGTCTGGGGTAACGCAGGAGCGACATTATGCGGACGCCGCAGCCATTGCGCGACCTTCACGCCGGCGTGGTTCGCGGTTGCGGCGTGTTCGCGCAGGCGCTGGAGATCCGAGAGTTTGGCCTGCATCTTCGCCCAACGCGTTGCGCTGACCAGGCCGTGCTGTTTCGCGACAGGCGTGAGGCGCACGTCGGCGTTGTCCTGACGGAGGAGGAGACGATGCTCAGCCCGGCTGGTGAACATTCGATAAGGCTCCGGCGTGCCTTTGGTCACTAGGTCGTCGATTAGCACGCCGATATAGGCGTCGGCCCGGCCGAGCACGAGTTCGGGGCAACCCAGCACTTTGAGCGCGGCATTTGCGCCCGCGATCAGCCCTTGCGCGCCGGCTTCTTCGTAACCCGAGGTGCCATTGATCTGTCCGGCGAAATAGAGGCGCGGGACGCGCTTCGTCTCCAGCGTATGGAAAAGCTGGGCGGGCGGGCAGTAGTCGTATTCGACGGCGTAGCCGGGGCGCATGATCTCGGCGCTTTCAAGGCCGGGGATGCTGCGGATGAAGGCGTATTGAACCTCCATCGGCAGACTGGTCGAGACACCATTGACGTAATATTCCTCGGTGTGCCGCCCCTCGGGTTCGAGGAATACCTGGTGCGACTCCTTTTCCGCAAAGCGCACCACTTTGTCCTCGATCGACGGGCAATAGCGCGGCCCGACGCCTTCGATCATCCCGGTGTAGAGCGGGGATTTGTCGAGGTTGGCGCGGATGAATTCGTGGGTCGCGGTCGATGTGCCAGTGATCCAGCAGGGGAGTTGTTCCATGTGGAACACTCCGTCGCGCCAGTGGTTCAGGGAGAAGATGTCGTTGCGTTCTCGGGTGAGTTCCTCTGGCAGGTAGGTGAAGGGCAGAGGCGGTTGGTCGCCGTCCTGCCGCTCGCACTTCGAGAAATCGATGGTTTTACCGTGCAGTCGGCACGGCGTGCCGGTCTTGAAGCGCCCGACCTCAAAGCCCAGGTCGCGCAGGGAATCGCTGAGCGTGGAGAAGCTGTCGCCCATTCGCCCGCCCGCCTGGTTTTGCAGCCCGACATGGAGCAGTCCGCGCATGAAGGTGCCGGTGGTGATGATCACCGATCGGCCCTCGACCCGAAGTCCGAGATTCGTCTCGATGCCACACGCGCCGTCGTCGCCGACGAGAATGCGCACGACGTTGCCCTGCTTGAGGTCGAGATTCGGGGTGCGCTCCAGCACCGCCTTGGCGCGGAACTGATACGCCTTCTTATCACACTGCGCCCGCGGCGACCGCACGCTCGGACCTTTCTTCGCGTTGAGCATGCGGAACTGGATGCTCGTGGCGTCGGTATTCAGCCCCATCACGCCGCCCAACGCGTCAATTTCGCGCACCATCTGCCCCTTGGCCTGTCCCCCGATGGCGGGGTTGCACGACATCTGCCCGACTGAATCGAGGTTCTGGGTGAGCATCAGCGTCTGGCAACCGAGCCGGGCTGCCGCGTTTGCCGCCTCAATCCCGGCATGCCCAGCACCGATGACGATGACGTCGTAGGTCTTTGGATAAGTGAACATGTTCTACGTGGAACGAAAAAGAGAAAAGGCGGGAGCAGCTTCAATAATGATAACGAAGCGCGGCGATTTCGATGGTGTCATCCGTCGCTCGGTAAACACAGCGATGCTCGCTGGTGATGCGCCGCGACCACCAGCCCGCAAGTTGATGCTTGAGCGGTTCCGGTTTGCCTATGCCTTCGTTCGGGCTGCGCAAGATATCTTTGATGACTTGATTGATTCGGCGCAGCATCGCCCGGTCGGCCTCCTGCCAGTGCAAATAGTCCTCCCAAGCTGCATCAGAAAACAAGAGCTTCCGCTTCATCCCACCAAGTCAGCCCCACGTTCCACGCCCTGGCCCGCCTCCAGTTGGGCGATGGCACCCAAGAGACGACGCGCATTTTTCGGGCTCCGCAAAAGATAGGCCGTTTCTTCCAGTGCCTCGTAATCCGCAAGCGACATCATCACCACGGCCTGATCCCGATTGCGGGTGATGACAATTGGCGTGTGATCTTCGCAGACCGACGCCATCGTTTGGGCGAGGTTTTCACGCGCGGCGGTGTAGCTGATGGCCTTCATGGTTGGACGTGATCATGTCCAGCTAGCTCGGTCAAGGGTGCGATTCACGAACCTAAAATCCCTTCCTTCGCTCGCGGCAGCAGCTCCCGGATCGTGGATTCGTAGGTCGCACCCTCAAGGTTGGCGGAGCAGACGGCGAGGTCGAGGCCGAATTCGGCGAGCACCTGCCGACAGGCCCCGCAAGGGGTGACTGGTTCCTTCGAGTCGGCGACGATGGCGATGGCTTCGAAGTCGCGCTCGCCGGCCGCGACGGCAGCGAAGACGGCGTTGCGTTCGGCGCAAATCGTCAACCCGAACGAGAGGTTCTCGACGTTGCAGCCGAAGAAAACCCGACCGCTTTTCGTCCGCAGGGCGGCGCCAACGGCGAAATGCGAATAGGGCGCGTAGGCGCGTTCGCGCACGTCACGGGCGGCGGCGATGAGGTCGTTCATGTTCACAAGTTGTTCACGGCGTGGAGTTTGGGTATAAATACGAAGCGGACATTCAGAATTTTCGGTTGCATTCCGGGGGGCTTTCCCGGATATGGCACCCGTGGTTTCCCCGAAACGCAACTACACCGGAAAATTGCTCGCTGTCGAGGGCTTGGATGGCTCGGGAAAGTCCACCCAGATTTACCTCGTGAAACGCTGGCTCGAACTCGAAGGCTATCGCGTCTTTTTCACCGAGTGGAATTCGTCCATCCTCGTGAAGAAATCGACGACCAAAGGCAAGAAGCGCCAACTCCTCACGCCGACGACGTTTTCGCTGATCCACGCCACCGACTTCGCCGACCGGTATGAGCGCCAGATTCTCCCGCTGCTTCGGGCTGGCTACCTCGTGCTCGCCGATCGCTACATTTTCACTGCGCTGGCGCGGGATGCCGTTCGCGGCGTCGATCGCGATTGGGTCGAGCAGCTTTACAGCTTCGCGGTCCATCCCGACATCACCTTTTACTTCCGCGCACCGCTTGAGGTCTCGCTCAACCGCATCCTCGACGGCCGCCCGGCGCTGAAATACCACGAGGCCGGACTCGACATGGGCTGGAGCACCGACCCTTACGAGAGCTTCCGCATGTTTCAGGGCAAGGTCTTCGCCGAATACGAGGCGATGCAGGAAAAGTTCGGCTTCACGGTCTTCGATGCTACTGAAGAAATTCACATACAGCAGGCCAAAGTGCGGGAATTCATCCGCCAGAAGATCGACCTGCCCGCCTTCCGCCGCCGCCCATGCCACTGAAGGACAGACCCTTTTTCGGCCGCAAGCTGCCCGAGGTCCGCGAGGCGAAATTTTCCGGCAAACTCTTCGCCATCGAAGGCGCGGATGGCTCCGGTCGCTCGACGCAAATCGGGATGCTCAGTGCCTGGCTGGAAGCGAAGGGTTACGCCGTGAAACACATGGGCCTGCGGCGCTCGAACCTCGTCGCCGAGGAGCTCGAAGACGCCAAACAAGGCAACGTGCTCACCAACACCACGATGTCGCTCTTCTACGCGACGGACTTCTTCGACCAGCTCATCCACGAGATCATCCCCGCCTTGCGCGCCGGCTTCATCGTCCTGGCGGATCGCTATATCTACACGCTCATGGCGCGCGATCTCGCCCGCGGCGCCGATCGCGCCTGGACGCGGAATCTTTACAGCCCGGCCATCGTGCCCGACGCCGTGTTCTATTTCCGGGTCAGCGCTGCGCAGCTCGTCGATCGTAACTTCCAGAAGAACAGCACCTTGGACTATTGGGAAAGCGGCATGGACCTCGGTTTGTCGCGCGACATGTTTTCCAGTTTTGTGAAGTTCCAGCGCATGCTCCAGGCGGAGTTTACGAAGATGCAGAAGGAGTTTGGCTTCGAGATCATCAATGCCAACCTCAAGGTCGAAACGATCCAGCGCGAACTGCGGAAGAAGATCGGCGGGCAGCTCGGGATCGGGCTCGCAGCGCAGGCCATCCAACCGCCCCAAGCGAGCTAGGGACGGGGCAGGGGAAGCCGGTGGGCGTCGTCGTCGGCCGCGGATTCTCCGGTTTCGCGGCCGGACGTTGCAAAGAAAGCGTTACCCGCGGAGTCTATCCTGCGTTCCGCCGACTCTCGTATGCTCTTTTCCCTCCGCCTACTCACCGCCTTGTGCCTGCTATCCGGAACCGCCCTGCTGCGGGCGGCGGCGCCGGCGGATGTGGCGCCGTTTCTCGAAAACCACTGCGTGCAGTGTCACGATGCGGACGAGAAGAAGGGCAATCTGGATCTCGATGCGCTCTCTTTCGATCTCAAGGACCCGAAGGCCTTTGCGAAGTGGGTCACGGTGTACGACCGGGTGGCCGAGCACGAGATGCCGCCGAAGAAACGCGAGCAGCCGAAGCCGGCTGAGGCGGACGCTTTTCTCCAGAAGCTCGCGACCACGCTGGCGACCGCGGATCGCGCGCGGACGGAGACCGAAGGCCGCTCCACCTGGCGCCGGCTCAACCGCTACGAGTATGAAAACACCCTGCGCGATCTGCTCGGCGCGCCGTGGTTGCAGGTGAAGGTGATGCTGCCCGAAGACGGCGAGGCGCATCGCTTCAACAAAGTCGGCGAGGCGCTCGATGTCTCGCACGTGCAGATGGCGCAGTATCTCGGCGCGGCGGATTACGCGCTGCGCGAGGTGCTGGCGCAGCACCTCTCCAAACCGGAGAAAAAGGTGCGGCGCTATTATGCGCGGGAGGATGCCTACTTCGCGCGGAAGGTGAAGTTCTCGGAATTCAACCGCAGCCCGGAGCGCGCGACGTTCCCGCTGCTCGGCAATGAGGCGGACATCCCGGCGCTCGAAGGCACCGGGCCGATGACCGTCGGCAAAGCCGAACCGGCGAAGCGCGAGCTCGAGGCGATGGGCGTGGTGGCGAGCAATTACGAGCCGATCGAGATGCGGTTCACCAGCTTCCAGGCGCCGATCGCCGGCCGCTACAAGGTGCGGCTCAGCGCCTACAGTTTTTGGGCCGGACCGGAGAGTCCCAACAAATGGTGGCGGCCGAGCCGGACGAATCTTTCCGCCGGCCGGACGCGCGAGCCGGTGAATGTCTATGGCGAAATGCCGCCCCGTCAGGTGCGCAAGCTCGGGGCCTTCGACATCACGCCCGAGCCCGGCGTGTATGAACTCGATCTCTGGCTGCTCGCGGGCGAGATGATCCGGCCCGACGCCGCGCGGCTCTTCCGCTCGCGCCCCGGCAATCCCGGCGGGTTTCACAATCCGCTCGCGGAGAAGGACGGGCAGCCGGGCGTGGCCTATCGCTGGCTGGAGGTCGAGGGGCCGATCCTCGACCAGTGGCCGACC